>JAIDKG010000068.1 GCA_029051525.1 Muribaculaceae bacterium
CTCCTTCGTCACATGTCGAAAATCGTCTCAAGCTATACGACCCTGGCGGCAACATTTATTATTAAACAAGCTCTTATTTTCAGTTGCTATTACAATAGCTTAACAAAATTTACATGGCTTGGGAAATGCAAATTTAGACATTTTTTGCTAAATTCGCAGACAAACAACCATAACCGTATAATTATGCCCGTAAAACCTTTTGTATATCAGGCGCCATTCCCTATGTCGCCCGACAAAACCGAGTATTACCACCTCACATCCGACTATGTGAAGGTTGAGAAATGGGGCGACCGCGAGATGCTCGTGGTAGATCCCGAGGCGCTACGCGTGCTCGCCCGCCAGGCAACACACGACAATTCGTTCATGCTCCGCCGCGAGCACAACCAGATGGTGGCCAAAATCCTCACCGATCCCGAAGCCAGCGAGAACGACAAATTTGTGGCCCTCACAATGCTGCGCAACGCTGAAATCGCAGCCAAAGGCCAGCTCCCCTTCTGCCAGGATACCGGTACAGCAATATGCATCGGCAAGAAAGGTCAGAACGTGTACACCGGCGGAGGCGACGAAGAGCAGATTTCCCATGGTGTATATGACACATACACCGGATGCAATCTCCGCTACTCGCAGAACGCTCCTCTGAACATGTACGACGAGGTCAACACCGGATGCAACCTCCCCGCCCAGATTGACCTCTACGCTGTCGACGGCAACGAATACAATTTCCTCTTCGTGGCCAAAGGCGGAGGCTCAGCCAACAAGACCTACCTCTACCAGGAGACAAAGGCCCTGCTCAATCCCCAGAAGCTCGTGCCGTTCCTCGTTGAGAAGATGAAGTCGCTTGGCACAGCCGCTTGTCCCCCCTATCATATCGCATTCGTCATCGGAGGCACATCGGCAGAAATGAACCTTGCCACCGTAAAGAAAGCATCGGTAAAATACTACGACAACCTCCCCACCACAGGCAACGAATACGGCCGCGCCTTCCGCGACGTAGAACTTGAAAAAACTCTGCTCGAGGAAGCCCAGAAGATTGGTCTCGGAGCTCAGTTCGGAGGCAAATATTTTGCCCATGACATCCGTGTGATTCGTCTGCCCCGCCATGGCGCATCATGCCCCGTAGGCCTGGGCGTAAGCTGCTCGGCCGACCGCAACGTAAAAGCCAAAATCAACAAAGACGGCCTCTGGATCGAGAAACTCGACACCAACCCCGGCGAACTCATCCCCGAAGAAATGCGCCAGCAGGGCGAAGGCAATGCCGTTAAAATCGACCTCAACCGTCCGATGCCTGAAATCCTGGCCGAACTCACAAAATATCCCGTATCGACACGCCTCTCGCTCAAAGGCACCATCATCGTAGGCCGCGACATCGCCCACGCAAAAATCAAAGAGCGCCTCGACGCAGGAGAGCCTATGCCCGACTATCTGAAGGACCACCCCATCTACTATGCCGGCCCGGCCAAGACACCGGAAGGAATGGCATCAGGATCATTCGGCCCCACTACAGCCGGACGTATGGACAGCTATGTCGACCAGTTCCAGGCCGCCGGTGGCTCAATGATAATGATTGCAAAAGGCAACCGTTCAAAGCAGGTGACCGACGCATGCCACAAGCACGGCGGATTCTACCTCGGCTCTATCGGCGGTCCCGCTGCCATCCTGGCATACAACAGCATCAAGAAAGTTGAATGCCTTGAATATCCCGAACTCGGCATGGAGGCAATCTGGAAAATCGAGGTCGAGGACTTCCCCGCATTTATCCTCGTCGACGACAAGGGCAACGACTTCTTCACCGAAATCGCCAACCGCTGCTCAGGCTGCCCCATCGCAAAATGACATTCCCCCATATAATATATAATATGTATCTCTACCTGCCATTATACATTAATGTGTATCTCCCCTGAGCATACATAACATATATATCATATACACCACCACAAAGGTCCACGGCTTGCTCGCCGTGGACCTTTTTTCATCAATACTCACTAATGCACTAAAAAGAATGTTGAATATTTATTTCAACTTGTCTTTCAGACTTATTCCTTATCTTTTTTGATTAAACCAATAATCATGAAATTTCCAAAACTCTTTCATCACTGTAAAAATTTCCAATCAGTAGAATCTCTCATATACTACACAAAATAAAATTTAAACAGCATCTTATATGATATCAGGGCAAATACACGTTACTTCTATAATGAAGGCATGGAAACCGGAAGACTGAATTGACGGTTGGTTCATGCGTGATACCTTAATCTGACCAAGATTTCCACAAATGAAAAGATTTGCAGATAAAATTTTCAAGTCGCTGATAGCCGGTTCGGTCTGTCTGTCGATGTGTATGGCAACCTCATGTAAACATGGCGCCCCCGAAACGGATATAACCTGGAACGCGACCCTACAGCTACCTCCTGCTCCGGGCGATTCGGTCAACATCGGCGTGGCAGGAGCATTTGCCGGTATATGCGAAAACACTCTAATGGTGGCCGGCGGTGCCAATTTTCCCGACGGATTTCCTTGGACAGGAGCAAAGAAGGTGTGGCACCGCACTCTCTACAGTTATGATTTTCCGACTGAAAAGTGGAACGTGTATCCCGACTTCCTCCCTGAGCCGCTGGCCTACGGTGTGTCGATAACACTCCCCGAGGGCATAATGCTCATCGGCGGAAACAATGCCGACGGGGGCTCTCCTGCGGTATATCTTTTGTCGAATAACGGTGGACGTCCGGAATTGCGCTCGGACATATATCCCAAGCTGCCGTTCCCCCTGTCCAACTCGGCGGGCGCGCTTGTGGGCCGCAAGGTGTTTCTGGCTGGCGGAATATGCAGCGACAGCGTAGAGTGTGCCTCCCACGCGTTTGTGATGCTTGATCTCGACCGAAAAGATGACGGATGGCAGATTCTCCCGCCATGGCCCGGTCCGGAGCTCGGATTCAGCGTGGCAGCGGCAGCCGAGGGAAAGTTCTACATGTTTGGCGGAAGGGATTTCGGCCCTGACAAGGAGATTGAAATCAGCACTGCCGGATTTGTCTATGACCCGGTATCGGGAGAGTGGAACACCCTTGATGGAGATTTCCCGGTGATGGCGGCCACAGCGCTTAACTTCGGTGGCGACATATGGCTATTCGGTGGAGTTGAGAAAATACTCCCCGCCGACCCCCAACACCCCGGATTCTCCCACATGCTCCGCCGCTACAGTCCGTCGACGGGTGAGTTGACCGACATATGCGAGTCACCTTATCCGCTGGCCGTCACAACCACAGCCGTGGCCATTTCCGACAGCTCGGCCATAATAGCCAGCGGTGAAGAGCGCCCCGGTGTGCGGACTCCGATGGTATTGCAGTGTACCATCAAGAGCAAGTGATTGATATTACAATAGGTACGTAAAAAAGGTGAGCGGCTGTGTCGGGAATTGCACGACACAGCCGCATATATATTGCCAAGTGAAATCCTACTGCCGGATGATAGACCGAGGTCAGACCACCGAGGGTGGCACCGAAGGAACATGCGTGGATAGTATGCGCCATTCGGCAGGATAGAGATTGTTGGCACGGTTTCCGATATTCTTCACAAATCCGAGTGGAGCCCCTCGATAGGTCAGCAGTACGAATCCACGTGGAGTACCGTCGGGCATCGCTACAGCCTCGCGCCGCAGATATGCCACTGCATCCGCATATACAACCTCAACTTCCGGAAATGCGCCACGCCTCAATGATGTCGACAATGCCAGCGACTGCGACGGAATGATGTCGCGTCCTTTTACGGTGGCGATTTCTATGCCGCACCCCACCACATCAAGTTTTCCGGAGAGCTCTTTTGCCTTTGCGCTCCACAAGGCGGGGACTGCCACGATACGACCGTTTTCGTCGCGGATATCATAATCCTCGCTGCGGTCAAGCCATCGGAAGCATTCCGGCGCGACTGCCACAGCCGGTTTCCTGGCTTTGCGGCCTCTGTCGGCCGACGATGCTCGCCGCGACTGTTGTTGAGGCCTGCATGAGTCGGCCTGCCCCTTTGATACCATAAATATAGTCAGCCCCTCGCCACGTACATGTCCGGGCACGAAGTGTGTGCAGCCGTCGGTCGTAATAGTGCCCCAACTGTCGGGGATATCAAGGGCGATATACATGCTGTCGGGATATTCCGAGAGAATCCATGCGAGCATATCCTCGTTTTCAGCGCGGTTGAACGTGCATGTCGAATATATGAATATGCCACCCGGACGAAGAGTCTTCCACAGATTCGCAACAATCTCGCGCTGACGTACGGCACACTCCTCGACCAAAGCCGGAGTCCACTGCCTTACAGCCTCCGGATCTTTGCGAAACATCCCCTCGCCGGAGCATGGGACATCGGCCATGACTATATCAAATGTGTCAGGCAACTTTCTGAAGCGGGATGTGTCGCCGCGTGTCACCATTTTTGCAGGATTTCCCCATTTTGCCAGATTCTCGGCGAGGATGACGGCGCGGCCCGACACATACTCATTGGCCACCGCAAACGACCCCTGAGGAAGGGCATCTATGGCGGCAATCGTCTTACCCCCGGGGGCGGCACATGCGTCGAGCAGCAGCACCTCCGATGTGAGGCCCATAAGGGCCACTGCCTGCCTTACAGCAAGCGTGGTAATCATTGAAGATGCATCCTGCACATAGTAGAGACCCTGATGAAGAGCAGGGTCCCACGTAAACTGCGGACGGTCATCAAGCCAGAATCCGGCAGGACACCACGGCACTGCCGCAGCACCGGGCGGAACTGCGATACCTTTCGCTCTGTTGACGCGCACGCTTACCGCCGGCTCTTCGGCAAGAGCCTCCTCAAGGCCCGGAAAGGGGCTTATAAAGTCTTTTGGGAGCATAATACTCATGATAACTGATGATATTTTCTGACGTCAGTCAATAAACCGGCTGAAATCCGTAACTTTGGAAATATGTTGACTACGATTCATGCCATATGCCTGCGCACGGTGCGCTACAATGACCGCAATAACATACTGTCGCTATACAGCCGCGAGCGCGGACGACTGTCGGTGATGCTTCCTGCCGGAAACGGTCGCGAGGCCGCCCGCCGCAGGGCGCTGACTATGCCGCTGAGTATGATAGAGGGCATAGCCGACCTGCGCGGTGCCAGGCAGCTTGCCACAGTGCGCGACATGCGCCCGATGACAGCGTTGCCCGCCATCCATGCCGATCCGGTAAAGATGTCGATGGCCATGTTTCTTACCGAGCTACTCGGCGTTGTCGTGCCCGAAGGTGAGGCCGACGAAGGGCTATTTGACTTCATAGCCGACTCCATTACGACACTTGACGCCGTCCAAGAGGGTGCCGCCAATTTTCACCTGGCGTTTCTCTACCGCCTCGGACGCTTTATAGGCATCGAGCCCGACATGGGCACCTACCGCCCCGGAATGGTATTCGACATGCTCGAGGGCATATTCCGCCCTACTCCCCCTCTACACCGCCATTTCCTCATGGGCGACGATGCTGAGGCTGTAAGGCTGCTGAGCCGCATGCGCTGGGACAATCTGAAAGTATTCCGCCTAAACCGCAACGAGCGGCGACGCATACTTTCAGTGATGCTCGACTACTACGGACTCCATTACGCCCGCCTCACCGGACTGCGCTCGATGGACATACTCGGCGAACTGTTTGACTGACGAATAAGGGCGCTACGCCCGAATGTTACAGCACAAGCTCGCGTCCTTCCGGCGGATTTTCGCCATACCATTTTGAATAGGCGAGATAATTGCGGGCGATTTTCTGATTGATTTCGCGCGACTTCTCGGCATCCACCATCTTCATGAATTTAGCCGGGACTCCGGCCCAGAGCTCGCCATCACCTATTTTCGTATTGGAAAGCACCACCGCACCTGCGGCAATCTGAGCACCGCGGCCTACCTCCACATTGTCCATTACCACCGAACCCATGCCTATGAGAGCATAATCATGGATTTTCGCGCCATGAATGGTAACATTGTGGCCTATCGACACGTCGTTGCCTATCTCGATAGTCGATTTCTGATAAAGGGTATGGAGCACCGACCCATCCTGTATGTTCACACGGTCGCCGATACGGATTTCATTAACATCGCCACGGATTACGGCATTGAACCACACGCTGCAGTCGCGTCCCATGACTACGTCGCCTACGATGGCGGCATTGTCGGCAAGGAATGTGCCCTCGCCTATCTGCGGAGTGAATCCGCATACTGATTTTATAAGTGCCATATATTATATTATGAAGAGAAAGGGATAAGATGAAAAATATTTTACCGTGAAATTGGCGCACACGCCTGCTCGAGCCATTGAAGAGGACGTCCCTGCAGATAGTCGGCAAGCTCCGACCACACCTTGCGGTGGTAGTCGTTGAGCCACATTATTTCAGCGTCGGTAAGTATCGAGAGGTCGAGCAAAGTCCTGTCGAACGGAAAAAGCGACAGCACCTCGAATTTAAGGAAGCGCCCATGCTCGGTATCGCCTGCGCCCACAGTCAGCACAAGATTCTCGCAGCGGATGCCATAGCGGTCCGACAGATAGAGGCCCGGCTCGTCGGAAGTGACCATACCCGGACGCAATGCCACCGGATTCTCCTGAAGGCGGATACTCTGCGGCCCCTCATGCACATTGAGGAAGAAACCCACGCCATGGCCGGTGCCGTGGAGATAGGTCTTCCCCTCCTGCCACAGAAACTGCCTGGCAAGCACGTCGAGCTGTGCTCCGCGCGTCCCTTCGGGAAATACGGCTGCAGCAAGCGCAATGTGCCCTTTGAGCACGAGAGTGAAATCGTGGCGCTCGTCGTCGGTGGGATGTCCCAGCGCGATTGTGCGTGTGATGTCGGTGGTGCCATGAAGATACTGTCCGCCCGTGTCGACGAGCAACAGACCTTCCGGGCGTAGCGTGGCGTTGGTCTCCGGAGTAGGCTCATAGTGCACTATAGCGCCGTGGGCCCCATAGCCCGCGATTGTGCCGAAACTGTCGCCGCGATAGCTTGCATGCCGGGCCCTGCAACGGCTCAGCGTGTCTACGACATCAAGTTCGGTGACGGTCTCTCCTCGTCCGAGGCGGTCGGTGATGTCGGAAATGGCATTGACCATCGATGCTCCCTCTATCACCATAGCGTGGCGAAGATTGCGCAGTTCCACATCATTCTTCTCGGCCTTCATGGCAGGTACGGGCGATGGAGCATAAATCCAGTCGATGCCCGGAGTACGTGCCAGCGCAGCCGGCAGAGTGGCAGGATTGGCAAGCACAGGGAGCGAAGACTCAGCCAGAAATCCTGCGGCACTGTCATACGGCATCAGCTCGACCTTATATCCGGCCAGATAGGAGCGCACTTCATCCGACACCTTTACGTCATCAATAAAAAGCACTCCCGACTTAGGCCCTATATATAATGTAGATGTAAATACCGGATTGAAGTCGACATCACTGCCGCGCATATTGAGAAGCCATGCGATAGAATCAAGCTCGGTGATGTAGACAGCCTCGGCCCCGCAGCCCCCGACTGCATCACGCAGACGCTGTAGCTTGCTTCCGGCCATCTCGCCGGCATACTGCTCCGGAAGTATGTATACCGCATCGGATGGCAGCGGAGGACGGTCGGCCCATAACGCATCAGCCGGTCGGAAATCCGGATTAACGGATATAGAGGCTACCGAAAACTCCCTGTCAAGCGCATCAAGCGAGTTCTTAGTAAACAGCATGCCGTCCAGGCCTACCATATCACCCTCATGAAGCACACTTATTATATAAGATGTAATAGAGGGCGTGGAGGGGAGTCCGTCCTTCATAAGTTCGATCGATGTATTCTCCAGCTGAGTCGCCGCCTGAAGAAAATAACGGGAATCGGTCCACAGGGCCGCACCCTCGAGAGTCACCACCAGAGTGCCTGCCGAACCATTGAATCCGGAGAAAAACTCGCGCACATGCCAGTGTGATGACATGTATTCGCTCTGATGTGGGTCGACATGTGGTATGATAGCGGCCGAAATTCCGCTTTTGCGCATCAGACTCCTCAGAGACTCGATACGACGCTTTATTATCTGATAATCCATTACTTAAAGGGGATGGAGAGGATGGTGTACGATATGAATATTTGCAAACTTACAAAAAATATTGCTTGGATTGATGGGAAATTCAAAAATAAGTAGTAAATTTGCGCTGCAATACCGGAAAGGAAAGCCTTGAAGGGTGCGACGACCGACTGCTCGACAGTCGCTCGAAAAAAGAAAAAAACAGTGCATTGAAATTTTTTCCTCAAAAAATTTGCATATATCAAAAAAGGTGCTTAACTTTGCACCCGCTTGACCGCCACAGCGCAGTCAAACAGATATGATAAGAAAGAGATGCCTCTTTAGCTCAGTTGGCCAGAGCACGTGATTTGTAATCTCGGGGTCGTTGGTTCGAATCCGACAAGAGGCTCAAGACGGGGAGATGGAATGACAATAATGGGAAATCGCTTCGGCAGCCGGCGACGGCGCCGAGAGCAATCAGGGCGAATACCAGAGTGGCCAAATGGGGCAGACTGTAAATCTGCTGGCTTATGCCTTCGGTGGTTCGAATCCATCTTCGCCCACATCAATCGGACGAGCGTCGGAGTCGGTCGCGCAGCGGCTGCAGGATGACGAGAGGTCCGGCTGAATCTGCGGAAGTAGCTCAGTTGGTAGAGCAATAGCCTTCCAAGCTATGGGTCGCGAGTTCGAACCTCGTCTTCCGCTCCAGATTAGACAGAATGCAATAGCCTGAATCTGATAAAATGCCTGTGTAGCTCAGGGGTAGAGCACTTCCTTGGTAAGGAAGAGGTCGCGGGTTCAAATCCCGCCACCGGCTCCAAACTCTCTCCTTCAACCGAAGAGAAAAGAAAAATTAAAATAATAATAGCAAAACAATGGCTAAAGAAAAATTCGAAAGAACCAAACCGCACGTGAACATCGGTACGATTGGTCACGTAGACCACGGTAAGACTACTCTTACTGCGGCCATCACAAAGGTTCTCGCTGAGAAAGGTCTTTCAGAGGCTCGTTCGTTCGACTCTATCGACAATGCTCCTGAGGAGAAAGAGCGTGGTATCACTATTAATACAGCTCACGTAGAGTATCAGACAGCCAACCGTCACTACGCTCACGTAGACTGCCCGGGACACGCCGACTATGTGAAGAACATGGTAACAGGTGCTGCTCAGATGGACGGTGCAATCATCGTAGTTGCTGCAACTGACGGTCCGATGCCCCAGACTCGTGAGCACATCCTTCTGGCTCGCCAGGTAAACGTTCCCCGTCTTGTAGTGTTCATGAACAAGTGCGACATGGTAGACGACGAGGAGATGCTCGAGCTCGTTGAGATGGATATGCGCGACCTTCTTTCTCAGTACGAATACGACGGCGACAACACTCCCATCATCCGCGGTTCTGCTCTCGGTGCTCTCAATGGCGAGGCTGAGTGGGTAGAGAAGGTAATGGAGCTCATGGATGCCGTTGACAACTGGATTCCGCTGCCTCCCCGCGATATCGATAAACCCTTCCTTATGCCGGTTGAGGACGTATTCTCAATCACAGGTCGTGGTACAGTGGCTACTGGCCGTATCGAGACTGGTATCGTGAAGGTAGGTGATGAGGTTCAGATTCTTGGCCTCGGTGCTGACCGCAAGACAACTGTTACAGGTGTCGAGATGTTCCGCAAGCTCCTCGATGAGGGTGAAGCCGGCGACAACGTAGGTCTGCTCCTCCGTGGTGTTGACAAGAATGAGATCCGTCGTGGTATGGTGCTCTGCCATCCCGGTCAGGTTAAGCCTCACGACCACTTCAAGGCTCAGGTCTACATCCTTAAGAAAGAGGAGGGTGGCCGTCACACACCGTTCCACAACAAGTACCGTCCCCAGTTCTACGTTCGTACACTCGACGTAACTGGTGAGATCTCACTCCCCGAGGGTGTTGAGATGGTGATGCCCGGCGACAACGTTGAGATCGACGTTAAGCTCATCACTCCGGTAGCTTGCGACCAGGGTCTTCGCTTCGCAATCCGCGAGGGTGGCCGCACAGTAGGTTCAGGTCAGATCACTCAGGTTTACGAGGACTAATCTGCCCGACCTGCCTCTAATAAGAGTGAAAGCTCTCAAGTAGAGACTCCAAAATCATAGGAGGGGTCTTGCATCGCAAGGCCCCTCTATCTACGGGAATAGCTCAGTCGGTAGAGCACTGGTCTCCAAAACCAGGTGTCGGGAGTTCGAGCCTCTCTTCCCGTGCCAAACAAATCAAATATGAAGTTAATTAAGGACATAAAGGAATCTTACGACGAACTCGTCTATAAGGTTTCTTGGCCAACTCAGAAACAACTCATCAACAGTTCGGTGCTGGTGCTGATAGCTTCCATCATCATCGCTGTCTTTATCTGGGCTGTGGATAAGGTTTTTGAGCTCCTGATGCAATTCATTTACGGTTTATAATTCTATAGTATCAGCGTAATGGCAAGCGAAAAGAAAGAATGGTACGTTCTGCGTGCCATTTCAGGTAAAGAGGCCAAGGTGAAGGAAGTACTTGACGCACAGATCAAGAATACCAACCTGGGTCGCTACGTTTTCCAGGTGTTGATACCTACAGAGAAGGTTCTGACCACACGCAATGGCAAGAAGGTGGTTAAGGAGCGCACTCTCTACAGCGGCTATGTCTTTGTGCAGGCCGATCTGACCGGAGAGGTTGAATATGAGCTTCGCAACACTACGAATGTCATTGATTTTCTGCGCGGTCGCGCCAAAGGTGCAAAGCCGGAGACTCTTCGCGAGGCAGAGGTGATGCGCATGTTGGGCCGAGCCGACGACCTCCAGCAGCCGGTGGATGAAGTACTGGCTGATTTCGAGGTAGGTGAGGCTGTCAAGGTGCTTGCAGGTCCGTTCAGCGGATTCTCTGCGGTGATAAGTGAGGTCAACACTGAAAGACGTAAATTAAAAGTCGAGGTCAAGATATTTGGCCGAGGCACGGAGCTTGAGTTGGATTATTCTCAAGTCGAGAAAGAATAATTGCTGTCGTGATGCTCTTCATCCCTATCGGTTTTGTTACGCCCGAGGGGAGGAGGAGAGGATGATGGCGAGTATTTTTTGTCGCAACAATAAATTAAAAATTCTGAACAATGGCTAAAGAAATTGCTGGACAGATCAAATTGCAGATTAAAGGCGGTGCGGCCAATCCGTCGCCTCCCGTAGGCCCTGCACTGGGTTCGAAGGGTATCAACATCATGGAGTTTTGCAAGCAATTCAACGCCCGCACCCAGGATAAGGCCGGTAAGGTTCTTCCGGTAGTAATCACATACTACACTGACAAGAGCTTCGACTTTATCGTAAAGACCCCTCCGGTGGCAGTGCAGCTCAAGGAAGTTGCCAAGCTCAAGAGTGGTTCTGCTCAGCCTAACCGTAACAAGGTGGCCGAGATTACATGGGATCAGGTGAAGGCAATCGCTGAAGACAAAATGCCCGATTTGAACTGTTTTACTTTAGACTCGGCAATGCGCATGGTTGCCGGCACAGCCAGAAGCATGGGTATCACCGTAAAAGGGGCGTTCCCTGAACTTAACTAATAATCTTCAATTACAATGGGAAAACTGACAAAAAATCAAAAGTTGGCTTTGTCGAAGATTGAAGCTGGGAAGGCGTATACACTCGCAGAGGCTGCTGAGAAGGTAAAGGAAATCACCTTCACAAAGTTTGACTCTTCGCTCGATATCGATGTGCGTCTGGGTGTGGATCCCCGTAAGGCCGACCAGATGGTGCGCGGCGTGGTATCGCTGCCCCACGGCACAGGCAAGCAGGTGCGCGTGCTCGTGCTCTGCAACCCCGATGCTGAGGCTGCTGCCAAGGATGCAGGCGCCGACTATGTGGGTCTCGACGAGTATCTCGACAAGATCAAAGGTGGCTGGACCGATGTGGATGTAATCATCACACAGCCTTCGGTAATGGGTAAGCTCGGCCCTCTGGGTCGTATCCTCGGTCCGCGCGGCCTTATGCCTAACCCCAAGAGCGGCACAGTGACAATGGATGTTGCCAAGGCTGTCAAGGAGGTGAAGCAGGGTAAGATTGACTTCAAGGTCGACAAGACCGGTATCGTGCACGCTTCAATCGGCAAGGTATCTTTCACTGCCGAGCAGATGCGCGACAATGCCAAGGAGTTTATCAATACTCTTGTTAAACTGAAACCGGCTACTGCCAAGGGCACATACATCAAGAGCATTTATCTTTCAAGCACCATGAGCCCGGGCGTGAAAGTTGACGCCAAGTCTGTGGCGGAATAATTCTTTAACACCGACAGAACGACATGAAAAAGGAAGATAAAGCAGTAATCATAGAAATGATCGGAAATACGCTCGGCGAGTATGCCTGCGTATATCTGGTGCAGACCGCCGGCCTCGACGCCGAGAAGACAAGCGCACTTCGTCGTGCCTGCTTCAAGGGTGACATCAAGATGCTCTGCGTGAAGAACACTCTTCTTCACAAGGCATTCGAGGCAGCCGAGACTGACTATTCTGAACTCTACGACCTCTTGCACGGTGAGACTACTCTGCTTCTGAGCAACACCGGCAATGCTCCGGCTAAGCTCCTGAAGGAGTTCCGCGGCAAGAACGACACTCTCCCCATGCTGAAGGGTGCCTACGTAGAAGAGACAGCCTACATTGGTGAGGAACAGTTGGAGACCCTCGCTAATATCAAGAGCAAGAACGAGCTCATCGCCGACGTTGTGGCCCTCCTCCAGAGCCCGGCCAAGAACGTTATCTCCGGTCTGCAGAGCGGTGCCAACAAGCTTCACGGCATCCTCGAGACTCTCTCCAACAAATAAACAATCCCAATTAAAAAAACAAAAAAACATATACAGAAATGGCAGATTTGAAAGCATTTGCAGAACAGCTTGTAAACCTCACCGTTAAGGAAGTTAACGAACTCGCTCAGATCCTGAAGGATGAGTATGGCATCGAACCCGCCGCTGCAGCCGTAGCAGTTGCTGCCGGTCCCGCCGCCGGTGCAGCCGCCGCTGAAGAGAAAACCAACTTCGACGTAGTCCTCAAAGCAGCTGGCGCAAGCAAGCTCGCTGTTGTGAAGCTCGTGAAGGAGCTCACCGGTCTTGGCCTTAAGGAGGCTAAGGAGCTCGTTGACAACGCTCCCAGCAACCTCAAAGAGGGTCTTCCCAAAGCTGAGGCTGAGGGTCTGAAGAAGCAGCTCGAAGAGGCTGGTGCTGAGGTTGAGCTCAAATAAGATCTCTGCATAGAAACTCATAGGTTAAGACCCCGCTCCGTCTGATTGTGAGCGGGTGTCTTAACCTTTTTTCTCGTATTATGCCGCATCGGTCACGGCTTCTGACAGCCATCGGGCATGCGCATGGGCGGAAACTCCGCCGCCTCTCTTTCTCTCCTCTCCTCCTTATATAACCCCTCCTTTCTCTCACAATATTACTCTCTCTCGTCACTATGGCCTCATTAATCCATATGCCCGCTTCGGAATCATTGACATAATTTAACAATCGATAACTGAAACGGGCACAATTATTGTGGTCATAATATCTCCATCGCCCCGCGTATGTGCGGACGCTTCGATGCCCCGGCCGGCAAGGATGTAAGATCCTGAATATGCTGCGCCACCGAGGGTAGGGGAGCGCCGGCTGCCTGGGGATATGGCCGTATGAATACATTTGTCTTTGAACAGACTGGTTTTGCCGACTCAGACGGAATGATGAACCACAGTGTGATATAGTCGAGCGGTAATAATCAGCAACAACATAATTTTCAAGCAATGTCTGTAAAATTAACCGAAAAGCCGCGCGTGAATTTCGCGTCGATCAAGAATCCGCTTCCTTTCCCGGATTTTCTGGATGTGCAGCTGAAGTCGTTTCGCGACTTTCTGCAGCTCGACACTCCCCCCGAGAACCGCAAGAACGAGGGCCTCTATAAGGTCTTTGCGGAGAATTTCCCGATTGCCGACACGCGCAATAACTTCGTGCTGGAGTTCCTGGACTACTACATCGACCCTCCCCGCTATTCAATCGAGGAGTGTCTGGATCGTGGCCAGACCTACAGTGTGCCTCTGAAGGCTAAACTGAAACTCTACTGCACCGACCCGGACCATGAGGATTTCGACACTACGATTCAGGATGTATACCTCGGCACTATACCTTATATGACCGAGCAGGGCACATTCGTGATCAATGGTGCGGAGCGTGTGGTTGTATCGCAGCTGCATCGCTCGCCGGGTGTGTTTTTCGGTCAGAGCGTGCATGCCAACGGCACTAAGCTCTACTCGGCGCGTATCATTCCGTTCCGCGGAAGCTGGATTGAGTTTGCCACAGACATCAACAATGTGATGTATGCCTACATCGACCGTAAGAAGAAACTTCCCGTATCGACTCTTCTGCGTGCGATAGGTCTTGAATCGGATAAGGATATCCTCCAGGTGTTCAATCTCGCCGAGGAGGTGGAGGTGACTCCCGAGAATCTTCGCAATGCTCTGGGCCGCACAGTGGCCGGACGTATCTCGAAGTCTTGGCATGAGGATATCGTCGACCCCGACACCGGTGAGGTGGAATCGCTCGTGCGTACGGATATCGTGCTGGAGCGTGGCTCGGAGCTGACTGAGGACTGCATTGATGCAATCCTGGATTGCGGCGCCAAGACAATCATGCTCGAGAGCGAGAATGCATCGGCTATCGATTCAAGCATCATCTACAACACTCTGCGCAAGGATACGACCGACAATGAGCGCGATGCTGTGCTCTACATCTATCGTCAGCTCCGCAATGCAGAGGCTCCCGATGAGCAGTCGGCCCGCGAGGTGATCCAGAACCTCTTCTTCTCCGACAAGCGCTATGACCTCGGAGAGGTGGGTCGCTACCGTATCAATAAGAAACTCGAGCTCGACACTCCGATGGATGTGAAGGTGCTTACCCGTGAGGATATCATCTCGATCATCAAGTATCTCATCGAGCTTATCAACTCCAAGAGCGATGTCGATGATATCGACCACCTCTCCAACCGCCGTGTGCGCACTGTGGGAGAGCAGCTCTACAATCAGTTTGGCGTGGGTCTGTCGCGCATGTCGCGCACTATCCGCGAGCGTATGAATGTGCGCGACAATGAGGTGTTTACTCCTATCGACCTGATCAATGCCAAGACAATCTCGTCGGTAATCAATACCTTCTTCGGCACCAATGCCCTGTCGCAGTTCATGGACCAGACCAACCCGCTGGCTGAGATTACTCACAAGCGCCGTATGTCGGCTCTGGGTCCCGGCGGTCTGTCGCGTGAGCGTGCGGGCTTCGAGGTGCGCGACGTGCACTATACCCACTATGGCCGTCTCTGCCCGATCGAGACTCCTGAGGGACCGAACATCGGTCTGATCTCCTCGCTCTGCGTATATGCGAAGATCAATTCTCTGGGATTCATCGAGACTCCTTACCGTGAGGTGAAGGATGGCAAGGTCAACCTCAACAACAACGAGGTGGTATATCTCACCGCCGAGATCGAGGAGGGTAAGACAATCGCACAGGGCAACGCGCCTCTTAACGACGACGGCACATTCATCCGTAATGAGGTGAAGGCCCGTCTCGACGCCGACTTCCCGATCGCCACTCCGCAGGAGGTGGAGCTCATGGATGTGGCTCCGATCCAGATTGCATCGATTGCCGCATCGCTCATCCCCTTCCTGGAGCACGACGACGCCAACCGCGCGCTCATGGGATCCAACATGATGCGTCAGGCTGTGCCGCTGCTCCGCAGCGAGGCTCCGATCGTGGGCACTGGTATCGAGGGTCAGCTGATCCGCGACAGCCGCACCCAGATCATGGCCGAGGGCGCCGGTGTGATCGACTATGTGGATGCTACAAAGATTGTGATCCGATATGACCGCACTGACGACGAGGAATTCGTATCGTTTGAGTCGGCTGTGAAAGAATATAAGATTCCGAAATTCCGCCGCACCAACCAGGGCACAACCATCGACCTGCGCCCCATCTGCAATGTGGGTCAGCGCGTGGAGAAGGGCGACATCCTCACCGAGGGTTATTCTACCGAGAAGGGTGAGCTCGCACTGGGCCGCAACCTGAAGGTGGCCTTCATGCCCTGGAAGGGTTACAACTATGAGGATGCCATCGTGCTCAACGAGCGCATGGTGAAGGAGGATATCCTCACTTCGGTGCATGTGGATGAGTATACTCTCGAGGTGCGCGAGACCAAGCGCGGCATGGAGGAGCTCACTTCCGACATCCCGAATGTGAGCGAAGACGCCACCAAGGATCTCGACGACCGCGGCATAATCCGCGTGGGTGCCCATGTGGTGCCGGGCGACATCATGATCGGTAAGATCACCCCGAAGGGTGAGAGCGACCCGACTCCTGAGGAGAAGCTGCTCCGCGCCATCTTCGGCGATAAGGCCGGTGATGTGAAGGATGCCTCGCTCAAGGCTTCGCCGTCGCTGAAGGGTGTGGTGATCGGCACCAACCTCTTCTCGCGTGCCACCAAGAAGAAGACTTCCAAGAGAAGTGTGAATGCCCAGCTGCCGATGCTCGATGAGGAGTATGAGGAGAAGCAGGCAGAGCTCAAGGCAGTGCTGCTCGACAAGCTCTCCACTCTTCTGGCCGGCATGACTTCGGAGGGTGTGACCGATTTCATCGGTGCCGACATCGTGCCGAAGGGTATGAAGTTTGATGATGTGGCATTCGCCACAATCGACTTCGAGACAGTCAATCTGTCGGGCTGGACCGGCGATGAGCGTGTGGACCACATGATCTCGAAGCTCATCACCAACTATCTGCGCAAATCGAAGGAGATCGACTCCGAGCTGCGCCGCCGCAAATTCGACATAACCATCGGCGATGAGCTCCCCTCGGGCATAATGCAGATGGCCAAGGTCTACATCGCCAAGAAGCGTAAGATCGGTGTGGGCGACAAGATGGCAGGTCGTCACGGTAACAAGGGTATCGTATCGCGCGTAGTGCGCCAGGAGGATATGCCCTTCCTTGAGGATGGCACTCCTGTGGATATCGTGCTTAACCCGCTGGGTGTGCCTTCGCGAATGAACCTCGGTCAGATCTTCGAGACCGTGCTCGGTTGGGCAGGTCGCGAGCTGGGTGAGAAATTCGCCACTCCTATCTTCGATGGTGCTACACTCGATGACCTCAATGAGTGGACCGACAAGGCCGGAGTGCCCCGCTATGGTAAGACTTACCTCTACGACGGCGGCACCGGCGACCGCTTCGACCAGCCGGCCACTGTGGGTGTGATCTACATGCTTAAGCTCGGCCACATGGTAGAGGATAAGATGCATGCCCGCTCGATCGGTCCCTACTCACTGATCACGCAGCAGCCGCTCGGCGGTAAGGCCCAGTTCGGTGGCCAGCGTTTCGGTGAGATGGAGGTCTGGGCACTGGAGGCATTCGGCGCCAGCCATATCCTGCAGGAGATCCTGACCATCAAGTCGGACGACGTGACAGGCCGCAGCAAGGCCTACGAGGCAATCGTGAAGGGTGACCAGATGCCCACTCCGGGTATCCCCGAGTCGCTCAATGTGCTTCTGCATGAGCTGCGCGGTCTGGGTCTGAGCATCACCCTCGACTAAAATTAACTGACACACCACTTCAAAAATCATAATCGAATAATGGCTTTTAGAAGAGACAACAAAATAAAGAGCAATTTCTCCAAAATCACCATCGGCCTTGCATCTCCCGAGGAGATCAAGGAGAAGTCGAGCGGAGAGGTGCTCAAGCCCGAAACCATCAACTATCGCACCTACAAGCCTGAGCGTGACGGCCTGTTCTGCGAGAAAATCTTCGGTCCTGTCAAGGATTTCGAGTGCCATTGCGGCAAGTACAAGCGTATCCGCTACAAGGGCATCGTCTGCGACCGTTGCGGTGTGGAAGTCACCGAAAAGAAGGTGCGCCGTGAGCGCATGGGTCATATCGAGCTGGTAGTGCAGGTGGCTCACATCTGGTATTTCCGCTCGCTCCCCAACAAGATCGGCTATCTGCTCGGTCTCCCCTCCAAGAAACTTGACTCGGTGATCTATTATGAGCGCTATGTGGTGCTCAATCCCGGCAATGTGACTGTAAGAGACCCCAAGACCAACAAGGATGTGCCCCTGCAGAAGCTCGACCTCCTCAGCGAGGAGGAATATGCCGAGATCATGGACAGCCTGCCCGAGGAGAACCGTTTCCTCGACGACAGCGACCCCAATAAGTTTGTGGCCAAGATGGGCGCCGAGGCCATCTATGAGCTGCTCAAGGAGATCAACCTCACCGACCTTGCCGCCGAGCTGCGCCGCATCGCCAATGAAGATGGCTCGCAGCAGCGCAAGACCGAGGCGCTGAAGCGCCTGCAGGTGGTCAACAGCTTCATCGCATCGTCCGACCGCAACAAGCCCGAATGGATGATCCTCAAGGCTGTGCCGGTGATTCCGCCGGAGCTGCGTCCGCTCGTGCCGCTGGATGGCGGCCGCTTCGCTACCTCCGACCTCAACGACCTCTATCGTCGTGTGATCATCCGCAACAACCGTCTGAAGCGCCTTATCGATATCCAGGCTCCCGAGGTGATTCTGCGCAATGAGAAGCGTCTGCTCCAGGAGGCTGTCGACTCGCTGCTCGACAACAGCCGCAAGTCATCGGCCGTGAAGAGCGATGTGAACCGTCCGCTCAAATCCCTCTCCGACTCGCTCAAGGGTAAGCAGGGCCGCTTCCGTCAGAACCTGCTCGGTAAGCGTGTGGACTACTCGGCGCGTTCGGTAATCGTGGTAGGTCCGGAGCTGAAGATGCATGAGTGCGGTATCCCCAAACTGATGGCTGCCGAGCTCTACAAGCCCTTCGTGATCCGCAAGCTCATAGAGCGCGGCATTGTGAAGACTGTGAAGAGCGCCAAAAAGATCGTAGACCGCAAGGAGCCTGTGGTATGGGATATCCTGGAGCATGTGATGAAGGGTCATCCGGTGCTGCTGAACCGTGCGCCGACTCTGCACCGTCTCGGTATCCAGGCTTTCCAGCCCAAGATGATCGAGGGTAAGGCCATTCAGCTTCATCCGCTGGCATGTACCGCCTTCAACGCCGACTTCGACGGCGACCAGATGGCTGTGCACCTTCCCCTCGGCAACGAGGCTATCCTCGAGGCACAGATGCTCATGCTCGGTGCCCACAACATCCTCAACCCCGCCAATGGCGCCCCGATTACCGTGCCTTCGCAGGACATGGTGCTCGGACTCTACTATATCACCAAGCTGCGCCCCGGCACCAAGGGCGAGGGCACAGTGTTCTACGGTCCGGAAGAGGCCGAGATTGCCTACAACGAGGGTCGCGTGTCGCTGCATGCACCGGTATCGGTATATGTCGACGACATCGACGCCGAAGGCAATCCCGTGAAGGTGCTCAAGAAGGATACTTCGGTGGGCCGTGTGCTCTTCAACCAGTATGTGCCCAAGGAGATCGGCTATGTGAATGAGATTATATCAAAGAAGTCGCTCCGCACCATCATCTCGAATGTAATCAAGGCCTGCGGTGTGACACGCTCTGCCCAGTTCCTCGACGATATCAAGAACCTCGGTTACCGCATGGCGTTCCGCGGCGGTCTGAGCTTCAACCTCGGCGACGTGATTATCCCGGCCGAGAAGGAGGAATATGTACGCGCCGGTCATGAGCAGGTAGCCGAGATCAAGCAAAACTTCAACATGGGCTTCATCACAGCCCAGGACCGCTACAACCAGGTGATTGAGGTATGGACCGAGGTCAACAAGAAACTGGCCGATACCCTGATGGACCAGATGAAGGCCGACCAGCAGGGCTTCAACTCAGTCTACATGATGCTTGACTCCGGTGCCCGTGGTTCGAAAGACCAGATCCGTCAGCTCTCCGGTATGCGTGGTCTGATGGCCAAGCCGCAGAAAGCCGGTGCAGAGGGTGGTCAGATCATCGAGAACCCGATTCTTGCCAACTTCAAGGAGGGCCTGTCGGTGCTGGAGTACTTCATCTCCACCCACGGTGCCCGTAAGGGTCTTGCGGATACCGCGCTTAAGACTGCCGACGCCGGTTATCTCACCCGCCGTCTGGTCGATGTGGCTCACGACGTGATTATCAACGAGGAGGACTGCGGCACTCTCCGCGGCCTCGTATGCAAGGAGATCAAGAACAACGAGGAGGTGGTGGCCACCCTCTCGGAGCGCATCCTGGGCCGCGTGTCGGTGCATGATGTGGTGGATCCCATCACAGGTGAGGTATATGTGCACGCCGGTGAGGAGATCACCGAAGATGCCTGCGACAAGATCGAGAAGAGCATCATCGAGTCGGTTGAGATCCGCTCCGTGCTCACCTGCGAATCGAAGAAGGGTGTCTGCGCCAAGTGTTATGGCCGCAACCTCTCCACTCACCGCATGGTGCAGAAAGGTGAGGCTGTGGGCGTGATCGCCGCTCAGTCGATCGGTGAGCCGGGTACGCAGCTTACACTCCGCACGTTCCACGTCGGTGGTGTGGCCGGTAACGTGGCTGCCGTCAAGGATGTGACTGCACGTCACACCGGTAAACTCGAAATCGACGAGCTCCGCACCGTCAAGGATGCCGATGGCGTGGATATCGTAGTGGGCCGTATGGCTGAAATGCGCATCATGGCGCCCAACTCGGAAGTGCCCATCACTACCGCCAACATCCCCTACGGCTCGAAACTCTATAAGCACGATGGTGATATCGTCAACGATGGCGATATGATCTGCGAATGGGACCCCTTCAATGCCGTAATCGTAGCCGAGGCCGGTGGTCGCGTGGTCTATGAGAATGTGATCGAGGGTGTGACCTATCGTGTGGAAGGTGCCGATGGCACTTCACTCCGCGACAAGATCATCATCGAGTCGAAAGACCGCACCAAGCTCCCCGAGATTCACCTCGTCGACAAGAATGGCGAGATCATCCGCACTTACTCACTCCCTGTGGGCGCACACCTTCTGGTGGATGAGAACGAGATGCTTACTCCCGGTAAGGTCTTCGTGAAGATCCCCCGCGCCAGCAACAGCGCCGGTGACATCACCGGTGGTCTGCCCCGTGTCACAGAGCTCTTCGAGGCCCGCAACCCGAGCAACCCTGCTGTGGTCAGCGAGATCGACGGTGTGGTATCATTCGGCAAGGTGAAGCGTGGCAACAAAGAGGTGCTCGTCACTTCCAAGCTCGGCGAGGAGAAGAAATATCTCGTGCCTCTCACACGCCAGATGCTCGTGCAGCAGGACGACTATGTGCGTGCCGGCACACCGCTCTCCGACGGTGCAGTGACTCCGAGCGACATCCTCAACATCATGGGTCCCACAGCGGTGCAGGAATACATCGTGAATGAGGTGCAGGACGTGTACCGCATGCAGGGTGTGAAGATCAACGACAAGCACTTCGAGGTAATCGTGCGCCAGATGATGCGCAAGGTCAACATCCTCGACGCCGGCGACACCCGCTTCCTCGAGCAGCAGGTGGTCGACAAGCGCGACTTCATGGAGGAGAACGACAACATCTGGGGCAAGAAATATATCATCGATGCCGGTGATTCCGAGAATTACCAGGCCGGTCAGATCATCACCCAGCGCAAGCTGCGCGATGAGAACTCGCTCCTTAAGCGCAATGACAAGAAGGAGATGGTGGTGCGCGACGCAATGCCCGCCACTTCAGAGCAGATCCTGCAGGGTATCACCCGTGCCGCTCTCCAGACTTCGAGCTTCATGAGCGCCGCATCATTCCAGGAGACCACCAAGGTGCTCAACGAGGCAGCCATCAACGGTAAGACCGACTATCTCGAGGGCATGAAGGAGAATGTGATCTGCGGTCACCTTATCCCCGCCGGTACAGGTCTGCGCGAATACAACCGCCTTGTGGTGGCCAATCGCGAAGAGCTCGCCGAGCTCCAGGTGACCGACGCCCCCGATGCCATCATCGACATCGAGACCGAAGAGGTAGCCGCCAACTGATAAAAATCCCCCCTATCCCCCTATAGAACAGTCTTCATCCGGACAGAATCGGATGAAGACTGTTTTTTTGTTTGCCATGGAGGTGGAATACGGATGCAAGCGGCGTGTAAATAGTGGCAAAATGCAGGAATTTTGTAACTTGAAAAAAAATACCTACATTTGCAATCCGGTTATGCCCGGCTGCCAATGTCACTGCGCGAACAGGCGCAGTGAAGAAGGTGTTATAGAATAAGTACAGAATGCTCATGCCCGTATATTTCGACTGCTACTTACTTACATGCGACGAAGAGGGTATCAGTCAAAAAAGAATCGAAGGAAAGGATGAGTATAGGGAAAGTTACTTAAAAAATTGATATGAAAGAAAATACTACAGGTAATCCAACACAGAATCATGCCTCGCTCAATGCGATAATAGCCGATCGGATCCGGCGCAGCTGGGAGCTGATGGCTTTCAGTGATATGGGTGGCGAGAGTTATCGATTCCGCGATGTGGCGGAAGCGGTGGAGAAACTCCGACTTCTTTTTGATGCCGCAGGCGTACGCCCGGGCGACAAGGTGGCTCTCTGCGGTCGCAATTCATCCAATTGGGCTGTGACATTCATAGCCTGCCTCACTTCGGGTGTGGTGGCTGTGCCGATTCTGCATGAATTCAAACCCGAAGTGGTGCATCATCTGGTGAACCATAGTGGCGCGAAGCTGCTCTTCGTCGACCAGTCGATATGGGAGAAGCTCGATGAGAAGGAATTGCCCGGTCTGGTAGGAGCGGTGTATATCTCGGAGTTGGGCATGCCATTGTCGCGCACCCGCCGCCTAACCGACACCCGAAATAACCTCAACGAACGCTTCGGCGCGCGATATCCCTATGCCTATGGCCCCGACGATTTCAAAGCCTATTCCGATACTCCCGAGGAATTGGCGATAATCAACTATACATCGGGCAGCACCGGCATGTCGAAGGGTGTGATGCTTCCCTATCGCTCGATATGGAGCAATGTGCGCTATTGCCTCGACAATATCGACTATCTCAATCCCGGCGACGGGATGGTGAATATGCTCCCGCTGGCCCACCTCTACGGTATGGTGGTGGAGATGTTGCATCCCTTCTGTCGCGGAATGCACTGCCATTTCCTGACCCGTCTGCCATCGCCCAAGGTGATCATGCAGGCATTTGCCGAGGTGAGGCCGAAACTTATCATCACCGTGCCGCTCATAATCGAGAAGATTGTGAAGAGCAAGGTATTCCCAATGCTGGAGCGCCCCATGATGAAGCTGATGATGCATGTGCCGTT
>JAIDKG010000069.1 GCA_029051525.1 Muribaculaceae bacterium
GAAGTAACCCCTTCTGGAAGGACTACTGAGGTCAACCAGCTACAACCGGAGAAAGCGCCGCTCCCGATTGATGTAAGCGTCCACTCACGTCCAGATTCGTCAACAGGATGAGCCGGTATAACGAGATCTCTGGGTGCTTCGTCACCATTATATAGATAGCAGGTACCGGCCTCCGAATCCAGCACCTCATAGGTCAGCCCTTCATACTCGAAGGCTGACATCACTGACGGTACCGTCAGACCGAGGGCCGTCAGTAAGAAAAGTAAAGGTTTTCGTAACATGTGGTTGGGTTTATTGTCAACCTCATGGCTCTCCGATGAATGTGATACGGTTAGGGTAGTATAAATAATAAAGCGTGAGAGCCGTACCGTCTGCTCGTTCCATCAAACGGAGGCTCTGGTATTGCCCAGCTTCGTTAGAACGAGCAAACATGCAGAAGCCTCACGCAGAATATGCAGACACTCCCGATGACCGGACACTCACGTGCCGGACACCGAATTGTACATGTACATATCCACAAGGCATCTACCTGTATGCCACATACCTGACGAAGATTGAAAATTTTCCAGGTTTCAGATAGTCAAGAAAGAGCGTCAAGTAAACGCTTCCAAAAAATGTAGTTGCAGCCCCTCCCGCTTAGCCCTTGACCGGGCTTCTGCGAAACGGTCTGCACTACAAAATTATAAAACTTCCGCTATATGCGCAAGCCTTTACCTCTAATACTTAAAATATTTTTATTTTCAGCTCATTACACTATATATACCACCACCTCCCATAAAGTGCGGTATGCGTCAGCCGGTCCGGTCGGAGGTGGCGCTATGAGCGGCGAAGCGAGACGAGGCCGATGAGGAGGCAGAGCAGCAGGCCGGCGATGCCGCAGATGAAGGTGACGGGGGTGCCGGCAGCGTCGGCCAACAGGCCCCAGCCGCCGGAGGCGATGGCGCCACCCCCTGCAAGGGCTATGGAGATGATGGAGTAGATGCGCGAGTAGTCGCGCTGCCCGAACACGCTGCGGGTCAGCATCGCTGTCTGCACCGTAACTCCGGCATAGGCCCAGCCGAATAGGAAGGCTCCGCCGAGAATCAGCCACAGTGCACCGGCTCCGGTTAGGAGGAAGGCCAGTCCGCCGATGCCGCAGCCGGTGGTGAGCACCACCCCGAGGGCACAGTTGTGGTCGTTGACCCAGCCGAGCACCAGTTTGCCGAGTGTCACACCGGCCATCACCATAGCCGCCGTGAGCGATGCCTGCTCGAGCGTGAAGCTGTGGGCCGTGACATAGCCGGGGATAAAGAGATTGAGCGTAGAGATTCCCATCATGAGGAAGGCAAAGAGGATGAGCGCGTAGAATAGCGGACTCTTCACGGCAGCGGCATATGTCATACCCGTGGTCACGGCTCCCCCCGCGGCCTTCTTCTCGCCACAGGATTCACCTGCGCCATAGGGCTGCAGCCCCTTGTCGGAGGGATGGTCGCGAAGCAAGATCCACAACAGCGGTGCCACCACACAGAGGCATATCAGTCCGAATACGGCATAGCCCCGGCGCCATCCCCACTCGGTGATGATCCGGCCTGCTATCGGATTGAAGAGCATTCCGCCTATTCCGGAGGCGGCGCTGCATATACCTATCATCAGACCCACCTTGCTGTGAAACCAGCGGTTGACCATCGTAGGGAAGCTCAAATACAGGAGAAATGACAGCGTGACACCCATCAGTGCGCCGGCCACATAAAATTCCCAGACATTGTGGAATAGCGACATAGCTATGAAAATCAACCCCATCACAGCCGAATTGACCCCAAACAACATCCGCGCGCTATACCGCTCCAGCATCCGCCCGGCCAGCGGAAGCATCAGCGAGGAGGTGACATACATCACCGACATATAGATGCCGAACTCACCCACCGGCACACCCAGCGCACTGCTCACCGGCTGATAGAATATCCCGGCGCAACTGAAGGATAAACCCACATTGATGCCCATCATCAGGCAGCAGCAGGCCACAATCACATAAGCATAATGAATCTTCGCGCTTTTGCGCGAAGTGGAGGGAGCCTCACAAGGGCTCACCGTTGCCGGCGCATCGCCGGTCTCTTTTCCTATTCTCATAAGTCACTCTGCGCTGCCTCACCCTCCGCAGCAGGGAGAGCCGCAGCATCGTTTCATGATATTATTTTTCAGATGCTTCAAAATTAATCAATTTCCCCCGCATTTCCAAACATCTCTATTAGATATAAAAAAATGTCGTCGGCACGACACCAAGTCGGACCGACGACGAGAGAATGTAGAACTATTATTGATTCGCTGTATGAATTTGCGGCGATTATATTAGAGCTCGCTCTATGCAAAGCCGACTACAATTCATAGTCACCGGAGCGGAGTAATGCGCATTGCCACTCCGCCGCCGGGTGCCAGATACTGCTTCATGCGTGTGCCGGAATCCACCTTTACCTTGCGGATGCGGTAGGCCTGCGGATTCTCTTTCCAGTCGGCATCGGGAGCATCTTCATAGACTGTGGCCTCATATTTCTTCCCTTTCGGAAGGAATGAGAAGTCTATCACGGCTTTGCGGGAGTTGCCGTCGGTGATGGCACCCACATACCAGTCGTCGGAATTTTTGTCAAGTCGGGCCACTGTGATGTAGCGGGCCGGCTCGGCCTCAAGATAGCGGGAGTCGCGCCAATCTACAGGCACATCCTCGATAAAGCGGAAGGCATCGGCAAAACGCTCGTAGTTTTCGGGCAGGTCGCAGGCCATCTGCATCGGTGAGGGCATCGTCAGGTAGAGGGCGAGCTGACGGGCCAGTGTGGTGCCGGCCTGACAATCCTTGCCTTCGTTGTAATAGCTGAGGCGGGTCTCGAAAAGACCGGGTGTATAATCCATCGGACCACCCTTGAGGCGGGTGAACGGAAGTATCGCAGTGTGGGAAGGGGGATTGCCACCCATCGACTCAAATTCACCGCCGCGTGCCGATTCCTGGGCAAGCCAGTTGGGCCATGTGCGGCAGAGTCCGGTGGGACGCGGTGCCTCGTGGCTATCGACCATTATCTTATAGTCGGCCGCTCGTTTGGCCACATCGAGCACATGGTCTACCATCCACTGTGTGGTGTGATGCTCGGAGCGGGGAATCATCGCACCCACATAGCCGGTCTTCACGGCATCATAGCCATTATCCTTCATGAATCTGAAGGCGCGGTCGAGCTGCAGTGCATAGTCGGCGGCGTTGGCGGCGGTCTCGTGGTGCATAATCAGTTTCACACCTTTGGAGGCGGCATAGTCGCGGAGTTCCTCTACATCGAAGTCGGGATACGCCTTGTCGAAAAGGAACTGGCGGTTCTTGCGATAACTTGCCCAGTCTTCCCAACCTTCGTTCCATCCCTCCACGAGCACTCCGTCTATGCCATGGGCCGATGCGAAGTCGATGTATTTCTTCACATTGGCGGTGTTGGCCGGATGCCGGCCGTTGGGCTTGAGAGTCGAATAGTCGGTGATGCCGGGCTTGGCCAGATAATCATCTGAGTATGCCCAGGTCTTTTGAGTACCGGTAAACATCTCCCACCATACGCCGATAAACTTCATCGGCTTGATCCAGGAGGTGTCAGCGATGGCGCAGGGTTCGTTGAGGTTGAGTATCAGCTGCGAGGCGAGTATGTCGCGGGCATCATCGCTCACTATGAGGGTGCGCCAGGGGGTCTGGAAGGGATACTGCATATAGCCTGCCACTCCGAGACGGTCGGGCACAAGGTGAGCCTTCATCGCATATCCCTCGGTATCGACATCAAGAAGCATGGCGGGATAATTCACCAGGGCCGCTTCATGCACATTGACATATACGGGCGAGGAGGTCTTGAGAAGCATCGGGGTCTGGATTACGGTACCACCGGTGCGCTGGGCCTCGCTGTGACGCCTGTAAGCACCGAGCGCTTCGGGCAGCTCGCTGAATGTGGTCTCCGACCAGAGGTATTCATCAGTGTCATAATCGCCGGGAATACAGAAAAGTGTATGATTGCCGGTGAAGTTGAATTCAGTGGCTTCATCCCGCAGGGTGAGATAGGAACCCTCGGCCTGTCGCGGAAATTCGTAACGGAATCCGAGACCGTCGTCGAAGAGTCGGAAGCGTATGGTCATCTCGCGCTCGGGAGCCTGCGCTTTCAGTTTCACGGCCATCTCGCGGAAATTATCGCGCACTGTGGCATATTCACCCCACACCGGTTGCCACGAGCGGTCGATGGCGACTGTATCCACTCCCACCAACTCAAAACCACCGGTGAAATCGCGTTCATCACCCTTCAGACCGAGTCGGCTCTCGCCCACGAGGCGATTCCCTTTATAATCGAGAGAATAGGCCGGTTGTCCGGCTGAAGTGAGATTGAATGTAAGCTTGAGATCGCCCGATGGAGAGGCCACCGTCTGTGCCCGGCCCACCGTAGGGAATCCGGCTGCAAGACACAGCATGGAGAATATTATAGCTGTCTGTTTCATTTGATATAGACTTTATACTCGTAGGGTTGAAGATTTATGCTCACAGGAAGCGACCCTTCGGTGTGGCTGAAAAGCTCCTCCATAGTCTCTCCACTAAGCTGAATCGGGGTGCGCACACTCTCTTCGCGGTCGGCCATATTGACCATGACAAGAAGTGTCTTCCCGGCGCCGGAATAGGTAAATACGGCCACATCCGGCACGGAATAGTCGCTGAATTTACCGCCACGCACATCGGCAGTGGATTTGAATACAGAGTTGATGGCTGCATATTCTTCGGTCAGGGTGTCGGAGAAATCGAGCGGTCGATAGTCGAAGAATGAGAGTTTACCGCTCACTCCTTCGGCATCCATGCCGGAATATATCATGGGGGTGCCTCCGAGCATTGTGGCCAACAGATAGGCTCCGGTCACCCCTCGGGAGGTGCCGAAATAACGGTCGAGCGCATTTTCAGCCGCCACGTCATGGTTGAAGGCATAGCGCAGGATGCTCTTGCCATCGGGGAGGGAGCCGATTGTGGCCCGCGCATCGGCCACGAAGCCGGGTTTCTTTCCGCTGCCATATGCTTTCGACATGGCGGGAGAGAAATTCCAGTCATAAATCATGTCGAAGCCATCGGCATAGAAGTCGCTTTTTGAGGTCTCGGCGAGCATAATCAGCTCGGGGTCAATCTTCCGCAGCGACGCCACGGCCTCGCTCCAGAAGGAATGCGGCACACCCTCGGTGTAGTCGCAACGATAGCCGTCGATACCGAATTCCTTAACCCAATATTCCATAGCCTCTATCATACCTTCGCCGGTGGAGGCCACATTGTAATTGAGCTGGGCCACATCGGCCCAATCTTTTGTGGCCGAAATCTCACCGTTGGCATCGATCACATAACGCTCGGGGTTTGTGATGGTCCACACATTGTCGAAGCTCGTATGGTTGGCCACCCAGTCGAGGATTACCTTCATGTGGAGCGCATGGGCTTTCGCTATGAGCGACCGAAGGTCGGCATCGGTGCCGTAGGCCGGATTGATCTTCTTGTAATCCTTTATGCAGTAGGGGCTACCCACACTCTTCACCTCTCCGGGCTCGAAGAGGGGCATAATCCACAGCACGTCGCAACCCATCCGGGAGATGCGGGGAAGCTGATTCTCTATCTCGCGTAATGCTCCGGTGCGGGCGAAGAAGCGGGGATTGGCCTCATAGATCACTGAGGTTTCCGCCTGCGCCACTCCCCCCCCGGAGGGGTCGCCTCCGGGGTTGTCGGGCACCGGTTCCGTGCCGTCGGAGCCACACGACGCACATACTGACATCGCGCAGACCGACATGACGGCGGGGATGGTTATTATACGTTTTTTAAGGTTCATCTGAATCTTTTGATGATGTTTTTGAGCCTATTCACTCACTGTCGCCTTCCGGCTCATAATCGGCAGGGTCTATCTCGCGCGCCGAGCCGGCCTTAAGCTCCACATATACATCACGGTCGAGAGCGAACACCACCACATCGTCGACCTGCTTGCCGTTGCCGTCGTTGAGGATGATATGCTCGGTCAGACCCTGGTCGCAGTTGGCTGCGCCGAGATCAAAGTAGGTGTACTCCACACCATTGATTTTCTGCGTGCCTGTGGGAGCCATACCGGGCCATGCACCGTTGAGGTCGTTGACATCGCCCCACATGTAGAGATATAACTCATTCCAGCCGGAAAGATTGTTTACATAGACCGTATATCCGTCATGCTCCACAACCGAGGAGGGGTCAAACTCCACTACTCCGTCGGGGGTCAGCTCAAGATAGAAGTCCTGGTTGAGAGTCACGTTATAGTCGGGGAGCTGCTGGCCGCCGTTGTTGTTGTTGAATATGAGGTTCTCGTTGAGTCCTTCGTTGGCTGCGCCGGTGTCGAAATATTTGTAGCGCACTCCATCTTTCACCACCTCTCCTGTGGGTGCAATGCCGGGCCATCCGCCGAAGCATTCGGCATCGCCCCAGGCATAGAGGGCGAGATCATCATAGCCGGAGTTATCGACCACATAGATCACATATCCGTCGTGTTCGGGCTCGTCGGGAGTATCAGGCTCGTCGACCTTGAAGTAGTCGGCCCAACGATAAAGGATCACGTTGATGCGCTCTCCGGGAGCCGGGACTTCATGATGGATCACAGGCTCGTTCTCAAGCGTGCGCTCTATACCCTGCTGCACATTATAGAATGTATAGCCGTCGGCCAAAGTGTAGCCGTCGATGCAGTCGGCGGGGTTGATGTAGATGCCCCATTTGGCATCTGTGTCGGGGGCTTTCTGGAGGAGCCAGCGGGGGTCGCCCACAGCCTTCTCCTCGCCACCGTTGAAATCGCCTACGATATAGATCTCATCATCGGCGAATGTCCCCCAGGGCACTATCACCTCCAGCAACTGATAACCCTCTCTCAGCTCGAAGCGGGGCAGCTCGCTGTCGAAAGTTATCTCCTCCTTCGAGCAGGCTCCCGGCAACAGCATCAGGAGCGAAAGGAGCATACCGATAAAATATCTTTTTTTCATCTTCTGTCAGTTTTTAAATGGGTCTTTATTTCCCTTATGGATTAATAATTGGGGTTCTGGCGCAGACCCGGATTCACCATCAGGGCTGCCTGCGGCAGCGGATACCATTCATATTTGCGGTCGCGACGGGCGGGCAACTGACGGTCGGTCTCTGTGGCACGTCCGAAGAACCACCACTGACCCTGTGTGAAGCGGTCGAAGCGGCGCAGGTCGGTGCGGCGGCGGCGACCCTCGTTGAGGAATTCCAATCCCCATTCGCTCAGCATCCAGTCGGCATCGAAGGCGCTGAATCCGGGGCCGGGCTTCTCTATCTCTGAGGCTGCGGCACCTGTGAAGTAACGCTGGCGCACCTGATTCACCAGATCCTTTGCTTTGCCGGAATTGCCGCTGCGCAGGCTGCACTCGGCAAGTGTGTAATACACCTCGGCCAGTCGGAATTCCACTTCGCTGATATCGCGCCAGTCATAGCCTACCGATGCGGGATAGATCGGATAGCGGAGCACACGGAAGCCGGAGTTGGTCTGTCCCCAGCGGGGCGACATGACCGGTTCGAGGTCGCGGCCGAGATTCAGGAAGGTGCCGCACTGGTCGACATAGATGAGGGGTTTGTCCTGAAGGTCGGCATCGGCAAGCACCGGAGCGCCTGTCTCATAGTTTACCTGCGCTCCCATCAGGAACATACCCTGCCAGTTGCCGGCGGCATCGCTATGGAAGGGCTGCTTGCGGATATCCTTGTCGTTCATACGGTCGAAGGGGGCTCCGAGCTTGTCGCCATAGTCGAAGATGAAACTCTTCGGGTCGGCGGTGCCGGCATTGGCCACGAGGGTGCCTGTGTTGTCTTTGGAGGGGGCGAGAATCACGCAGTTCCATCCACCCTGGTCGCATGAGAAGCCGGTGAATTCATCGTAGTTGTACGGGAGGAAGGGGGTGTTGCGGTTGTTGTTGGTCTGACGCCCCACCTCTTCGGCAAATGCGAATACTACCTCGGGACAGGCTGTATTGCCCATGCTGAAAATCTGGCGGTAGTCGGCAGCGATTGAATAATTGCCGTATTTGCCGTCGATTATATCCTGACAGAGTGCGGCACATTCCTGATAATGGTCCTCTTTGATGAAGATCTCTGCATTCAGGAGCAGACGCATCTTGAGCATTCGGTTCATGCCCTGGTTCATGCGGGTGCGCACTGCGCCTGATCCATCCTCGGCAGTCAGGCCGGGGCATGCCTCGTCGAGTTCGTCGGCCATGAATTTCCAGAGCACCTTGCAACCCTCGTCGAAATCCTCGGCGGCCGATCCGGGCACCTCTCCTCCGGTCGATGTGTTGAGGGGTAGCGCACCACCCCACAGCTCGAAGTTGTTGTAGTAGGCCCAGGCGCGGATGGTGCGCACTTCGGCTATATATGAGTCGAGCGAGGTCCGGGTCATGCCGAGATTGGCGGGATCAAGCTGCGAGAGGTCCTGGATCAGTGTGTTGCAAAGTCCGATTGTCTCCCAGGCATGTTCCCATGCCTGACGGATGATGACTGACTCCGAATTCCATGTCTGGGAGGAGAGCACGAATTTGGCAGCCTCGTCATAGCCCCAGGCACCGCCGTTCCAGGTGCGCCATGCTATCTGATCGGCGGGAAACTCATTCAGATACCAGAAATACTCCAGAAATCCGCTCTGGGCGCTGGCATAGATTGAGGCCACGGCTCCCTTCACGCTGTTTTCATCCTGATAGTAGGTCGATGCGTCGATGCGGTCGAACGTCTTCTCATCGAGGTCGGTGCAGGCTCCCAGCGACGCCGTAAGGAGTGCCGATGCAAGGAGACCGCCTATATATTTGATAGGTTTCATTGTTTTCTTCTGTGATTACTTTCCGAATATACGGAGAAACTTCTTTATTTGAATTTCAGGGTCACGCCGAGGGTGAGCTGGGTGGCTGTGGGATAAGCGCTGCTCACATCCACGCCGGGAGTCACGCCGGTGGAGGGCACGGCCGAGGGATCGGTGCCGCTATACTTGGTGAGCGTGAATATGTTGCGGGCCGAGAGGTAGACGCGGAGCGAGTCGAGCAGTCGGCGGCTCTTCAGGGGCACCGTGTAGCCGAGCGTGATATTCTCCAGCTTGAAGTAATCACCCTTCTCGAGGAAGTAGGAGGAGATCACACCTCCGCCGCTCCACACATCGCGGTCTTCAAGATAGGCGCTGCGCAGAAGGTTGTCGGAGCCGGAACCCTGCAGACCCATGCCGTATTTGCGCATGTTGAATATCTCGAATCCGAATGCGCCGGTAAACATCATGCCCAGGTCGAAGTTTTTCCATTTCAGTGAGTTGCTCCATGTCAGGAAGTGGCTCGGAGCACCGTTGCCGATGTAGCGCTTGTCGTTGGGGTCGGCCGATGCGGCGGGTATCTTTTCACCTTCGCTGTTGTATACGAGCATGTTGTGGGCTTCGTCATATCCGGCATACTCATAGCCGTAGAACTGACCTACCTTGCCACCCTCCTCGACACGGAAGAAGTACTCGCTCGTGCCGACTCCGGGCTTCTGGTAGAGATCAAGGTAAGATGCCTGATAGATGGAGTTGGAGAGTTTGGTCAGTTTGGAGACACTGTAGGAGTAGTTGATTGTGGAGGTCCATGTGAGGGGCTTGTTGACGATGATGTCGCCGTTGAGCACGAGCTCCACACCGGTGTTCTTGATCGTGCCTACGTTCACAAGGATGGAGGGATATACGTAGGGGGGCTGAGGAGCGGTGTAGGTGTAGAGAAGGTCGCGCGAGCGGCGGTCGTAGTATTCCACCGAACCGTAGAGACGATTGAACAACATGAAGTCTACACCATAGTTGGTGCTTGTCACCTTCTCCCATCCGAGCACGGGGTTGGCATTGTTGGAGGGGCGGTAGCCTGTGATCCAGGACCCATCGATCAGATATGAGCCGCCGGGTGAATATGTGGCCAGCGACTGATAGGCGTCGAAGTCGCTGCGGCCTGTCTCACCGTATGAGAAGCGGGGTTTGAGGCTCTGCACTGTCTCGTTGTAATCTCTCAGGAAGGGAGCGTGGGCCATCTCCCATGCCACCGATACTGAGGGGAATGCACCCCATTTCTTGTCGGCTCCGAATTTTGTGCTCCCTTCATAGCGGAGTGAGGCGGAGGCTATGAGCATTGATTTCCATGAATAGTTGGCACGGCCGAAGAAACCGATGAGGGTCGACTCGGAACGTCCACCATACATCTGTGCCTTACCCTCGCTGAGCCATGTGCCGGAACCGATGCCATACCAGAGGGGATTGTCGAATGTGAAGTTATTGTTCTGCATGAACATCTGCTCCCAGTTGGAGCGCTCGTAGGAGTAGCCTCCCATCAGCTTGAAGTCATGGGCATCGTTGACAAAGCCGTAGTTGGCAATCCATTCCAGGCGCGATGTCCACCATTTCTGATACTGGCTCGATGCGCGACCGGCATAACCGCCCCAATAGGATTCGCCCGATGTGGAGGGGGTATAGTAGTCGCTCTTGAGGTCGTTGTAGTCGTAGGAGTAGGATAAGGTGGTGCTTACGTTGTGATTCTCGTTGCTCCAGATGGAATATTTCACATCGGCTGTGCCGAGCAGGTAGGTGCGGCCACCTTTCGAGGTGTTGACCTTGAGCTGCTGCACGGGGTTCTTGATGTCGGTGGGAGATGTGGGCTGGAAGTATGTGCCATCCTCATTGTAGACGGGGATGGTGGGGTTCATGCCGAGGGCGGTGTCGAACATTCCGCTATCGCCCCAGTCTTCGTTGACGCGGCGGGCATTGAGCGATGCCGAGATGCGGAGATGATTGTCGAGAAGATTGCCGCTGACGGCTGTGCGTCCGCCGAATTCCTGACGGCGGCTCACGATGTCGAGACCGTTGGCCTGCTTGAAGTTGAGAGAAGCAGTGTAGTAGCCGCCATTGGCCAGATTGCCGTCGATCGATACATATTGGTTGGTGTCGTAGGCCACATCGCGGGTGATGAGGCTATACCAGTCGGTGCTTGCGCCGTAGTCGTTGCCGCGACGTGCCAGACGCCACTCATAGGGGGAGAGCACCTCCGGACGGTTGCGCGCCACCGACATGGCGGCATATGATTCATATGTCACCACGGGGCGGCCGGGTTCGCCGGAGCCTTTCTTGGTGGTGACGAGTATCACACCGTTGGCACCGCGTGTGCCGTAGATTGCAGCCGATGCGGCATCTTTGAGCACTGTCATTGACTCGATATCCTGGGGAGCAAGGGTGCGGATGTCGCCGCCGGCCACACCGTCGATTACCACCAGCGGACCATTGCCGGCCGAAATCGAAGTGGCACCGCGCACCTGAAGGGATGACGAGGCATTGGGATCGGCTGCCGAGGTGTTGCTCACATTCAGACCGGCCACTTTGCCGGTGAGCATCTCCATCGGGTTGTTCATCGCACCCTGCTGGAAGTCATCTTTGTTTACTTGAGTGACGGAGCTGGCAAGTTCTTTGCGACTCAGCGAGCCGTAACCCACCACGATGAGTTCGTCGAGAATCTCTGTGTCCTCTTTCATCACGACATCTATGGTGGTGCGTCCGGCCACTTTCTCCTCTACTGAGCCGAAGCCTACATAGCTGAATACGAGTGTGCCGTTGTCGGGCACATTCTTTAATGTGTAACTACCGTCGATGTCGGTGGCTGTGGCATTGGACTGATGCCCCTTGACGGATACTGTGGCGCCAATGAGCACATCGCCGCCGGGATCTGACACTGTCCCTTTCACGGTCAATTCAGCCGCCGCACGGGTCGGAAAGAGTATCAGTCCGACGAGCACAAGCATAGCTGTTAGGATTGACCTGAGGCTGCTTGATTTGGAGTTCATGATGTGGTATTGTTTTTTGGGTTAGTATTGGGCAGTGCACTCTTCCGCATCTCATTGGAGCGATGAAGAAACTGCGTTTCCGGTTGCAAATTTCTTAATACTTTTTCACACCGTCAATGCTTGAGAGCGCAAATCTAACCAATCTAAACACTACTCTCCTATTCACCAACTACTTAACCCGATTTTAACCTCAAAATTTCTAACTCTAAATCTAAATAAAATCACCGAATTTCAATGCTTATCACTCATTTGCCGACACCCCGGACTTTCGTATTTAACACTTTTTCATTAAATTCGCCTCATCAATTCCACCACCCATGAAAAGCTCATCAATCATCTGTCTGCATCTTATTCTGCTGCTTATAGCCGCAGCATGCGGAAGCAAGTCGCAACCCGAGGGAACTTCTGAATCAACCCGGAATATGCTCGACCGGGAGATGACCGATGCCTCACGCTATGTGCACCTCAAGGAGGAGCGCATCGACTCTCTGCGGCATCTCCTCTCACCGGGGCAGGACCCTCAGCGACGCTTCGACATTATCCAGCTTCTTATATCGGAATATGAGGCTTTCAAGGCTGATTCGGCCCTGCATTATGTGAATCTCAACCTTGCCTCCCCTATTGCCGATGAGCCGATAGTCAGCTCGCGCCTCTTGCTGAAGAAGGCCGATCTCTATTCTCACGCCGGCCTCTTTCCCGATGCGCTTGCGCTTATGGACTCCGTGAGCCCGGCTGCTCTCCCTAAGATTGACCGCGAACGTTATTTCGCCAATTATTGCGGACTATATCAATATATGGTGGAATATAACACTGATTTCGATCTCTCGCTGCAGGCGGATTACGAACGCCTGCGCCGTCAATATGCCGATTCGATTCGGCTGACAAGCGACTCGCTCTCGCTCACCTACGCCATATATGTAATGCCGGAACTGGCCGGGGAGGGAAATCCCGACAAGGCTCTGAGTGTGCTTGAGAAAAACCTTGCCTCCTATCCTATGGGGAGCCGGGAATATTCTATTCTCGCCTCTATAATTGCCTATGTCCACACCTTGAGGAATGATCGCTCGGCATATCTTGAATATATCTCGCGAAGCGCGGTGTCGGACCTTAGAGGGGCCGTGATGGAGAATATGTCGTTTCGGGCCATAGCCACTGCCATGTATGAGGAGGGGGATGTGGAGCGTGCCAATATTTTCCTGAAGAAGAGTATCGCCGATGCCAATTTCTATTCGGCAAGAATGCGTAATGCTCAGTCGCTGAAGATGCTCCCGATGATTGATGAGGCTTATGCAGCCCGGCAGCGCGAACTATATGGCAGGATGAAGGTCATGATTGTAGTGGTGAGCATTCTGGCCGTAGGCCTGACGGCTGCTCTATATTTCATCCGCCGGCAGTATCACCGCCTGAAGGTGGCTAATGCCAATGTGGCGCGAAGCAATAGCGAACTGTCGCAGCTCTCTGAAAAACTACGTGCGGCCAATTCCGATCTGGAGGTGAAAAATGCCGCGCTCAATGAGGGGAATCTGATCAAGGAGCAATACACCGGGCTCTTCATGGGCTATAGCGCCACTGCCATCAATGCTCTGCAGCGCTATCACCAGTCGCTGCGGCTCATGGCGGCCCAGGGTGTCTCGAAAGCGGCTTTGCAGAAGAAACTTGAGTCGTCGGAGTTTATCGACTCTACTATCAAGGAGTTTTACGCAAAATTCGATGAGGCTATCCTCAACATTTATCCGGATTTCCCGGATAAGGTCAACGCCCTGCTCCGCCCGGAGGAGAGAATCCATCTTAAACCGGGTGAGATTCTTAACACCGAGCTGCGCATACAGGCTCTGATACGCATAGGAATCTCCGAAAACTCCAAAATAGCGGAGTTCCTGCGTTGCTCGATTACGACCGTATATACGTATCGCTCGAAAGTGCGCCGCCGCGCCATCAATCCGGATTCGTTTGAGGCCGACATTCTGCTTATCTCATGATGCTTGTCGGCCCGTAGGCACCAATAGAGAGAGAGGGGGGGACTGTGGTCCCCCCCTCTCTCTCTATTGAGGAGTCAATGGTAATTCAGAGTTTCGGATCAGAGCACTGAGCGGATGATTCCTCGCTGGGAGTGCTCCACAAAGTGGAGAATCTCTTCGCGCTCGGCACTGGCGGGGATATTGGCGCGAATCTGGCGCACGGCATTGGTCACGTTGAGATCGCTCATGTAGAGGATGCGGTAGATCTCGGTGATGGTCTGGATCTTCTCGGCCGAGAAGCCGTTGCGGTGCATGCCGATTGTGTTGAGTCCCACAAATGAGATGGGTTCGCGGGCTGCCTTGACATAAGGGGGAATATCCTTATTGACCAGAGCTCCACCCTGCAGCATGATATTCTTGCCGAGATGGCAGAACTGATGCACGAGGCTGCCGCCACCTATCACGGCACAATCATCGACCACTACCTCTCCGGCCAGCTGGGTGGCATTGGAGATGATCACACGATTGCCTACCACACAGTCGTGGGCTATATGGGTGTAGGCCATGATAAGGCAGTTCTCACCCACTTTGGTGTAGCCGCGCGAGGCTGTGCCTCGGTTGATGGTGGCACACTCGCGGATTGTGGTGCCGCTCCCTATGAATGCCAAAGTATCCTCTCCCTTGAATTTGAGATCCTGAGGCACTCCGGCGATTACGGCACCGGGGAATACCTTCACTCCGTCGCCCAGACGGGCTCCGGGGAATATGGTCACATTATTGCCGATCTCGCAGTTGTCGCCGATCTCTACATTCTCGTAGATACAGGTATAGGCCCCGATCTTCACATTATTGCCTATGCGGGCTTCGGGATGCACCTGATTGAGCACATTCATCGCTGTGATGGCTGAGGTGAGAGATGACATCATTTGTTCTTGATTATCTGAGCCATAAACTCGGCCTCACACACGATCTTCTCACCCACGAAGGCATAGCCTTTCACCACGGCGCAACCGCGGCGGATTTCGGTCATCAGGCTCACGGAGAGTATCAGTGTGTTGCCGGGCACTACTTTCTGGCGGAATTTCACATTGTCGATCTTGAGGAAATAGGTGGAATATTTATCGGCCTCCTCAAGATAGTTGAGCACCAGCACACCGGCTGCCTGCGCCATGGCCTCAATCTGAAGCACGCCGGGCATCACCGGCTCCTGGGGGAAGTGGCCCTGGAAGAAGGGCTCGTTGGTGGTCACATTCTTGATTGCCACGCAGTGGCGGCGGTCAATCTCGATCACCTTGTCGATCAGCAGGAAGGGATAGCGGTGGGGCAGCATGCTGCGTATGCCCATGATGTCGATCACGGGGGCCAGGTTGGGATTGTAGACGGGTGCCTGTACCTCGGTGTGCTTCACCTCCTTGCGGAGCATGCGGGCAAAACCGTTGTTGACGGTATGACCCGGACGGATAGCCACTACCCGGCCTTTGAGCGGACGCCCCACGAGGGCGATGTCGCCGATGAGGTCCATCAGTTTGTGGCGGGCCGGCTCATTGTCCCATGTGAGGGGTGCGGGATTGATGTAGCCGAGATTCTTGAGCTGCACGTGGGGCACCTGCACCAGATCGCAGATGGCATCGATCTTTTCCTGCTCTACGGGCTGGTCGTAGATCACGATGGCATTGTCGAGATCGCCACCCTTGATCAGGCCATGCTGAAGCAGCCCCTCGATCTCGCGCACGAATACGAATGTGCGGGCGCTGGCCACTTTCTTATGGAAATCGGCCAGATTGTCGAGGATGGCAAACTGGTTGGGGAGCACCGGTGAGTTGTATTCCACCATCACCTCTACGCTGAATCCGTCGTCGGGATATATCACAATCTGGCTGCCGGTGGCCTCATCCTTGAATTTTGTCTTGCTCTTTATGATGTAGTAGTCTTTCTCCTTGTCGAGCTCTTCGAGACCCACTCGCTCCAGATTCTCCACATAGGGGAGCGCCGAACCATCGAGTATCGGCATCTCCGACCCGTTGATTTCGATTGTACAGTTATCCACCTCCGATGCGTAGAGTGCGGCCATGGCGTGCTCGATTGTCGATACGCGCGCTTCGCCGGCTCCGATTACTGTGCCGCGGGTGGTGTCGACCACTTTCTCGGCAAGTGCCGGAATCTCGGGGGCACCCTCAAGGTCAATGCGCTTGAAGCGGATTCCGGAGTCGGCCGGAGCCGGACGGAATGTAGCCTTGACCACCTCGCCTGAATGAAGGGTTTTACCCTCCACGCTGAAGGCTTGTTTGATAGTAAGCTGATTCATTTCTATTTGTTGGGTTGTTTGATTTTCTTTTCTCTTTGAGGTCTGGGATATCCATGATCTCCCGCTGTGTGGGGGGAGGGAGGGATACTATTTCTTTCCAAATAGCTCGCCGAGGCGCTTCAGATATACCTGAGTGCGGGCAAACTGACGGGCATCGACGGCCGGATAACCGATAAGGCGATTGCCATCTCCTACCGAATTGGGAATGCCTGTCTGGGCACCGAATTCATTGTTGTTGCCCACCCGGATATGGCCGGCAAATCCACATTGGCCTCCCACACGGTTGCCATCGCCGATATGGGCGCTGCCTGCTATGCCGGTCTGGGCGGCGAATACGTTGTGGGCTCCTACCTCAACATTATGAGCCACCTGGATGAGGTTGTCGAGCTTGGTGCCGGCGCCTATCACGGTGTGGCCGAAGGTGGCGCGGTCGATACAGGTGTTGGCACCGATCTCCACATCATCCTCTATCACCACATTGCCTATCTGAGGTATCTTTTCGTAAAAATCACCCTTGGGGGCGAAACCGAATCCGTCGGCTCCGATCACAGCGCCGGAATGCAGTATGCAGCGGGCACCAATGCAGCAACCCTCATAGACTTTCACGCCGGGACGAAGCACCGTGTCGTCGCCCACCCGGCATCCGGCTCCGACATATGCCTGGGGATAGATTTTCACATTCTTTCCGATCTTTGCCCCGGCTCCGATATAGGCGAATGCACCCACATATACACCCTCGCCTATCTCGGCATCATCGGCTATATGACAGGGCTCCTCCACTCCGCCGGGCACCGGCTTCATCCGCTCGAAGGCGGTAAGCAGCTCGGCAAGTGCGGAATAGGCATCGGCCACGCGTATCAGCGTGGGACGCACTTCATGACCCGGATCGAAATCATCGTTGACCAGCACGGCCGAGGCCAAGGTGCTATCGATGAAATGTGCATATTTCGGATTGGCTATGAAGGTGATATGGCCCTCGCCTGCCTCTTCGATCTTGCCGAAGCCCGTGAGAGGCACCTCTCCATTACCTTCAACGCGCCCCCCGACCAGGGAGGCTATCATATTGGGAGTAATCTTCATATTATGGTATATGCCCCCTCGCCCACTGTATCAGGCAGAGGAGAAGCTCAGTCAGAAGGGGGCGACTGTTACACATCATTGAGCCGCCCCTATAAGGGGCCAACTCGCTTTCAACATGCAAATATCGTAATTTTTTTTGGATTATCCATCCTTTACACCCCTATTTCATCGCATTTGGCGATATTTGTACCCTTTCGAGCGCGTTCCTTAAAATTTCGGGGCCGTAGGGGTCGCAGCCTTGGAGTGGATTTTGTCACTTGCTGCAAGGAGCAT
>JAIDKG010000007.1 GCA_029051525.1 Muribaculaceae bacterium
CTCCTTGCAGCAAGTGACAAAATCCACTCCAAGGCTGCGACCCCTACGACCCCGAAATTTTAAGGAACGCGCTCTAACCGAATTCGCTTTCGGCTCCCCCCGGAAAGAAACGGGACAACGAACGACAGAATAACTCTATATGGAAAATAAAATCAAAGTCAACGGTCTGACTTTCGTGCCATTCATCACCCGCAGCCAGATTGCCGAGCAGGTGAAGCGAGTGGCTGCTGAAATCCGCCGCGACCTGGCCGATAGCCAGCCGGTGTTCATATGTGTGCTCAAGGGAGCTTTCGTTTTTGCCGCCGACCTGATTCGGGAAATCGGGATTAACGACTGCACCTGTTCTTTTGTGAGGTATGCCTCATATGAGGGCACCTCGACCACCGGGAATGTGCGTCAGCTCGTGGGTCTCACCGATGATCTCGAGGGCCGCGATGTGGTGATTATCGAGGATATCGTGGATACCGGCCTCACAGCCGTGAAGATGATCAGCGACATCCGCGCCATGAATCCCCGCTCGGTGCGATTCGCCACCCTGCTCCATAAGCCGGCATCTTCGCGCACCGGCTTCGAGCCCGATTATATCGCCTTCACCATCGAGCCGAAATTCATACTCGGCTATGGCCTCGACCTCGATGGCAAGGGGCGCAACCTCCACGATATCTATGTAATCGAGGAGGGGAATAACTAAGACAGGTAAAATAACTTATAAAAATGATCAATATCGTACTGTTCGGGGCTCCCGGCTCCGGAAAGGGCACACAGAGTGCCAAAATTATCGACCAGTTCGGTCTTTATCATATCTCTACAGGCGAAGTGCTCCGCGACCATATAGCGCGCGGCACAGAGCTGGGCAAGACAGCTGAAAAGTATATCTCTAAAGGCAACCTCATACCCGATAATCTGATTGTGGACCTCATCGCCCATGTGATCGACAATGAGGCTCGCGAGGCTAAGGGTGTGGTGTTCGACGGCTTCCCCCGCACCATCCCGCAGGCCGAGGCGCTGCGCGACATGCTCGCGGAGCGAGGCTCGAAGGTGCACGCCGTGGTAGGCCTCGAGGTGCCGGAGGAGGAACTCGTGGAGCGTATGCTCAACCGCGGCAAGGAGACAGGCCGCGCCGATGATAATCTGGATACCATCAAGAATCGCCTTGAGGTATATCACAACCAGACTCATCCGCTCAAGGAATACTATGTGGCCGCCGGCAGCTATCTCCCCATCAATGGTTCGGGCAATGTGGAAGAGATCTTCGACAGCATCGCCACCGGCATTGAGGCCGCCACAGGCGAGACCCGACGCTCACACAAATAATCACTCACATTCCACAGAGTCCCTCCGGAGCCGAATGACGCTCCGCGAGGGACTCTGCGCTTATTCCCCCTATCCTCTCTGCACTCTCCTCTCTATTCTCTATCCACTCTCTCCTCTATTCTCTCTTCTCTCTTGATAACTAAAAGACTCAATTGCTTTGTAATATCGCACGGGCAAGCGGCCCGGCAACATAAAATTCTTACATCATCCCACCGGAGAGAGCGCTTCCACTATGCGCATCTCCAACAAAAATCCCCAACAATCATGAATAAAACTCTTGGCTCAGCATTGCTGGCCTTGCTGTGCGGACTCCCATTGGCGCAGAGTGCCATGGCAACCGACTACGGCTTGCCGGCAGGCATTCAGGATGGCAATATCCTGCATTGCTTCAACTGGACCGCAGCCGAAATCAAGGCTGAACTCCCCAAAATCGCCGAGGCAGGCTTCGGCTCGGTGCAGATGTCGCCACTCCAGCGCCCTGACATAAAGACCGGCTCCTCTTGGCATGACCTCTACCGCCCCTACGATCTGGCATTCAAATCATCTTCCTATTGCTCTGAGCAGGCTCTGAAGGATCTCTGCTCGGAAGCTGCCAAGTATGGCATCAAGATCATCGTGGATGTGGTGGCCAACCATGTCGACAAGACCGCCGGCTACCACGACACATGGTGGGACGCCAACGGCCGTGTGCGCTGGGAAGGAAATATCAACTATGGCGAGCGCTACTCGATCACCCACGGCCAGCTGGGCGACTACGGCGACGTCAACTCCGAGAATGCCGAAGTGATAGCCCGCGCCAAGAAATATGTGGAGTTTCTGAAGAATTGCGGTGTGAGCGGTGTGCGCTGGGATGCCGCCAAGCATATCGGCCTCCCCTCTGAGGGATGCAATTTCTGGAGCAGCGTGACTTCGGTGCCCGGAATGTACCACTATGGCGAGATTCTCGATGCCCCGGGTCCCGATGCGGGAATTATCTCGGAATACACTAAATATATGTCGGTGACCGACAACCGCTATTGCAACTATGCCGCCAAGGAGAATGGCGGTATCCCCGGCGGCTATGGCGGCGACTGGGCCGTGAATTATGGTGTGGCCGATTCAAAGCTGGTGTATTGGGCCGAGAGCCACGATACATACTCCAATGATGAGTGGTCGCAGAATGTGGATCAGAGCGTGATCGACCGTGCCTATGCAGCCTATGCATGCCGCTCGGGTGCCACTGCTCTCTATCTGGCACGCCCAAAAACAAAGGGATTCGGCAATATCAAGGTGGGCAAGGGTTCCACGGCCTATCAGTCGGCTGCCATTGCCGAGGTCAATAAATTCCGCAATGCCATGACCGGCAAAAAGGATTGGTTTGAGGCCAACGGCTCGGCATGCAGCATCACCCGCCAGAATGGCGGCGCGGTGATTGTGATGAAGGGTAGCGGAAATGTGAGCATCACCAATGGCGGGGGCTACTGCCCGGCCGGCACATATAAGGACCGTGTGAGCGGCGGCACATTCACTGTCACCGCCACCACAATCTCGGGTAATGTGGGCAGCTCGGGTATCGCAGTGCTCTATGATGCCAATTTCCAGGGTGGCGGAGAGGATCCGATCGACCCGATTGATCCGATCGACCCGATCGATCCCGTTGACCCCTCTGATGGCTGCTACGCATATTTCGTGAATTCCTCCAACTGGGATGTGAAGGTTTGGGCATGGAATTCCACAGAAAATTGCAATACCATCGGCACATTCCCGGGCGACTCGATGACCCCTACCAAGGATGGCGTGCTCTATTGGTCAGCCCCGGCAGGAAAGGTGCCCACTCAGATTATCTTCAGCAATAAGACCACCGAAGAGAAAGCCGGAGGGGGCGACCTCGAATTCGTGAATGGTGCCACATATTACCCCGACGGCACATATAAGATGATCTCCTATGGCGGTGGCAATGATCCGATCGATCCCATCGACCCGATCAACCCCGTTGACATGCCCTCTTCTCTCTATGTGCTCGGCAATATTCAGGGTGCCCAGTGGGTGACTTCGGCCGGCGCTCCGATGCATATCGTGGAGAGCGGTGTGTTCATGACTGTCAATAAGGTGACATTCGAGGCGGCCGCTGGCGAGACAATGTGCTATTTCAACCTTACCGATGCCATCGGCGCATCATGGGATGAGGTGAATATGAATGCCAACCGTTTCGGTCCCTCTGAGGAGGGTGAGGTGCTCACTCTGAGGCAGAGCGGCGATATGATCAAGTATGTGAATGGTGTGAATGCATCGGCCTGCAAGTCATGGAAGGCGGCTCCCGGCAGCTACTATGTGAAGGCTGACTTCAACACCGGGCGCGTGTCGCTGGCCGAGACCACAGGTGTGGAGATCCTCGGTGCCGACAGCGATGCCTCGGCTCTCTATTTCACTCTGCAGGGTGTGCAGGTGGCCGAGCCGCAGAGCGGTATATATATCCGTGTGGCAGGTGGCAAAGCCACTAAGGTACTCGTGAAGTAAGAGCGTTTTAACTCGACAAAAATACCCGGCCTGGCATACCGCCGGCCTACTCAATCAGAATCCCCCCATGCGGCTCCGGGCCGCATGGGGGGATAACTTTGTATTAGAGCGCTCTTATTGCCGGGCAGCACACCCGGCACGTAGCGAGCAGAGGTTATTTCAGCACCTCCTGCTGATGCTCGTGGTAGGCGGCATCGGCTTTCTTCTTTTTGAGCTTCACCTTCATGGTGTCGAAGCCTTTGCCATATACGCCATTCACATTGGCCTGGGTGATGAATGCCTCAGGGTCGATCATTTTCACGATTCGGAAGATTGTCACCGCCTCGATCTTACGGCACCACACCATGAGAATCTTCACCTCCTTCTTTGAGTACCATCCCATGCCATCGAGCACCGTCACACCGCGGCGTGCCTCCTCATTGACCTTGTCGGCAATCTCCTGCCAGCGGTGGGAGAAGATCACAAACTGAGTGGCCTGACGGTTGGTGTTGATAATCATATCGGTGATGTAGGCAATCACGAAGGTCACTATCCAACCGTAGACAATCAGCGGCACACGTGCCTCCAGTCGCTCGGAGAAATCACCGTCGTAGGGGAGGAAGATACTGCATGTCACGATGAGCATGTCGGTCACAATCATGGTGCGACCTATCGAGACATTGCTGAGCTTCGACACCATCGCGGCCACAATATCGGTGCCACCCGACGAACCGTTGTGGATAAACACCGTGCCCACACCCAATCCGCAGAATATGCCGCCGAGCACCGCGCTCATGCTGATATCCTCGATGATGGGATGCCCCAGACTCATGAAGAAATTCTCGAGCACACCGATGAAGAGTGAGATTACCGTGGCACCGAAGATGGTGCGCATCACGAAGGTCTTGCCCACAAGCTTGAAGGCCATGCCAAGCAATATCAGGTTGCACACGTACTGAGTCACGGCCACTGGCACGAAGCCACGGGTGCCGAAGTATACCAGCGTGCCCACACCCGACAGACCACCGATCACTATCTCGTGGGGAAGAATGAAGGCTGTGAAACCTAAGCCGTAGAGCAACAGGCCAAAGATAATCATGATGTAGTCTTTGGCATTGTTGAGCAGCGCTTTTTGGATGTTTTTTGTCATGTATTATTATGCAATTGTATTCCGATGCGACACCTTACACTTGCAATAATGTCAATTTGACAAAATGGCAAAACTCGAGGTGTTAAATATCGTACAAAGGTATAAATTTTTGCCTTACTCTCAAAGTGAGCAGCCTTTTTTTCGTGAATATTTTTTTCAGAAGCGTCACCCGGGATGGAGGTATACGTGTAGGCCGACCGGCGACCTATTTCACCACATACTTGCGGCCGGCGGCAATGTAGATGCCGGGAGCCAGACGCTCGATGTCGGCCACGGTGGCGTCGCGGAGCACTATCACACCGCTCAGGTCATAGACCTCGGCAATCACCGCATCGGCTGCAATGGTGCCCACACCGGTCTGCGGTGAACAGGTCACATCGGCCACAGCCGACTTACCCTGATACTCGGCACGCAGACGAAGCTCATAGATACCACCTGTGCGGGCTTCGATTGTGAATACACCCGGCTCGGCTGCGGGTGCTACCTCGCAGAGGCCGTCGATGCTCTCCACGCTGTAGCGGATCAGATGGCGATTCCCCACCTCAAGGGTAGTGGCGGCGGCAAGATCAAGGGTATAGCTGCTGTCGGATTCCTGAAGCTCAAGATGCTCGGTGTCGATCTCGGGAGCACGGAAGTCGGGATAGAGTGCCATTGCAGGGAACCAGTAGGCGTTATCGAGCACCAGAGTCTCATCATCAAGAATCCGCCCGGTCTCGGGATCGGCCACGAATACTCGGTTGCGCTTGTAGTGGATACCATAGCCGGCCTCTACAGCCATGAGCAGGATGCGGCCATCGGCGGGATTTACGCTCACACCCTCGCCATAGAGCACCCAGTCGGCACTGAGGCCGTCGGCCTCGCCGGGAAGTGTGATGAATTCGGGGTCGTAGCTGCGGGTGTCGAAGTCGTAGCGGGCCACGTGGCGCGCTCCGTTGGGGTTGAGTTCGGTTTCGGCCTGTGTCACATAGTATACTGCATTCTCGGTCGTGGAGGCGGCAAGGGGAGCCTTGCGCCATGTGTCCCAGATATTGGTGAGTTTGGATTTGCTATCAGGTATATCGTAGGTGTCGAGTATCTCGTAGGGGGCGGTGGTGGAAATCTTCACAAATTCGTTGCTCTCGTTGCGGGTGGCCACGTAGAGCGCCCCATCGGGAGTCACGGCAAATGCTTCGGCCACATATACGGGCACTGATTCCACATCCTCGGTGGCGGGATCGATCACATCCACACTCTCACCCTCGCGGATTGCGAATACGCGGTCGCCGTAGCGGAGCATCTCGCCATTGCTGTTGGAGGATGTATAGATGTCGGTGCCGGGCACTACCGATGTGATTTCGAGGTTGTCGAGGTCTACCACGTAGATGTGCTTGTCGGTGCTGAGATAGCCTTTGTGCTCATCCCATGCGCAGAAGGCTCGGGGCGAGGCCTCTTCGTCGGGCACTGTGGTGATCTGACCGATGAATTTGAGTGTGGCCGCATCGAGCACGGTGAATTCACCGCCGGTGATGCCACTCTCGGTGCCATGCTGCTTGCTCACCACATAGAGGCGCGAGCCGAAGCACTGGCCATACTGTGAGGTGATGCCGAGACGATGGTCGGGATTGTTGCGCAGGAAGGCGTCGTAAGTCCATTCGCCGGAGTTGCTGTAGAAGTTGAGCGAACCGGTGTCGTGGCCAAACCATCCCTCGTTGAGGAAGAGTATGCCGTCGGTGTAGTCCTGACCGGCTACGGAGGCCACGTTGAAGGTCGATGTGATTTCTGCCACTTGCCCGGTGAGGTGGTCGGCATCAATGGTGTGTATGTAGCCGGCGGGGATGCTGACTGTGTAGTCGCCGTCGGGGAGCGACACACCGCCGTCGATGGTGAATATCACATATTTTGACGATACGCTGCCGGTGAGCTGGTAGCACTCGTCGCTGCCGTCGCGGCTTATGGTGGGGGCGCCGGCGGATATGTCGATGTCGAGAGAGCGGAGGTTGTCGCCGCTGAAGAGAAGGGTGATATTCTTGAAGAATTCCACACTCTCACCCTCAGCGGGCTCTATTGTGTAGGGGAATACCTCGGGCTCGCGGATGGTGTAGGTGAAGCTGATGGGCGTGTGATTGGGAATCACACGTCCCTCATGGTCCACACCCTCCAGATAGCCGGCGGGGATTTCTACAATCCATTCGCCGGGGATAGCGAGAGGCTCTGACAGGGAGAAGCTTACACTCTTGCCATCGGCCAGTTCGCCGGCTTGCAGCTCATGACTCACGCCGCCGAGGGAGATAGTGGCGGGCAGACCGCAGTCAGCCACACGCTTCATGCTCTCCAGACTGCTGCCGTGGCTGATTATGAAGGGCTCGAAACAGGCGTGGGCGGCTGTGACAGAGTCGGCCAACTCATATGTAAAGTTGAGCAGCGGGTCGACGGTGAAGCGGATGGTGATCTCTTCATTGGCCACTCCTGTGCCATAGGCTGTGAGGGTGCCGGCGGGGATGGTCAGGAGATATTCGCCGGGGGCAGTGAAGGTGAGGGCATTATTGCTGATGCTCTCGGCTCCTGCGGCGCGGAAGTCTACGAGCAGGGTATTGTATTGCCCATATTCAGTGGATTGCAGGCGGGCGCTGAGTCCCTCACACAAGGCACCGTCGGGGGTGAGCAGTGTGATGGCTTCTACATTGGCCACGGGGTAGTCAAGCCCGTCGGGCATAGCGGGGAATACCAGTGTGAGTGTGTTGAACTGACCTACGGCTTCCCCTTCGGCCGGAGTGGAGAGCATACCGGCATATTCAGCCGGGCCGGCTGATTTGATTACATACTGTGCTGTGATCAGACTATTGTAGACATCAGCATAATATACATCCTGTCGGAATGTCTTGGCGGGAATTGTGAGCTGGTAGGTGCCGGGAGTCTTGATCACGGTTTTCTCACCATCACCCCCTACAAATGCGAGCACCGCCGATTTACCCATGCCAAATGATTCCTTGACAGCGGTGTATTGCACCGAAGGGTCGGCCATATTGGTGATGGTCACATCGCCGAATTCACCTTTGCCGAAGAGGTCTTTGTAAAACCAATCGATACCACCCGATTCCGGGAATGCCACTTCGATGGTTGAGATCTCCTCCACCTCGCCTGCGGCGGGGGTGAGGGTGTAGGCGGTCATAGGGGTCACCACATCAAGGCTGACAGTGAAATCCACTTTGATTTCTGCATTGCTGCGGTCGCCGGCGATTGTGGTCACGGCTCCTTCGGGCACATGGAGGGTCCAGATACCTTCGGTGGTGACGGTAGTGGGGGTGGTGTCACCTTTGTAGCCGAACTCAAGATAGAGCTTGGCATAATCGGTGGCCGGGTCGGGAAGGGCATAGAGCACCTCGGTGCCGTCGCGATGCGATAATGTGATGCCCGACACATCCACATGACCGGAGATGCCATTGTTGGCATCCATGAATTGGAGCATGATTTTGCTAAGATCCGTCTGCGGGGTAGCCGGATCCGGATTGTAGTGCACTTCCGTGAGCTCGCCCGCCGCATAGGCATGCGACAGGCACATGGCCGCAAGGGCCATGACAACAGTTGTTGCTGGTCGTTTCATTTTGTATATAAATAGTTGAAATAATTGGTGCCTAAGCCATGTGCTCTGTAAGCTTCAGCAATGCTTGCATCCGGCCGCCCGTCACATCCCCTCGCATGGCGGCAGGGAGGGTAATCTCCTCTGCGGCTCCTGAAGGGATAAGGGGGCAGTGGTCAGCATTGCTTCAAAGGCAATGCTGCAGGTAGGTCTTCTGGCTTATCTTCTTTCGGCATGTCGACCTTCCCGGAAACGCTCTTGTGCCTCACGGCACAATATTTTCACAGTGGTCAGTCCGCGCGATATCGGGTCAGCTCCCGGTCGATGCTACTGCTAAATATCAGCCTCACATCGACTCCTCAGAGATATACCGCGCGAACGGTGATGACAAACCTACTCCGACGAAGAATCACAGCAGCGAGTCTGCGCGGGAATCAGAGTCGTGACTACATGCCGCCATGACATGCAGCCGGACACTCCTACACCCGGCTTCCCTATCGGCTTGCGCCGACGGCCAATCAGTTCGCGGCCACTCATTCTCTGATCGAGAAAAGCAGCATGGCACCTCTCGGCCCTCCTGCAACATAAACTGCGGAAAGGTGGAGCGCTCCTCCACCCGGCAAAATCCACCACAAAATTACTACTTTTTTTCAATTCCCCACACATTCCCCCACATAATTCCTCTCCCCATTAATACCAAACTCCTCCCCCCCTCCACGCGCGCGACGCAGAGCCCTGCACCCGCGCTGAACCCTCCTCGCCTTTGCGCCTTTACCAGTCCTGGTGGGTCTCCGACCCACCAGCATACCGACTCCCCAAGCGCAGCCGTGCAGTCGCTCCGCGACTGGCCGACGACACACGGTCGTGCCCACACGTACGGTCGCGGCCTGCCGCGACCAGATCCAGGCACCCGGCATCCGGATCGATTAAATGATTTGGAGGCGGTCATGGCCCACATGGTGAAGCAGGTAGGCGACCTCTGCGTGCCCCCCACACACCACACAAATAGGTACAAAAAAAAATTGATTGTCGTCTCGACAACCAATCTTCTGTTAACCTTAAAATCTAATACCATGAAAAACTCACTGCAAAGTTACACATAATTTTTAAAACATAGCTGTAAAACATACTTATTTTTGCTAATTTAACACTCATTAACATAAACACCCCCTATTTCACCCCATTTTCACCCCTTAAAGCACCATTTCACCCCCCTATACCC
>JAIDKG010000070.1 GCA_029051525.1 Muribaculaceae bacterium
GATATAACAGTCCCCTGCTGTGGGTGCATTTGGTGCAGAACAGCAGGGGATTGCTATATTCGGGGGGGGGGATTTATTCGACTACGGTGATGTGGAAGCAGGGGGATTTGCGTTCGTATTTCACCATGCAGCGGCCTCGGCGGTGGAGGTCGTAGATTACTTCGCCGAGGAGATTCTTGAGATCTTCCTGGGTGTTTACCTCTTTGCCATCGATGGGGTCGAAGCGGGTGTAGGTGATGTCGAAGGTGGTGCCGTACTGGTGGGTGGATTCTTGGGTGGCATTGCGGTTGACACGGCGAAGTCGTTTCACTGTGACGGGTGTGCGGAGCACACTGGTCACAATGATGCGGTAGCGGCCACCCTTGCGGGAGGCAAGCGAATCCTGGAAATTGCGACCTATCTCGTGAAGCAACTTCGCTGCTTCGGGCACGAGATAGGGATAGGAATGCTTCAATTCGTCGACCACAAAATCTTTGTTGGTCTCTATCTTGACGATCGGGCGTGTGGTGTTGTAGTAGGAGGATACATCGGCCATCGGCTGTATTCCGAGTCGCCGGGCATGTGCAAGCTGATGATGGTTGGAGTCGTTGAATACTTCATGCAGCCGCCCGATGCGGCGCACGGGGAGCCGTCCGGGCCGGGCGGCGGGCAAGGCGGCATCTGCCGCTGCCGAGGCTGCAACCGCAGCATCGGGGAGAGCGGCAGCCGGTTCTTCCGCCCCGGCACTGTCGGGCACAGCGGCAATGGCCGCCGATTCTTCGGCAGCCTCAAGGGAATCCTGAAGGTCAAGTTCGGAGTCGGATAGCTCGGCACCCCATTCGCTTCCATCCCCTTCCCAGCATATGGTCTCTGAATAATGATCGCTCTCGCCTACCGAATGAGAGCATCCTTGCAGTATCAGCAGGAGCGACATCGCGACGAGACCAGCGTAAAGTATCTTTTTTCTCATTTCCTTGCTCCCCTCACGGGAGGAATATTCAGCAAAGCGGCGGGGATGTTATTCGGGCAATATGAAGCTTACGGGAATCGTGACGGTGGTCTCTACCGGCACTCCCCCTTTCTCGGCGGGTGTCCATGCGGGCATCTCTTTTACGAGGCGTATGGCCTCCTGCTCAAGGTCGGGGTCGATCATACGCACTATGCGTATCGGCCCCACCGTGCCGTCGGTGCGGATGGTGCATTCCAGATTCACCACCCCCTCGATACCGTTGTCGCGGGCAGTGGCGGGATATTTCATATTGGTTGTAAGATAGTTCTGCAGTGCCTCTTCCCCTCCGGGGTATGCAGGTAGAGAGTCGGCCATGACTGTTGCGGTAATACCGAACAGGGCGATGAGGGTGAATAGGATTTTCTTCATTTCATGTCAGTTGTTAAGAGAGGGAATCACCGGCGGCGGAGGCTTAATTCTACTAATTCCACCTCGCCCCATATGATTCAGAATGCGAATTTACTAAAAAATAGGGAATCCCCCGAGTTATTGGCAAGCTTATTTTCAATCAGGGATGAATTTTGTTGAAATTGTTGGCGGCTTCATCGGGATAAGAGCTCTCAGTAGCGGGCACCGGTGCAGATGAGTTCGCGCAGCAGGCCGCGGAGCATGTGCATCATATTCACACTCTCGGCCACATTGATGCGGGAGGTCACCTCTTCGCCATGCTTGATGTCGAAATGCTCTCCGCCGAAACGAAGTTTGGGATCGTGAAACATCCCTTCGATGTTGATGGCAAATGGGAATGGCACAGGTGATTTCTCCACGGCTATATGGTAGTAAAGCCTCCCGGCGAAGTTGTTGACGCCGAGCATATGGAGCCGGTAGCGGTCGAATTCAAAGTCGAATGGATATAGCTGGAGGAGGTTGTCGCGGACGGCGGCATGCACCTCCATGTCTTTGATATGGAGATCATCGTCGGTGCGGATGAGCATCATGCGGGTGATGCGGCGTATGAAGGGACTCTGATGCACCTTCAGATCGAGTCCCTCCACCATGACATCGGCATGAGCCGAGGGGATGTTGAGATACATACTCGGGAATATCCCGCACCCCAATGTGCCATTGATGGATATATAGCCTGAAAGGTTTTTCATTTCGGGCATCATCTTGAGCAGGGAGTGGAATTTGTCGAAGAATCTCACTATGTCGATCCGGTTGAAGTGGATATCGCCGCTCACACTCATTGACTGGATATCGGATGTGTCGTAAGCGAAGGCGGCTTCGGCGCGTCCGAACGATGACCCGATGCCGAGCCGGCTGATATCGAGGCGGCCGCTGTCTACCTGCAGTTCGGCCACTATGTCGCTGAGGTCGAGGTCGGTGTAATCGGCCTCACCTACACGGGCTGTGAGTCGGGCGCTTATATTGCGTGGTATGAGCATGGCCACAGTGTCGGTGGGAGATGCCAACGGGCGCCGCCTCACGGCCGCCTCTCCTCCGGCCTTCTCCACATAGGAGTGGGTGAGGGAGTTGATATCGATGCGGGGCACCGTCACTTCGAGGTCGGCCACAATTGGATTCTCCTCGGAGGGGGGGAGTGTAAGGAATTCGCGGAGGCGGTCGATGCTGCCGTTTATGCGTGCCGGGGTACCGGAGAGTGAGACTTCAAGGTCGCGCATGGTGAGCGCCTCTTCATTGAGCGAGATGTCGATGTTGCCGAGATAGTCGGTTGTATCGAATGATGGACCATAAAGGTCGCAGCGCTCGACGCGCAGGTCGGTGCGGAAGCTGAAGTCGCGGAATATGTCGGCAAGTCCTGCCGGAAAATTCAGCCGGAGCAGTTCGGGTGTATGCGAGGCCATCTCGGAGGGGGCTACCCCGGCAAGAGAGGTTTCACTCTCAGCCTGTAGCCGTGGCTGCGCCGCCATAGTATCGGAGGCCATAGTGGCAAGGAGGGTCCGGATGGAATCGACCGATATATGTTGCCTCTCGTCCACGCTGACGCTCAGCCGGGGATGGTGTAGCCGGAAGGCATGGTGCCCGGTGCTTATCCTCGCTGTGTCGGATTGCAAGGAGAGCCCGTCGGAGAGAAGCCTGCGCAGTGTGCCGGGGGCTGTGGTGGTGGCCACATCGCTGAATTTCAACCGCTCAGCCTCTACGGCCGTGCCATTGGGGGCGGCATAGGCAGCTTTGTCGATCTGCAGGGAGAGCGACAGCGGAAAACCCTCCCGGATTCTCTCGGGAGTGAGGTCGGCCCGCGAGGCAGCATCGGCGGTGAGGATGAGGCCGCGCGTGGCGAAGCGGCCGATGGTGGTGAGAGCCTCGGCACGGTCGATGGTGATTTTCACCCTGCTGGCCGGATTATCGAGCGATGTGGATGTGAGCTCCGTGGCACTCTCCTGCATCCGGGCGGCGAGATGGCCTACGCGGATCGTCACACTGTCGGAGGGGAGGGTGAGTGTCACACCGTAGAGGTCGGCACACCCACCCCCGCGGATATACAGCACACCCTGCTCGAGGGCAGCGCGTGAGAATTCCGACAGGTTGCAGCTCAGTGTATTAAGCGAGGTGAGTCGGCCACTGAGCCGCATCCCTCGCGAGGCTCCGGGTATAAGGCGAATGGCTCGGGCAAGGTCGGCATCCACACCTACTGTGGCACATATCAGAGGGTCGGCGGTGAGTCGGCTCACTCGGCCTGCTATCCGCGCTTCCACTCCGGGAGCGGAGATGGTGAAGGAGGGGATATCGAGGTAACTGCTGTCGGGGCGTTGGCCGTCGAATACGAATACCCCCTCCAGGGGCGAATGGGCCAGTGAGTAGGTGCGCAGTCCGCTCCCGGGGAGATGACTGCTGCTTACGGTATATTCCACCGTGCCTTGGGGCACATGAAAATCCACCTCAATCGAGGGTAAGGTCTCGCTTGAGAAGCTCCATGAGTCGAGCAGACGCGCCGAGGCGCTCACCGGAAGGTCGGCCTTGATACCTTGCAGGGAGGGGAGGTATTCGTGGGGAATATACCCTAAGAGATTCATCAGATTCACGGCGGATATCCGGTAATCAAATGATTCGATTCTCGGATCATCACCCATGCCTACCGACATGGAGAGCCTACTGTGTATCTCCCCGAGATCTATGGCATAGTCGCTAAGTGCCACTCCGAAGGGGTCGAAGCGCAACGTGAGGTCGCCGTCGAGGCTGAATGGGAAGTCGGTCAATACGGATAATCCCGCCTGGCCGGCACTGACCCTCCCGGCCAGGGAGAGGCGATAGTCGTTGGCATCGCGATGCGCCGCAAAGCGGTGACGGCGCGAGGGCTCATTGTCGAGCACCAGACTCGTCAGTGAGAGCGATGCGCGTGTATCGGTGGCCACGGAGCGATAGCTGATGGCACCGGGATTGTTAAGAGTCACTTCATGGACACGGAAGTAGGGGACGCGCCGCAATTTCTGGCCGGTATGGGGGAGGATGGCATAGTTGTTGATACTGTCGTTGTAGGCCACAAGGTTGAGGTGTAGTCCGTCGACCTGCACATCCTGCAGCACATAGCGGTTGAGCAGGAGGTCGACCACATTGATGCTCCCGGCGAAGCTCCGCAGACTGCCGAGCCGGTCGGCATCGGCCGGCAATTGGCGGCGTATATCCTCCGGGATGGAGTCGAGGGTGCGCGAGCGCACGGTGATGCTGTCGGTGGTGACGCGCAGTCGCGGAAAACTCCCCCAGAGCGTATATGATACGTTGCGGACCCGGATGTCGGCATTGAGATATTGACTCCCCTCGCGGTTGATTATATCGGCAAGGCGGCCGGGAGTGAGATAAATAGATAGAACGCAAAGAAGAAGCACAATAAGCACCACTATGGAGAGAATGACTATACCTATCACACGCACCGGTCCCCACCGCCGGCGCGGCCCGGCGGCAGCCGACATTGCGGCACCCTCCTCATGGGAGGCGGATATTCCGGTTGTGTGCTTTTTCATAGTCAGATATAGTTAGAGTGCTTCAATCAGTTATCAAGTAAACGCCGTGGACTCTCTCAGAGTTCGCCACTCTCAGTTTTTATGAGTGGAGGCAATGCCGAGTGAGATTTTTTTCGTAAATTTGAAATATGAAAAAGTTTGCTCTGATTGATATGGACGGGGTGCTGTATGATTCAATGCCCTATCATACGCTGGCTTGGCAGCAGATGATGACCGAGATAGGAATCTCTACGAGCCGCGAGGAGTTTTATCTCTATGAGGGTATGACGGGGAAGGCTACTATCGACCTTATTTTTCAACGTGAACTTAGCCGTCATGCCTCGGATGAGGAGGCTTCGCGGCTGTATCGTCGCAAGGCTGATCTTTTTGTGGAGATGGGTCGCAAGGAGCGGATGCGCGATGCCGACCGCATGATACACACCCTTATGGAGGCGGGCGTGGGGAGAGTGCTGGTCACCGGCTCTGCCCAGAATTCCCTTATCAGCCGACTGAATGAGGATTATCCGGGGGCTTTCAGTGAGGATATGCGCGTCACCGCTTTAGATGTGAAACATGGCAAACCTGACCCGGAACCATATCTGCGCGGGCTGGATAAGGCGGGCGTAACTGCTGATGAGGCTTTCGTCATAGAGAATGCTCCGCTTGGCGTGAGAGCCGGGAAGAATGCCGGAATCTTTACCATAGCTGTGACCACCGGGCCTATCCCGCGCGAGGCATTCGAGCAGGAGGGTGCTGACCTGATTTTCCCATCGATGAGCGCATTTGCCGATGCCCTTCCGGATTTACTCAAACAAATATAACACACTGTATTATAATCATTTTTAAATAACATCCTATGTCACATCATATCATTAGCCAATTGCAGAAATCTGTCGGAGCTGCCGCCGCCGACCGCATCTTTATCGTCACTGATTCGAATGTAGCACATATCGAGGCGGCACTCATTGATGAATTGCGCCAGTGGCCGGGAATGGCTCGGGAGCTGATTGTGGTGCCGGCAGGTGAGGAGAATAAGACTCTTGATGAGGTAGGGCGTGTGATTGCGACCCTCTCGGCTGCTGGAGCCTCGCGACGCTCGATGCTGATATGTATCGGCGGCGGAATGCTGACCGACCTTGCGGGATTTGCGGCCGCAATATTCAAGCGTGGGATACGGCATATCAATGTCACCACTACCCTGCTCGGCGCAGTGGATGCCTCGGTAGGGGGTAAGACCGGTGTGGATTTCGGTTCACTGAAAAATGAGGTGGGGGCATTCCATATGCCGTTGGAAGTTCTGGCCGATACCGCAAGCTTCTCTACCCTCCCTTCGGGTGAGATTCTGTCAGGTTTCGGTGAAGTTATCAAGACTGCCCTGCTTGCATCGGAGGAGATGACGGAATCTCTGCTGAATCTTGACCCTCTCGAAATCGATTCAGTCAGAATGGAGGAGATCTGCCGTTTCTGCCGCGATGAGAAGATGCGCATTGTGACAGCCGACCCGACGGAGAAGGGACTGCGTAAGGTGCTGAATTTAGGTCATACCGCCGGACATGCCATGGAGTCGCTCTTGCTGGAGCGTGGCGCTCCGGTGCCGCATGGAGTGGCCATTGCCCACGGACTGTTGGTGAGCCTCATCCTGAGCCACGACCTTCTCGGACTGGATTCTTCGTTGGTAAGCCGCTACGCCACATGGTTGCGCCGCCACTACCCGGCTCTCCCCATCACCTGTCGCGACTATGATCGCCTATGGCAATTGGCCCGCCACGATAAAAAGAACTCCGGCGCCACCGATACCCTAAATTTCGTACTCCTCTCCTCTCCCGGCCATCCCACCTACGACCACCCCGTAGGCCGCCCCGGCCTCGACGCAGCCCTCGACCTCTACCAGGAACTCCAGGGCCGGTGATAAGTGTTTTCTATCTCTCTGACGCGGTGTCGGGGCGCGTTGCGCATATCCGGATGTGGGTGAATAGACTCCAGCCGGGGGCACGGCTATAGCGCGTGACGGTCTGTGGTGATGAGACGCAGAGGGTGCAGCGGCGATAGGACGCCCGGTCGTCGGGTTCGAAGAGGGTGCTTTCGCAGTCGAATGGCGGGGGAACCGGGGCCGGTGCCTCTATCGTATCGAGGTGAGGACAGTCGGCCACAATCAGTTCGCCGAGCAATTTCGGGGCTGCGGGCAACCGTAGTCTGCGCAGATTCCGGCAACCGGCAAAGGCATAGCTTTCGAGTGTATGCACCTCGGCCGGAATCATCACTTCCGTAAGCGATTCCGCTCCGCCGAAGGCATTGCTGCCAATCTCACGGAGCGCGGCCGGGAATCTGACATAGGCCAGTAAGGCACAGCCTGTAAATGAGAAACTTCCTATGGCTGTGAGCGCGGGAGGCAGACTTACTTCTGTGAGCGACACACAGCGGATGCAACATTCTCTGGGAATCTTCTTGACACCGGAGGGTATGGCGAGTGTGCGCAAGGCTCTGCATTCGCGAAATACCCCCTCCCCCATCTCTTTTAGGCCTGAAGGCAACTCGATGCTCTCCAGGTCGGTACATTCAGCGAAGGCATATTCTCCAATGCGACGGCAATGGGAATCAGCCGGGAATACCACCCGGCGCAGCCCCCGGCACCCGGCAAAGCTGAAATCGGGAATCTCACGTACCGAGGCATCAATTGTCAGCAATGTGTCGCCGGGTTGATAGCCGAATCGCTCGGCCACACCGGCCGGGCGCAATTCCGCACATTCCCCATTGGCAAGCAAGGGGGCGGGGAGCAGAAGCCATGCAGCAAGCATCGCTATCCGAAGCGCGAAGAGGCTCAGTGATTTCATTGCGCTTTAGGTGAAGCGGCATCGGAGCCGGGGATGATGGGATGATTGAGCGTCACCGGAAATATTTTGGTGACATCGGCCGTGTCGGCTTTCGTGATGATTATGCGGCTCTCTCCGCGCCAGGGCACGGAGGCATGATAGCGCTCCAACTCCACGCGGGCAGGAAGATTGGCCAGCTGCAGCCTACGCAGGGTGGCGGCCACATGGTCATCTTTGGTACTGAAAATTATGTCACCCTCGTAGGGTTCGATTGTGTCGGCAATTGATTTATAGGGTATCATCACCCCCTCGAAGGTCTTGAATATATCACCGCGCCGCGCTATTTTCTCAACATATCCATATTGGATTTCAAGCGTGGAGTAGGGTGTGATATATCGCACATACAGCGCGAATATAGCACCGGCCACAATAGCGCCGGCCAATAGCCAGAGCCAAAATTTCCAGTTGCGCGAGGCGGGACGCAGATGTTCCCACTCATCATCTATATCGTAATATTTAGGATCTTCGGGCGAAGGTGCAGGCACCTTCACCGGCTTCGGAGCTTCCGGCTGATGAGGGGTATTGAAGTAGTCATCATCCTCAGTATCCGGTCCTTTCGGTTTAAATATCATATGAATGCGTTGCGTTTGAGCCAACAAAGTTAGTCAAAATCCGCGTATACTGCAACTCTTCACGCACATTCTCACACCCTGCCCTTAACCCGAGCTGCCCAAATAGTGCAGTCGCTCCGCGACTGGCAGACGGCACACGGTCGCGGCCTGCCGCGACCACCTCAAAAGCGGCGCGTACGTACGGTCGCGGCCCAATGCTATTAACTTAAGCCTAAAAAATAACTTTCGTGCTATTACAAAAGCTTGATTTTCAATAGAACTTTGAATGGCAAAAAACCTTAAGTTAACAGCATTGGGTCGCGGCCTGCCGCGACCAGATCCAGGCACCCGGCATCCGGATCGAATAAATGATTTGGAGGCGGTCGCGGCAGGCCGCGACCGTACGGGCGGGTGCGACCGTACGGTTGCGGGGATACGGAGAGGGGTTAACGAAGAAAAAGGCCGAAATCACTTCGGCCTTATTCTTCAATTAAAACAACAATAACAACTTTTTCAGAACGCTTATAGCAGTATATCTTGAGAGGGTCGCTGCCTTGAACCTATCAGCCTTCCGGGTGGATGGCTGTACCTGCATGTATTGTGGTGCAAACCCTTTATCATCCGATTTACGCTTATATAACACAGCTACACGGCGGATGGTTCGGAGAGCAGCAGATTTTTTCTCTCAAGTTTTTAGAGCGCGCTCTTACTATAAGCGAATTTTGCGACTTCCGGCTGATGTGACCTCTATGTAAAGGCCGGGAGCAAGTGTGCTGACGGCTGAGGCTTCGGTGGTGCGCAGACGCAGGCGGCCCTGCAGGTCGTAGAAGCGGACCTCTCCCTCGGCCACGATGCCGGGACGCGTAAGCCCGGACGTTTCGGGCATACCATATTCTTTGGCAGGGTCGATCGGATCGTCGGGCCATACGGAGGAATATACTGCATCGGGATGCAGATCTTCGGCTCCGCACACTTCGGTGGAACTCTCGCCAAGCCAACCGAGATTCTGCAATACTCCTGTGTGTACTCTCACAAAATCGATATGCTCGAGCACCACGGGGGTGCCGTCGGCATCCACTGCCCAGTCGATGCTGAATCCTTTATATTCTGCATTGGCCAGATTATCGGCATATCCCCAGTGGAGAGGGGTGGTCTCCCACTGTTTGCCATTGCCGTTGATGTCTATGCCATTGTCGGCCAGTCGGGTGCCGGCAAATTCGAGAGTCTCCCCGAGCCACTGCGGCCAATAGTCCTGCTTATGGAATGATACTTTATGCAGCCATCCTTCGGTGGCCGGCCGGTCGGGCACATCGGTCAGACTCCATGCGATATATTCCATGTCGGTCACAGACTTATTGGAGGGGTCGGGCTTCGCCACATGGTCGGCGGCGGGACGTGTGTAGCGCACCGAGGCCTGATGACAGGTAGTGGGGAGATGGTAGGCGCTTCCGGCCAGTTCATACCAGGGATCGTCGGGGAGGCCGTTGCCATTGACATCGACACTCACACTTACCACTCCAGGTTCGGCCGAGTGGGAGGGTGAGGGGATTGCGTTGCCGTAGACCTGGAAGTCGTAGCGGCCATGCACATTGACCACGGGATGGTCAAAGCCAAACACTACGTAGCCGCCGTAGGCTCCGAGGGTGATCAGGCCCGGCGTGCGGCCGCCTATCAGTTCGTCGCCTGCCTTGCGGGTCATCGCGGCTGCATCGTCGCCCTCTTCATATTCGGGCATTTCATTGACAAATTGGCCCGGAGCGGGCACATATTCATACACTTTCGAGATATACGGGGAATTGGCCATGGCCATCATCCCACCCTGCGCGGCAAGCAGAGCGGCCACCGCGCATATTAATGAATTCTTTTGCATATCTATGATTTAAGTTTCTCACAATGAGGCGAGCTGAGGAGAGGGGAGCTTCTGAGAGATTCAGACGTAGCCTTCGCCAAATCGCTCCTTGATGTCGTTGACCACCTGACGGATGCGCTGTTCTTCGGCAATCGGACATATGAGCAGGGCATTGCCGGCATCGGCCACCACATAGTTCTCCAATCCGGAGGCCACGATAATCTGCTGCGGATTGTCGGTGGCGAAGATGGTGCCGCTGCAGTCATGCTGCATCACCCGGCATTTCTGCGTCACATTGCCATTGGCATCATGAGGGGATGAGTCGTAGAGGGCTTTCCAGCTGCCGAGATCGCTCCAGCCGAGGTCTACGGTCTCTACATAGACATTGCGGGCCTTCTCCATGATGGCGTAGTCGATCGAATTGGAGGGGGCGGTGTCGAAGTATTCGTTGATAAATTCCATTTCACCGGGTGTGGCGTAGAGGTCGTTGCCGGCGTTGAATATCTGGGCGGTCTCGGGGTCGTGCTCTTCGAAGGCCTTAAGTATGGCATCGGCACGCCAGAGGAATATCCCGGCATTCCAGTAGAACTCTCCGCTTGAGAGGAATACCTGAGCAAGCTCAAGATTGGGTTTTTCGGTAAATGAGCGCACTTTGTAGAAGTCGGCGGTGCCGGCCACTTCATCACCCTGCTGGATATAACCGTAGCCGGTCTGGGGGGATGTGGGGCATATGCCGAGTGTAAGCAGGCGGTCGCCGGCTTCCACAAATTCAAATCCCCGGCGCAGTGCCTCATGAAATGCTTTCTCTTTGAGCACCAGATGGTCAGACGGGAGGGTCACAATCGAGGCATCGGGATCAAGAGCCTTTATGTGATGGGCCGCCCAGCAGATGCAGGGGGCGGTGTTGCGGCGCGCCGGCTCAAGAAGGATATTCTCGGCAGGCACCTCGGGAAGCTGCTCGCGGATCATCGGAGCATAGCGGCGGTTGGTGACAAGAAGCACACGCTCGGCGGGCACCACTTCGAGCACACGGTCGAACGTGAGCTGCAGCAGGCTGCGCCCCGAACCGAAGAAGTCAAGAAACTGTTTCGGTTTCTCTTCGCGGCTGAAGGGCCAGAATCGCGACCCTACACCGCCGCACATTATCACGCAGTATCTCATAGGTGTATGGATTATGAGGGATCAGGATATGTCGGATACCTTGAACTGATGCTTCACGCCCTCCACTACATTGAGCATGTAGTCGCCGAGTTTCTCAGCCTCGCCGATGAGATCCATGAAGAAGATACCCTCCTGATAATCGTAGACTTTATTGTTGATGTTGTAGATATTGTCGTCGCGCAGACGGTTGCGGAAGTTGTTGATTTCGCGCTCTTTGTTGTAGGCGGTGATGATGTGGGAGTCTTCGGGTGTCTCCATCTGGCGCAGAAGCTCAAGCATATTCTTCATCGCGCCTTCCACCATGTCATACATCTTGTCGATTTCGATCATCACGGGATTGTCAAACTCCACATGTATCTGGTTCTTGCGGTTGAGTGTCTTGGCCACATTGAAACAGCTGTCGGCGATCGATTCGATTTCGGAGATTATGCGCAACATACCGGCGATTCTCATCTTACCTTCAGGCGATAGGCGACCTTCAGCCACACGGTTGAGATAGTTGCCTATCTCTATCTCCATGCGGTCGGAAATCTCCTCATATTTCTCCATCCGGGAGTAGAGGTTGGTATATTTATCATCCTTATCTTTGAGATGTATCAGCTCGCGTGCCATACCCAGCATACGCGACACTCGCTCGGCATAGACCACAATCTCCTTCTGGGCCTGGGTGATGTTGAGCTCGGAGGTGCCGAGCATACCGCGACCGATGAATTTGAGAGAGAATTCCTCGTCGCTCTCTTTGTGGCGCGCGGGCATTATCCAGCATACGATCTTCACATACAACCCTGTGAACCATATCATGATGCAGAGGTTGAGGGTGTTGAATACGGTGGGGAACATGGCCAGGGCGAATGCCATCGAAGCCTGGGCCTTGGCGGTGAGTCCGGTGCCGGGGGTGAAGAGGGTGGTGTCGGCCATGGCAGCCTCCTGGGCGGCTGTGATGGTCATGGGATTGGTGCCCTCCAGCCATTGAGTGATTTCTGCCACAAGGCTCACGAAGGGCTGGAATATGGCCAGCACTATGATGGAGCCGAGCACGTTGAAGAGCACGTGGCCCATAGCGGTGCGCTTGGCGGCAAGGTTACCGCTCAGTGAGGCGAGCACGGGGGTGATGGTGGTGCCTATGTTGCCGCCGAGGATGATGGCGCAGCCTAATTCGTAGGTGATCCATCCCTGCGAACACATGATGAGCGTGATGGCGAATGTGGCGGCCGAACTCTGCGCCACCATAGTGATGATGATACCTATGAAGAAGAAGATCAGCACCGAGCCATAGCCCATCGAGGTGTAATGGGTCAGGAATTCGAGCATCGACGGATTCTGCTGCAAGTCGGGCACATATTTCGAGATAAGGTCCAGACCCATAAACAGAAAACAGAAACCTATCAAGAACTCGCCCAGCGACTTATAGAAGGATTTCTTCATAAAGAGCATCGGCACCCCGACGGCAAGCAGCAGCACGCTATAGTCGGAGATGTTGACCTCGAATGAGAATGCCGAGATAATCCAGGTGGTGACCGTGGTGCCCACATTGGCACCGAATATCACTGCCATGGCCTGGCCGAGCGACATCAAGCCGGCATTCACGAAACTGACCACCATCACCGTCGAGGCCGACGACGACTGGATCAGGGCTGTAATCAACACACCGGTAAGCACACCGGTGACGCGGTTGCGGGTCATAATACCCAGAATGTTGCGCAGGCGGTCGCCGGCGACTTTCTGCAGACCCTCACTCATCACCTTCATGCCATAAAGGAAGAGGCACACCGAGCCGAGGAGACTGATGAAATCGAATATCGAATAATTCATAAATATGGATTATAGCCTAGAGGCGGGGTTGCACCGATTGCGACAACCCACAAAGAATACGGGAGATAATTCCCGTTGCAAAGTTAATGCAAAACTCACATATCACCAAAACAATATCTCGGATAGTCGCCCCGACAACCTCCTGACAGTGACTTGCGCGACCCTGCTGCAACCCTGCGTCACAAGAAATTTCACCTCAGTGCAACAATTCCCTAAAGAATATCAATATCATCAGTGCTGATTCAATTCACAAAGATGCTCTTGAGTATGAAGTTTTTTTTGTAATTTTGTAACTTTAAAACCCACGCGGCTTCCGGGGCTTTCTGAAATCAGATTAGGCGTCGCTATTTTGCGGCAGCCCTATTGGCCGCCATCATTTTGTTATTTATGAAAGATTTCAAGCGCACGCTTATCACTTCCGCTCTCCCCTATGCCAATGGACCGGTGCATATCGGCCATCTGGCCGGTGTCTATGTGCCTGCCGACATCTATGCCCGCTATCTCCGTATGAAGGGGGAGGAGGTGCTCTTTATCGGCGGCAGCGATGAGCATGGTGTACCCATCACTATCAAGGCCAAGAAGGAGGGGGTGACTCCTCAGGATATCGTGGACCGTTATCATAATATCATCAAGGAGGCGTTTGCCGAATTGGGCGTATCTTTCGACGTCTATGGCCGCACCTCTTCCGAGACACACCGCCGCACGGCCTCCGATTTCTTCCGTCGCCTCTATGAGAAGGGTGAGTTTATCGAGAAGACTTCGGAGCAGCTCTATGATGAGCAGGCCGGCCAGTTCCTGGCCGACCGCTATGTGACCGGCACATGCCCCCACTGCGGCGACGAACATGCCTATGGCGACCAGTGCGAGCAGTGCGGCACTTCGCTCAACGCCACCGATCTGATCAACCCGAAGTCGGCCATCACGGGCAATACACCTGTGCTGCGCGAGACAAGCCATTGGTATCTCCCTCTCGATAAGTGGGAACCGCGTCTGCGCAAGTGGATTCTCGATGAGCATAAGGAATGGAAGTCGAATGTCTATGGCCAGTGCAAGTCGTGGCTTGATATGGGTCTCCAGCCCCGCGCAGTGAGCCGCGACCTCGACTGGGGCATTCCGGTGCCTGTGGAGGGTGCCGAGGGTAAGGTGCTCTATGTATGGTTTGATGCCCCGATCGGATATATCTCGAATACTATTGATTGCGTGGGCGACGACTGGGAACGCTGGTGGAAGGATTCCTCTACCCGCATGATCCATTTCATCGGAAAGGATAATATCGTGTTCCATTGCATCGTGTTCCCGGCAATGCTGATGGCCGACGGCTCTTATAACCTCCCTGACAATGTGCCGGCCAATGAGTTCCTGAATCTGGAGGATGACAAAATCTCTACCTCCCGCAATTATGCCGTGTGGCTCCATGAGTATCTCCGCGAACTCCCCGGACGCCAGGATGAACTGCGCTATGTGCTCACAGCCAATGCCCCCGAGACCAAGGATAATAATTTCACATGGCAGGATTATCAGGCTCGCGTCAACTCGGAGCTTGTGGCCATCTTCGGCAATTTCGTGAACCGCGCCGTGGTGCTGATGCACAAGTATTATGACGGCATAATCCCCTCTCGCGGCGAACTCCTCGATATTGACCGCGAGATGATGGCTGAAGTGGAGCAGAGTGTGAAGCGATTGGGTGAATACCTCGACAATTTCAAATTCCGCGAGGGACTGAAGGAGGCTATGAATGTGGCCCGCGTCGGCAATAAGTATCTGGCCGACTGCGAACCCTGGAAACTCATCAAGACCGATCCGGAGCGTGTGAAGACCATCATGAACCTTGCCGCACAGCTCTGCGCCAACCTCGCCGTGGTCTTTGAGCCTTTCACACCCTTCTCGGCCGCAAAACTTGCAGAGACATTCCATCTCGGCAAACTGAACTGGGATATGGCCGGACACTTCGACCTCATCGCCGACGGACTGCAGATTGAGAAGGCTCCCCTCCTCTTCGAGAAGGTGGAGGATTCAGTTGTTGAGGCACAGGTGGAGAAACTCCGCAAGACTGTGGAGCAGAATCTGCTCGACGCATGGAAGCCGGAGCCGGTGAAGAGCGATGTCAGCTATGATGATTTCGCCAAGATGGATATCCGCGTAGGCAAGGTACTTGACTGCATCAAGGTGCCAAAGTCGAAGAAACTTCTGGAGTTCAAGATCGACGACGGCATGGGTGGCCGCACAATCCTGAGCGGCATCGCCGGTTCCTACGAACCTGCCGATCTTATCGGCAAGGAGGTATGCTTCATCGCCAACTTCCCCGCGCGCAAGATGATGGGGCGCGAGTCGATGGGTATGATTCTCTCGGCCGTGAATCCTGACGGCTCGCTGACCGTAATCGGCCCGCAGGGAGAGGTAAAACCCGGCTCGACAGTAGGCTGATCCCTCTCCCCCCTTGTTTGAAGAATAATCTTTAGTTCATTCCTTAAAAAACCGCCGCCCCTACGACCACGAAATTTTAAGGATGCTCTTAATGAGGCCGTGCGATAAGAAGTGACTATCGCACGGCCTCATTCATTTCAACCGGTGATTTCACCTTCTCCACTGACTATCAGCCTGGAACCATCCCTAACAGCACCAACGACAGCTACCCGTCGAAAAAAATTTCAAAAAAAGTGGGTGAAAAATTTGGCAGAACCGAAAAAAAGCACTAATTTTGTACTCGCTTTGAGAGGGCAACCAATTAAAGTGAAAACAACATTAAATCGGGGTGTAGCTCAGTAGGTTTAGAGTACGCGTCTGGGGGGCGTGAGGTCGCAAGTTCGAATCTTGTCACCCCGACTTAAGCCAAAAAGGCCATCAGCAATGCTGATATATTAAACCAAAAGCCGAGCCAACGACCAAGCAAGAAATGGCGTTTGCGGGGTGGGTGTTGTAAAAAAAA
>JAIDKG010000071.1 GCA_029051525.1 Muribaculaceae bacterium
CTCCCCCACCCCAAAATCACAATGCAAGCCACTCCTACGCCCACCACCATTTTACCCCAAAAAAGTGAAGAGCGGAAGCTACAAATTCGCTTCCGCCCTTCACTTTTTCTATTTTTCGGGACTTCCGCCCCGGCTCTCTTTCATTTCCGGCGCAGCCTGAGATAGTCAATACCCAGCTCTTCGCGGATATCCGCTCTTATCTCACCGCTATCTTACGGCTATGCCACATGCCATCGCGAGCCTGCATGCGCACTATATATATGCCTCGGCCCGGCACCGCAGCTGCATTAAGCCGAGCCCCGGCCATATCATACACCTCCACGCGGCGACAATCACCCGTCACCAGCAGGCGCCCGTCGGCTCCTACCAGCACCTGCCAGTCGGCCGCCCCATCGCCGAGAGGCGCTCCCACTCCCGAGAGATCACCCACCGCACGATTCCAGCGATTGCCACCGGCATTGAGCACATAATTATCCGTCAGGTCATCCTTATTCACGCGACTTATGAAGGCCACAATCTCGCAATTATCAAGATTCCAACCCGAAGCCACATCGCGGGTAGGATACTCCACACGGAATTCTCGCGTGGCGGCATCCACCTCAAGCGGATCACCCAGCGCACCGGCATTATACTCTATCCTCACTATGCCATTATGCTTGAAGCGCTCGGCAAGATCTTCAGGAGCATCATCGGCCGCGTCATACACACCGCTCTGTCGATATGCGCCCTCGGCCGCGATACCATTCTCTATAAGCGATGTGGTGAGATACAGGCCATCAATCGATATACCATCGGCTATCTTACCATGCACCACACAACTCGCCCCATCACTCTCAATCTTGGCATCCACCAGAATCTTCGCATAAGCCGGACGCGCTGCCGAACGCTCCAGAGCCACCTTATAGGCCGCCGGACTGGGATTCGGATCAGCACCGTATACCGGACATGCATCGCTCTCGGCCCATACCGTGCGGTCGTACATTATAGCAGGATTATACGTCCCTTTCGTGCCGAAGAGATAGAGTAATTCCTTCTCGGATGGCAGTGTAAAGAGATCGCTGGCAAATCCGGTGTGGCGTGTGATATACACCAATGGTCGGTCAAAGTCCTCGATCGCCATATCGAGATAATAAGCCATGAAAGGACAGTTCACACAATTCATACTGGTGAATTCTTCCACCAGCGGCACACGCAGATAAGCATTGGAGGTGACATGCAACGAAAAATCCACCGCCACCTCACCATCACACTTCTCTCCATTGAGTGCCGAAACGCTCATTGCGTAGCTCACCTGTGGATCCTCCTTCGACCCTGTGGGTACCGACATCTCCAGATTGCGCGAATCGCCCGCCGCCAGCGGCGGGTCGAAGCTCACCACCGTGGGTATGCTTTGTGCCCCATCATCGGCCACTGTCATAATCTCGGCCTCCTCAATCGGAGTTGCCGAGAAGTTATGCACCGTCACCCCGGCAAGGAAGGCTGCATCGGGAGCCACCACCGGCGGCAATCCATATGGAGAGGCTATTGCCACTCGCGCCAATTCCTCAGGTGCAGCATCCACAATAAGCTGCATCAGCAGATTTCCACGCTCCGAAAGCTTCTGCCATTCACCCTTATTGAGCGAGATATTGTAACCTCCGGGCATCGCGCCACCCGGCACCGAGACAAAGGGATAGGGATTACCGCTCGTCTCATACACCATCGGACCGATATGTATCGCCTCATCACCGATCTCAACCGGCGTATCAAAGCGAATCTCATTCCAACCTTTGAAGAAATCGGCATATATCTTCTCAGGTTCGGCGTCGAGCGCACCCACACGCACATTCACCGATGAGGTGCGTTTGCTCTTCTGCGGGTAGTCGCTGCGCATATAGCAGCGCACACCCAGTATCTTCTTCCCCTTCAGTCGCGCCACAGCCACATTGGCCGCCGGATCAAGAGTGACCGAAGCCTCAGCATATGCATTCTTGCCGGTGCCCTGCGCTGTGACCGAATCATAATCGGGATCAAGCGGCGCAAAGCCGAAATACACCTCACCCATCGCCGGGAGCATGCCGCCACCCAGCAGTATAGCGGAAAGAAAGGCGCACCGCATTGCGCGGGCGCCTCTCATATTAGTTGACATTCTCATTTCACAACAATTTTGTAGGATGCGGAAGCACCATCGGCGCCACGCACATTTACTATATACAGACCTGCAGGAAGCACACCGCTCATAGCCACGCCATCGGCGGTATACACCTTCATCTCGGCACCGGCCGGAGCCACCAGCTCACCTCCCACCATCATCGGGCGGAGTTTATCGGCATCAGCTGCCACGGCATCCACACCGCTCGTGTCCATAGCGCTCTCCGCACTATTGATCACACTGCGCTCCCACATTCCATTATCCTTGCAGCGGTTCAGGAACGCCACAGCCACCATATTGGCCACATTATTGTCATAGTCGGGCACTGCCGTGAAGGATGCACTGAATGAGTTGCCGTCAAACTTCACCTCATCACCCCATATGTCGGTCAGACACTGGCGCACCATGCGGTTATGCACCACATATCCGGGATTCGACTCTCCACCCGCGCCGCCGGGATACTCCTGGCTGTCCGACTCTACGCCATCCTCAAGCAGAAGCACCGTAAGCATCAGCTTCTCACCTTTAGGAAGCACCGACAGGTCGGCCATACCCTTCACATCGACCTTGATTTCATTTCCTTCGCTTCTTGCAGCCACCTCTACCGAGGCAAATGTGGGCTGCGCGAGAGCATATTCATAGCTCGCCTCGGCAAACGGAGAATAGAGTATGCCGATAAGCGGCGATTTGATTGTAGAGATGGCATAATTGGCATCCACCAGATTCATGTCGCGGTCCACCATGATATTGGGGAGATAAATAAGCGACTTATCACCCTTGGCTATCTCCACAGCAAAGTCGAGCGCATCATCGCGGTCATCGGCAAGACCAAGCTGGAACTGATCATCCACATGCCAGTTCACACGGGTCACTTGTCCCGCATATTTTTCAAGCGACGGACCCACTATCTTCGACTCATATTCGGCCGAATGATACTCCGACTCCGATGCGAAATATTCCACCAGCAGGCGGCGGCTGTACCCCTTGGCCACATCCTCCGGCACTGCAACGGCATTAAATTTCCACTCACTCTTATCCTTATTGGGATTACCGTTGACCTTGGAGATTGTCATCACTGTCTCGCCGGTCACATCCACATGCACAGGCACAGACACCGTCATCGATGAATTCTGCACAATAGGCTTCGACAGCTCTACATCCATGCTCCAATCCTTGCCGTCAGCTCCAAGATAGCTCACTGTGATCGAGCTGATATCATTTGAACCCGTATTGGATACCGATACACATCCGGTGACGTCAGCGCCGGCCAGATACATCGAGGGGAACGCGGCACGATTAATCGCCATCATGTCGTCGAAATCCTCTGCGCCTACTTCCACCTCAGCCACAAGAATCAGCGGACATGCCATATCCATCATACCGGGTGTGGCGAGATCGAGCCATTCGGGTTTGCCATCAGCACCCTTTATATCAGGACGCGACACAAAATGCGTCGCCTCCGGGAATGAACCCCACACCAGTGTGCACGGGCCATAGACTCCACTCACCATATCGACCGTATAGCCCATATAGATATCTTCGTCGGCTCCTATCACATAGGGCTCATCAAATTCCACCCTGTTCATGCCATCGGCAGCTGTAAGCTCCACCTCCTTCGACACGAAATCCGAGTCATTGAGAGAATGACGCAGGAACACTTTCGCAGCCGGTGTATAGCTCTGATACACACCCGACCAGCCTACATACACAGCCTTCAGCGAAGCTCCGGCATAGGGAGCAAGCATCTCCTTGGAGAGCAACACCGCCACCGACATATCCTCGACATTCTCATTCGTGCTGAACCCGGTGTAGGGATAGACCGGGTCATTATTCTTCACACCATAGCTCACATACATAGTATCGGCATAAGCCGACACACCCATCGCAAGAGCCAAGGCTGTTGCTACCACAGCTTTTGAGGTGAATCCGGTAAACGTCATTTTCATATTCTTCAGATTTAGGTTAATACCAATGCCTACCTCACACACGCATGCCTACCGAGCATCAATCGACTCATGCCATAATACAGACCTATTACAGAACAAATCCACAGCCCTGCGGCATCAATTGAAAATCTTTGCTCAATCCATCCGCATGCAAGTAGCATATTGCAAAGTTAGACACACCATCCTCATCTGACAATAACCCACATTAATTTTTGTCAAAATAATTTAACCCCCCCCAAATCCACCTCAACCCATCCACCAAGAGCCCGCCCCATAATAACATTTAGCCACAAATCCATCACAATTTCCCACTTTCAGATTGCAAATTACCACCACTCTCCCCCACCATCCTCACC
>JAIDKG010000072.1 GCA_029051525.1 Muribaculaceae bacterium
ATATGGACTTGGCGAGTTCTTGATTTTTAGTCTCTGGGAGGTGTAAACTGAATTATACTTACTTTTTCAGTGCCCTCGCGCTGCGTATCTCTCTTTTTTAGCCCCCTTGGCCTGGGGGGAATAGGCAAAAAAGAAGAGGTGCGCATCGCTGCGAACCTCTCACACGTGATAATTAATTTGTTCACCTTTTTGTAATCGTTAACTTCTAAATTTCCCCGGGCTCCACGAGCATCGCACTCTGAGAGCCAAGGTTTTGTCAATACGATTGAGTGTCACGAGTCACACTATTGATGTAACGCGCAGAATTTAATATTATTATCTAATCTCCCTTGATTTACAAAAATGTAAATCAAGGGAGATGTTTGAGTTGCTATATTGTGCAGTGATTTTATTTAATCATGACTTTCTGAGAGCGAATAGTGCCATCGGTCATGGTCTGCACGCATACCATGAGCTGACCCTTGACGGGAGCCTTCATGAGGCGACCCTGAAGGTCGTAGAATGCTGTGGCAGCCACCTCGGCGCTGGCGCCTACCTGCTCCACACTGTTGGGATCGGAAGATTCAGCGTAGTCGGAAGAGCAGGAGTTCACTACAGTGCCGTCGGGACGAAGTACGAATGCGATTACACGCATCTTATTCTTCAGAATCGGAATCAGGTTGAGATCCGGATCTGCGGCTGTGGGCTTGGCGAAGATGTTGCGCAGGTCGGAGATGTCGAAAGTCACGCTGTGGGTCTGGGGAGAGAAAGCTTCAAACGAAGTGGGGAGCGAACCATCCACACCCATGGCGTAATCCTTATTTACCACAACATCATTGAATTCCAGATTGGGCACCGACGAGGGAGCATTCATGAAGATCTGCCCCCAGGGTTTGGGGAGAGTTGCAGCTTGGGCTGCGCTACCGCTGAAATAGTTTTTCTGAAACCAGGATGAATCTTCACCCTTCAGACCATCGGCGATGAGCAGATAGCCGATAAAATAGGGAGAATCGACTTTCTCGATAGAGCTTACGCTCACTTTGGCGCTGAGCTGAGTCTCCTCCGGGTCGAGGTACTCCACCTTACAGTCCACGCTGATATCCATCTCATCCTCTCTGACTTTGGGCCAGTCTGTGTAGAGAGATCCCGGATCGAGTGAAATCGAACGGTTGATCCAGGCCGAAGGGAAACCGCTGCTGGCGTTGGGATATGAGTTGGATATCGCCATCGGGTCGGCATTGTGCCAGGCTCCCGCTACGAAATCACTGCCATATTCTTCCTTCATCCATTCCAGAGCCACATATCCGCGCACGCACCATCCGCACCAAGTGCCGGTGTATTCCTCTACAAGGGGGCGATTGGTGGGCACCATGGGAGCGAAAATCACTCTTGAAGAGGCAGAAGCAGAGGGATTGGTGTTGTCCACGCCGTTGACCTGGCCGATCTCCACACTTATTTCTCTATCGCCATACTCTGCTTCCTCCGGCACGGGAATCTCTAATGTCGCGGTAGCATAGGCACCGAGAGTATTGGGGATGGGAGTATCGAAAGTATAAGTCAAAAATCTGCATGTGCCGTCGAGGCTTGACAGGATTTCGACAGAGCTGATAGGATCTGTACCGCCGTTGACCACGTTGATTTTAAATTCATTGGTTTGTCCGGTGAGCATCACAGTGCGGGAAGGGAGCTGCACAGCAGCCGATGTTGCGGGGAAATCGCCCTCCAGATGCACAGTCATTGCGCTCTGATAGCCATTGTCGCTCTTATCCATATAAGAGGCCCATTTGAGCTGGGTGCGGCTTGAGAAGAACCAGAAGCCATCGGGATTCGTGCCGGGAGCTACCGCTATGGGAGTTTTGCTTACGGTGTTGAGCTGATCCACATTTAGGGAGTAGCCCACATATACGGGGTCGGCAGTGATGGTGTATGGCTCGCTGAAGGTGGCAGTGAGCATGCCATCGGCCATAGTGGCATCGACAGTGCAGATATCGGCTACATTGACACGCACCCCATCGATGCGCTCCACCACGAGTTCCTTGGTCATGAACGCCTTCGGCTCGGCATAGTATTCAGCCTCGCCATTGATAGGCACAGTGATACCGGTGATCTTGGCACCTATCAGAGCCGGATTTTCGATCTTGATGGCCACATGGTAGTTCTCCTTCTTATTGGTGCCATACCAGGAGGGGTCGGCGTTCTCCTGATTGTAGGAGAAATCCATATTGGCCGCCGGGGCCATTGTTGCGCCCGCCAATGCGAGTGCCAGAAGAGAAAAATTCTTCATAGGGTTAGAGTCAGGTATAGTTTAAACATTTAAGTACTTATTTCAACGGGGATATGCAGGAACACTCTCTGCCGCTCCTCGTGACGGAAGGGAAGGAAGTGTCCCTGCATTATATCGCAGGAGGCCGGTGATGATTACTTCACCATAACCTTTACATATTTCACTGAACCATCGCTCATCTTTTCGGCACGGATGCTCAGACCCGGCGCCGGTTTGCTCATCTTGCCTTGTAGTAGCCATCCACATAGATCGGGCAGGTCACTTTGTTGGAGTAAGAATAGATGCTTGCCGGCGATTGTGCAGACGGGAAATAGAATCAAGAGTAAGCAGAGGGGTCGGCCGACCTGTCGTTTACTATGACAAAGTTATGTAAAAAAATCTGAATACCAAAAAATTTTCTCATTATTTCAATAAATGAATATTATTTGAATTTTGACAATATGGATTGCAAAATATAATACAATATTCGGATAATAGAGTAATGTGCTAAAATTGACCACTTTGTGGGGTAGGCATTCTGACGATTTTACAGAGTCGGGAGGGATTTTGAATAGGGGAGGAAGTAATTTTGAATGGTTGAAATTAATCTGGGTTATGTGGTGAAATGTTGGAGAAAAGTGAGCGGGGCGACATAGAGCGCGTCGTATATTTGGGCAACGCGCTCTAATACGTCGTCCCGCTGCATCACAGGGTGTGGAATCTCTTATAGGGGGGGAGGATTATCGGATGATAGTCTTTTCGAAGCGGATGGAGCCATCGGTGCCACGCACTTTGCGGATGGCCATTCCGGAGTCGGGCCGGGGGATGGGGCGACCCTGCAGGTCGAAATAACCTATGGTCACGTCATGGCCGTAGCCAATCTGCTCCACGCCGCTGGTCTTGATCTCCATGAAATCGGAGTAGACCGGATTCTCGGGGTCTTCCATATATACAAGGCGCATTTTCAGGTCGGAGAAAGCCATATCGGGTATAGCTACCATCTGCACAATCTCCTCCTGGGCCACGAAGCAGATATAATCGGTGGTGCCGAAGGGTATGCGGCTTGCTGATTGGGGCAGTGCGGGATCGATGGAGGGGGTGAACTCGAAGGGGGCGCCATCCATGAAGAACTCGAAATAGAGCTTGCTCATATCGAGCAATTGATTATCGGGAGAGATCATGCTCACCACGAAATCAATCACATTGGGCATCTCGGTGTTGGCCTCGGAGAAGGTGTTGAGCTGCGGTCTGACGAGCGAGGATATTTTGCTATCGGTGGCCAGCGGGAGAATCGAGGGCGACGCATAGATATTCTCGTAATAGAGATTCTCGGCTTCTGCCTGCTCGGCGGGTACGATCACGAAACTCATATCGGATGAGTAGCAACCGGTGGTTTCATCGTAGAGCATCTCCATCCGGTCGCAGGGTGTAAACTCCGGGTAGAGTGAGCTATATGCGGTCTGGCCTCCGAGGAAATACTGAGTGAAACCGAAGAGCCAGCTATTGCCGAGATACTGGTAAGAGTCGAAGCTCACCACCTTACCCTCGAGGGTACCATGGATAGGGGAATCGGCCAGGTCGGTCACTTTTACAGCCATCCCCTTGATATAGCAGTCGGCACCTGAGAGGGCCACCTCTACCGGGCGCGCATAGGCACCGCCATATAGGATGTGGGGATAGGTGAGCACCATCGGGGTGAAATTCAGTCCGGCAGGTGCTTCGGGGGCTTTGAGAGTCTGTGATGAGAGCGAGGTATAGAAATCGCCATCCATATTCCATTGCCAGGAGCGGCCGTCGAAGAGGAAATTGCCCATGAAGAGTTCGGGGTCGCTCGGGGTGAGCGAACCGTCGGGGGCGATTTCAAACGAGAAAGTCTGTGTGGGTAGCGGCACCATATCTGCCGAACTGCCGCGCACCTGCATTTCGCATGCCACGGCATAATATTGCTGCGGGGTGAGCACTCCATCTATATCGGCCATCTCATCGCGCACGAGCTGGGGGAGCTCAAAAGTCACGGTATTACCATCGATATCACCTACGATCCATCCGGTGGTGGCCGACCAGCTGAAGATATTGCCGAGATAGAGTTTGTCGGCAGTGCGGATCATCTTGGTCAGGCTGCCGTCGGAGGGGAGCACATCGAGTTGGTTGCCGAGTCGGATAAATCCAAGGCCCGACTTCACGAGCACTTCGGGCACGGCTCCCGGCACGGGGTCGGTGATTATCACGTGAGATGGCTGTGACGGTAGATCGCCTATATTGGCCATGGCAGGTAAGGCGGGGAGAGCCAGAGTGGTGATGATTACAGGAAATAATGCTTTTTTCATATTGGGATGTGTGTTTGAATTGTCACAGATTTGGAATTTGGGAATAAGTGATCAGTTTTGCAGATGTGAGGTTGCAATGATTGATGGACGATGCAAAATTAGTAAAAAAATCTTAACTCTCAAAACATAAGAGCGCGTTCCTTAAAATTTCGGGGTCCCTACGACCCCGAAATATTAAGGAACGCGCTCTAAACGTAAGGACTGTCACGAACCTCCCCTTTTTGAGCTTAGGCGAAGATTGTTCTCTATTTCCTCGGGTCGCGTAGGCCTATAATTTGCTACGGCATTCGACAGCGTATACAGGCTCGCGATACCCTTTATTCTGCATATTCTGAAGTTTTAGAAACTATTTGAGAGGTGCAAAGGAGGATTACCGGATGATTACTTTTGTTACATTGGAGCCTTTGCGGCAGATATAGAGACCCGGGGTCGGGCGGTCGACGCGTACACCCTGAAGGGTGTAGTATTCGGCCGGAGCATCTGAATCCGACTCAATACTGTCGATGCCTGTAAGCAGACTTATGTTGATACGGTAGTCATTGCCGCCGTTGTTGTCCCAGTCATTGCCGGTGTTTGTCACGAAGCTGATGTAGCTTACTGCCTGCTCGGGATTGTTGAACGGGCCGATTTTAGCTTCGAATTTGCCTTCGGCGTTACGGATGAATGGTGTACGTGCGGCTTTGCCGTCGCTGTGGTACTGCGAGCCTTCGGGAAGATATGCCTGGATAGGTTTCTCGAATGAGTTCACACCCCAGTGGAGTATGATGCCATCGCGTCCGTTGGGAGCGGTGATGGTAATCACATCCGCTACAGTGGGATTGGCGGGAGATATGGTATATGAGCCGAGCACCGAGGGCTTGTCGGGATCTACGGGGTCAATCGGCGTGGAACCGCTGCCGTTGCCCACATATACGTGGAGAATCATCGAGCGCGACACATTTCCTTTCGCATCGGTAGCTTCGATATAGTAATCCACAAGCACATCTTTAAGTCCTTTGATTTCAGCCGAATACTCCTGGGCTTTGTGGGTAGGAAGTGGATTGGTGATTGACGCGATGCTCTTGCCGGTCATCTCAATTTCCTGCCAGGGTCCTACCTCATCGCCTCCGGCGTATGTTTCGTTCTGATTGGAAGTCAACGGATTGACGCCATCTTTGTCGATGCGGTATTTGAGTTTGACAGAGCTGAGGCCGCTGAGGTCGTAGACGTAGCTCCATACAGTGAAGTCGGATGATGTGGCCATTCCCCATTCCGTCACGCCCGGATTGTAGGGCTCGCGCTGCGGATGATAGATTGACGGACCGGTAGTGTCATTGCCCGAAGCGATTACCTGGGCCACTTTTTCAACGGCACGGTTGGCTGCTGTGGCAGGCTTCGAGTCCCATTCCTCCGTGCCGTCCCAGTACCAGTAGCAGCTTGTCTCGCCGCACATTAGTTCGTCCCATGCGGCACGTACGTCGGCATTGTCGGGAGCGATGGCGGCGGCTGTCTTCACGTGGTTCGACGCTGCGGTGATGATACCCCAGCTGTTGTGGTCGGGGCTATAGGGCTCGGTAGCTCCGGCGTAGGTGCCTTTGTCGCCGTTCCATTTTAGGAATTCGGGGTCGGCGCCGGCACCCCACCAGCTGCCGCTCTCTACGTGGATTATATCGTCGTCGGCAGGCGGGAATGTGTCGAGATAGTCCTGTATGGTGGTGCACTCAAACCGGTCGGGATTATCCTTAAGCCAGTCGACAAAGTTCTGGAAGTTTGAGCCGTAGTAACTTGCCGAGCCGCCACCATGGTTGTCGCCGTCGTGGTGGAGAACTACGAGGATGGGGTGCTCGGGGTCGTCATTGTAAGCCTCGAGCTGGCTGATGCATTTCTCATACTGGAGTGCGCCGAATCCGCCGCGGCCGTCCTCGTTGCCGAATACGAGCGATGTCGGCACGGCAATCATCTTGTATTCCTTACCGTCGGCAGGGTCTACATATTTCATCCAGTGCGGACGATGTCCCCAACCTGCGGAAATCTGTCCCGGGCAGTACAGCCCCTCGATGTGAGTCCAGTCGGCGGGATTGGGGTTAAGAATGTCGGCCTTGTTGGGCTCTACAATGGAAGTGCCTTTTACCCAGGGATAACCTGTAGCCGTGCGGTCGAAGTGAGAGTTGTCGACCATAGCCCATTCTATTCCCTCTTTGACAAGAGCCGGAATCATGTGCTGCTCAAATGCGTTTTCCGGAGGGAAAATACCTTTAGAGTATGACATGCCGGGGAAATTCTCGGCGAAACATTCGCGGTGTTTCTGTATCTGCTTGCGGGCGTCCTCTTCATCGATGAGCGCCATCAGCGGGTGGTAATATCCGAAGGCTACCATGTCGATGCGGGGATTGCCTTTGTCGGTTTTCTTGCTGATGTAGTCGGTCCAGTTCTTTTTCCAGTTATGGAAGTGGGAGGTCGACTTTTCGATTACATTGAGGTTCTCGACCAGAGAGCCTGAGAATGACACCTGGGCGCCACCGGGGAGATTGGCGGCAATCAGCTTGTCGACTGCCTGTGCGGGCCAGTTGGTGTAAGCCCCCGTACGCGAAGTGAATACATCGAGGAGGTCGTAGCTTAACGACCCTCCCTGATGGGTTTCCATTACATTCTCGCCCGGTGTGTAGATGGGCTGGTGCATGTGCCATTGGAAGGCGATGTAGATTTTGGGCTGCTGGGCAGCAACCGACAAGGAGGCAAGCAGCGCTGCTCCTAAAATCGCTTTTTTCATGGAGTGTTGATGATTTTAATAGATAACAAAATTGAATTTATGCTGTTAAGCTCTTGATTTTCAAATGATTGAATTTGCAAAAATCCCTGAAATTTAGTAATTCAAAGGAAATGTTTGGCGATTTTTCTCCATGAAAACTACTAATTCCAACGACTTGGGCAAAGTTAACCAAATCCTCCCGATTATGCAAGAGCACTTTGGACAAAGTTTGAATCCGTCACGCATAAAACTTAGAGCGAATTTGTTATGAATGGGGTATATATAATAGGTGAAAAGTGTGAATATTGGCGAAGACGGCAAAATAATGCAGATTTACTCGTGTGTCTCTCCCTTATACTCGTGTGTCTCTGCTTTATTTTATTGCGCGGAGATATAGCGGCCTGTAGGTGAGACTGGCCGGAGAGGGGAGAAGGGTAAGGATTTGGCGAGTGAGGGCGCGAGTGCCACCTGCCACACCGGTGAGTTTGAGGTGCATGAGGAGTTCGCGCGGGGTGGGGAAGGTGAGAGTGATCTTTTCATCCTCAAGCGCAATATGGGAGAAACCTGCCTGATGGAGCATCTGCGAGAGTTCGCCGGCATCGGGATATAGCAGGGGTGTGGGGCGGAGAGAATCGAGTTGGGCGAGATTGCCCGGGAGGAATGTGGAGCAAAGCAGTATGCCCCCCGGGCGGAGGATACGCATTGCATTTCGGAAGAAACGGGCCGGATCGGCAAACCATTGGATAGTGCTTGCCGAGGCGATGAGATCGGTCGCACCATCGGGCACCGAGTCGAGCCATTCCTCGGCATCAGCCTCCACATATCGTTCGGAAGCGAAGAGACCGAAGGGTGAGAGCGGATAGAGGTCGATGAAAGTGGCGCTACCGATTTCCGCACGCGAGGCGATAGCACGGGTCAGACTCCCCGTGCCGGCACCGATCTCAATCATATCGGCCGATTGTGGGAGATGGTCGGCGGGGAGGATCTCGGCGAGGTGGCGGGCTATGCTATGTTGCGCTGAAGCATGATCGGCATAGGTTGCTGCTGCGCGGGCGAAGCGATGGCCGATGCTCTGATGGTCGGGGGTGATGCCTCGTGCTATATTCTGCAGCGGGATAAAGTGCCCCCCCTCCATATTGAAGATAGCCGGATGGAGCGGATGTTGATTCCAGGCGTTTTGCTGTGCGGCTGCCGGGAAGATGAGGTCATTGTCGGAGATATATGCGCGGCGCCATGGCATGCCGCATGTGGAATCGGGGGTGTCAGGGAGCGAGGAGAGGAGGTCGCGCAGTGTGCGCAATTCGAGTCGCAGCCTGTCGATGAGGCGCTCGGGATCATTCTCCTCCTCCGGGGATATGGCAGCCGGAGAATCCTCCGGGAAGCGGTAGGGGTCGCGTGGAGATGAGAGCCGATGACGGAAGCGGGCCAGATTGCGCGGATTGAGAGTGCGCTCTGTGCCATCGAAGATTTGGGATGGGATCCCCAACCGGTCGTGGGCCGGGAAGAGGGTGCCATTGATGGCGAAAGCGGCAGCTACCGGGATATGTCGCATAGAAGTGCGGGCTGCATATTCGGCTGCCACCACACCGAGCGACCATGCCATCACAAAGATTGTGGCATAACCCTCGAGCGGTGCGGTATCGAGCGAGAGGTCGGAATAATCATAGAGAGTCATCACATCCCAGCCTTCGGCTGTGATATCCGAATAGAGAGCCGGAGAGGTGCTCCAGCCGCTGAATATGAGGAGGAGACGCCGATTGGCCGGATGGTGGGAGGTAAGGATGGTCTTCATGAGGATTCTTGCATTGCCGGAGAGAGATACTGAGAGGGGAATAAAAAAGGATGGTAATCAATGATAACGCCCTATGACCGAGATGAGGCGGTCGATATCCTTCTGGGTGAGGAGGGCGTTGAGTGAGAATCGGATTCGTTCGCTGCCGGCGGCCACGGTGGGGCGCCTGATGGCGAGCGCGTCAAACCCATTCCGGGCCAGATACTGCGACATCAGCACCGCTTCCGAGGCATCGCCGATCATTAGGGGCACGATCTGGGTGGTGGCCGGAGATTCGAAATTGAGGCGTCGGGAGAGTTCGCGCACCATGTGGTGGCTCAGTCGCTGCAGGTGGAGACGGCGGTCGTTCATACCCACGATTTTTTCAATCATAAGTATCGACCATGCCGCCTGGGCAGGTGAGATGGCTGTGGAGAATATGAAACTCCGAGTGGTATTGAGCAGATATTGCTTCATCACATCGCGGCACACCACGAAAGCACCGGCCGAGGCGGCCGCTTTCCCGAGAGTGCCCACGATGATATCCACATCCCGGATCACACCGCGTTCTTCGGCCAGCCCCAGGCCTCGGTTTCCCCTCACACCGAAGCTATGGGCCTCGTCGAGGTATAGCATCACCGAAGGGTGTTGGCGGCGCAGTTCGACCAGCGCATCGAGGGGCGCCATATCGCCATCCATGCTGAAGATACCCTCCGAGATTACGATAATGCGATGATAGGCACCCTCATTCTCCTCCACGAGCCGGCGCAATTTGCGCGGGTCATTGTGGGGGAATCGTTTGAAGTCGGCACCACTGAGGCGTAGCCCGTCGATTATGGAGGCATGCACGAGTTTGTCGGCCAGGAAGAGAGTGCCCGGGATAGCCAGAGCCTGGATAATACCCACATTGGCATGATAACCGGAATTCAGGAGCAGAGCCGGGCGGCCGTAGAGCGACTCAAGATATTGCTCAAGTTGCTTGTGATATTGATTTGATCTCGACAGCAGTCGCGAAGCCGATGAAGTGAAGTTGGCATCCGGGAAACGTTGAAAAAACTCCTCACGGTATTTCTCACTCTCCTCAGCCAGACCGAGATAATCATTGCTGAGCAGGTCGATGCTTTTGGCCGGAGCCTCATCGGGGATGCTGCGCAGTCGGTGCTCTTTGGCCAGAGTGGAGAGTATATCGGCATAGGCGCCCATCGGGTTGGCCGGAGTGATGGTGACGGGAGCCGGAGCGTTTTGGGATGGTATCTGCTTCGGTTTCGGAGCTTCGGTGGCCCGGCGCATGCGTTGCGAACCGGCCGGGCGAGAGGCGCGGCGGCGCTGCGAGGATGTGTTATTATCTTTCTTTCTGGGCATGGCTTGAGGCATTAGGTGTCATCTCCCTGATCAGGAGCAACAATACATCACAGAGGCGGTGGAGCTGCTCATCGGTCACCGCCATGTAGGGAGGCATGATATAGGCATTTTTTCCGAATGGACGGATCCACACCCCCTCCTCCACGCATCGCTTCTGGAATCGGGCCAGATCCACAGGCTCAGCGAGCTGAATCACGCCGATGCCTCCCAACACTCTCACATCCTCCACCCCGGGCCACGAGCGGGCCACCTCGAGACGGCGGCTCATGATCTGCTCAATCTCCATGACCCGCTTCTGCCAAGGGGAGTCGAGGAGCAGTCGTGTCGAGGCCAGTGCCACGGCGCATGCCAGCGGATTACCCATGAAAGTGGGGCCATGCATCATGCATCCGGCCGAGGATTCAGAGATGCGGCGTGCCACTTCGGCTGAAGTGGCCACGGCGGCGAAGGTCATGAATCCGCCTGTCAGCGCTTTGCCTATGAGCATGATATCGGGTTCGACTCCGGCATGTTGGCAAGCGAAGAGACGGCCGGTGCGTCCGAAACCGGTGGCTATCTCATCGAAAATGAGCAATATGCCGTGGCGGTCGCAGAGGCTGCGGAGTTCACGCAGATATTGCGGATGGTAGAATCTCATCCCCCCGGCCCCCTGCACAATAGGCTCCAGAATCACAGCAGCCAGAGAGTGCGAATGCTCCTCCACGAGTCGGCGCATCGGTTCGAAATCAGCCGGATCCCACTCATCGTGGAATCCGCATTGCGGCGCATCGGCGAAGTATCGGCGAGGGAGCGCGTTGCCGAAAGCGCCATGCATTCCGGTCACCGGGTCGCAGACCGACATGGCATTCCATGTATCGCCATGATATCCGGAGCGGATGGTGGCGAAATCGGTGCGCTGCGGGTCATCCTGCGCCTGCACGGCCATCTTCATGGCCACTTCGGTGGCCACCGAGCCGGAATCGGCATAGAAGATATGTTGCATCGAGGGGGGTAGAATCTCCAGCAGGAGGCGCCCCAGCTCGATGGCCGGAGAGTGGGTGAGTCCGCCAAACATGACATGCGACATCTTCTCAATCTGGCGCTTTGCGGCGTCGACGAGCAGAGGATGGCTGTAGCCATGGATCACGCACCACCACGACGACATGCCGTCGATCAACCGGCGGCCGTCGCGTAGTATTATTTCAGCGCCATGCGCCTCCTCCACCTCATAGCAGGGTAGGGGGGCGATGGTCGATGTGTATGGATGCCAGAGATGCTGGCGGTCGAAATCAGAATCTGTAAGCATAGCTTTAAGTCATGAAATCATGCCGGATCGACATCGTAGTAGATAATGGATGATTTTATGCGCGGGTCGCGGGCCAGGCTCTCATAGATGGTGCGCAGTATATGCTTGACCTTCTTCATCGAGGCAGTGGCCTCGATTTTGAGCATGATGCACTGCAGATACCAAGTGGCCACGCGGCTCACGAAGGGGCGTTCGGGTCCGAGCACACGCGGGCCGAAAATGGAGCGGAGAGAATTGGCGAAGAGGAGGGCGGCTGTATCTACATCGGCCGCATTCTTATTCTTGAAATAGATATTGATAATTCGGCTGAATGGGGGATAGAGGAGCCTGCGACGGCTCTCGATCTCCATATCGTAGAATGCCTTGTAGTCGTGGGCGCGCACGAAGTCGAGCACCCGGTTGCCGGGGTCGGTGGTCTGGATGTATACGCGCCCCATCTCGGCGCGGCGCCCGGCACGCCCGGCCACCTGCTCAAGCATGTTGAAGGCTCGCTCGTTGGCGCGGAAATCAGGGAAATTCAGCAGCGAGTCGGCATTGAGCACACCCACCACTGTGACATCGCCGAAGTCGAGCCCCTTGGTGATCATCTGTGTGCCCACCAGTATATCCATCCGATGGGATGAGAAATCCTCTATAATCTCCTGAAAAGCATCCTTGTTGCGGGTGGAATCGAGGTCCATGCGTCCCACTCTGTATCCCTCGAAAGCCTTATGCACCTCCTCGGCTATACGCTCGGTGCCATAGCCGTAGATTTCAACCGAATTCTCCTGGCAGGCGGGGCATAGCGGTGGCAGCGGCATGGCAAATCCGCAGTAATGGCAGCGGAGCATATCGGAATGCTTGTGGTATACGAGCGCCACATCGCAATTAGTGCATCTCGGAGTCCAGCCGCAGTTGCGGCACACCACATAGGGGGCGAATCCTCTCCGGTTCTGAAACATCAGAGCCTGCCGACTCTTCTGCATCGCTTCGGTAGTGGCCAGTCGCAGAGGCTGCGACAGGATCCCCTCGGCGAGTTTGCGTTTGCGCTGGTCTTTCATATCCACCACCTCCACCTCCGGTAGCTGTGCCCCTTCATATCGCTCTGAGAGGGTGGCGAGTCCATATTTCCCTTCGAGGGCCTTGTAATATGTATCGATGGCCGGGGTGGCCGAACCCAGAAGTGTCTTGGCACCATGCATCATGGCGAGCACGATGGCGGTATCGCGCGCATTATATCGCGGAGCGGGGTCGTATTGCTTATACGATGACTCATGCTCCTCATCCACAATCACCAATCCGAGGTGATGGAATGGGAGAAACACTGCGCTGCGCGCACCGAGAATCACCAGAGGTTCGTGGCTGTCGAGCACGCGGCGCCACACGTCGACGCGCTCATTGTCGGAGAATTTGGAATGATACACCAGCAGCCGGTCGCCGAAAATGCGGCGCAACCGGTCGGTGAGCTGGGTGGTGAGTGAAATCTCAGGCACGAGGAAAAGCACCTGGTGCCCCTCATCGAGCACCCGGCGTATGAGATGGGAATAGATCTCCGTCTTGCCGCTTCCGGTCACACCATGCAGCAGGCCGACATCCTTCGTGCGGAAAAGCTCGAGCAGAGAGTCGCATACTTTCTGCTGCGGCTCCGAGAGCGGAGGGAGTGGCGCGGTGTGGCCGTTGAAGTCGAGAAAGCGGTTGATACTTTTTTTGTATACCTCGAAGATCCCCTTGTCGGTCATGGCCTTAAGTATACCGGGGGTTATGCCGGAATGCTGCAGAAGCCGATCGCGCTCCACTTCGGCCGGTTTCCCCTCTGCATTTAGAAATCCCGACAGGTCGAGATATGCCATCAGCGCCTTCTGCTGGCGGTCGGAGCGGCCGGTGAGGTCGAAGAATTGGTGCAGCCCGTCGGTATCGCCCGGAGCGATAGTGAGTCGCACCATCTTCACCACCTTGGGGCGATAGCGCTCCACTACAGTCTCGGCCACCTCAAGCACACCGCTCTCCAGGAGGGGCTTGATATAAGTGGCGGCGTTTGGGATTTCGGTGCGGGTCTGAATATCGGAGATTGAAATTTTCTTTTCCGAAGCGATGAGCTGAATTATGCCGGCCTCCTCCTCGCGGAGAGAACCGGTGATTTCGAGCAGGTCGAAGTCGGGGTTGATGGTGAGGAAAGTGGTGCTCTCCGGTTTCAGGCCGGTGGGGATGGCGGCTTTGTAGACATCGCCCGGAGAGCAGAGATAATAGTCGGCAATCCATTGCCATAGCTTCAGCTGAGGGAAGCGCACTATAGGAGAGGGGTCGAGCAGAGAGGATATCGGTTTTACGTCATATCCCTCGGGGGGCTGATTGTGTAGGGCGGCCACGATGGCCGTATAGAACTTCCGGCGCCCGAACTGCACCAGCACCCGCGACCCCGTGACCACACCCTCCATCCCGTCGGGGATAGAGTAAGTGAATGTGGAATAGAGGGGCAACGGTAGAATGACTTCGGCAAACATCGGCATCATGTGGAAGAAATTGACCGGCGGCCGGGGCGTCGGGGAGGGGAAGGGTGGTACTACTTGTTGAAGAGGTAGGTGAGATTGATGGTGAATCCGGAGTTGCGCGCCGAGTAATTGTCGAGCTTCACGGTGCGGATTTCATATGTGGGATTCCACATATAAGATGCGCTCAGCTGGATGCAACGCAGGAATTCGGCACCCAGACCGAACTGCACAGCCACCGAACCGAAAGGATGCTCGATAGCATCGCATTTCGACTGGGCCAGATGAAACTGGAATACCGGCCCGACATATGCAAACGGCGCCACATACTGCTCCACCCCCTCCATGCGGGTCCACTTGAAGCGGAGGTGCACCGGGAGCTCAAGGCTGTGGAGCTTGAAGGATTCATCGCCATAACCATCGGCTGCCCAGATGCGATGGGCACCGAGGTCGAATTTAGCCGAATGCATGGCATAATTGAGTCCCATATCGATACCGAATCCGATACCGGGGATCATCAGTTCGCCAAGCACACCGGCCTGGAAGCTCACCTGGTCTTTGGTCTTGATGATATCCTGTCGCCAGTGATAGTCGCCGAAATATACCGAAGCCGAGGGTCCCCACCTGAACTCGGCCGAGGCCGTAAAGGCCCCGGCGGCGAGTAAGGCAGTGAGAAGAAGTTTCTTCATAGTGAGATCAGAACAGCCATGCCGCTGTCACGGTCCAATAGTTGTTTTTTACTTTGTAGGGCTCGTCGCTGGCGTTGATGCCGGTGGTAGAGGTCACGAGGCTCTTCACCACGCTGTTGCAGCCGATACCATATGATGCGCCCACCTGAAGGTGGCCGATGAGTTCAACACCCAGACCGATGTTCCAGTTCATCTGGAATGTGCGCGACTCGATATTGTGGAGTACATCCTTCACATTCTTGTCGAGACGCAGACCGAACTGCGGGCCGGTAAACACATAGGGCTTGATGATTGAGGCCACTACAGGGATAGTGAACTTATACTTGATATTTACGGGAATCTCGATGAAGTTTTTGCCATAGATGTTGTCGGTGGGAGTGGCCACAGTAGTGCCGTCGAGCGCGGGGGGCAGGGGCTGGAGGCCGGAGTAGTTGACATCGGATGCATTGTTCATGCGCGAATACATGAGGCTCACGTCGGCACCGATACCGATGATGGGCACAGTGAAATCGGCCATCACACCGGCTGTCCATCCGCAGGAATTGGATGCCGAGGCGATATCCTGATTGAATTTAAGTTTGTTGACGTTCAGACCGGCTTTCACACCGAATGAGAACTGACCGGCCTGCGCGAGACCGGCGCTGCCTGCCACCAGAAGGGCAGCGAGGGCAAATTTGTTGATGTTAAGCATATCAATAAGTATATGTTATATGGCTTCCTCCGGCCTGACCGGCGGAAACTTCCCACAAAATTAGCTAAAACTGAGCGGAAATCAAAATATTTATATTTTTTGAGTGGAAAATCATGTGGTATTGCTAACTTTGCATTGAAAATGCGTTAATAATTGTGGCTCTTATTACTCTCTGCCTGCCGGATGAGAATAACCCGCTACTATATGCCTCTCTGTCAAGAGGAGAGGTGAAACTCAAAAGTAAACCGAAAAAATGAATACCGACAATAAGATACCTGCACAGGATAGTGGCGCCGACTTCGTGCCGGCTCCCGATATGACACTGGCCGATGCTCTGACAGCCGCCGGCGATAAAGAGGATGCGGCAGCTGCATCAGCCGCATCAGCCACATCAGCCGAAGAGAAGAGAGCTGAATCAGTTGCCTCCGGTGGTGATGCGGCCTATGCCATCACGCAGAAGGCCATAGAGATGCTCCGCACTGTCTACGACCCCGAGATACCGGTAAATGTCTACGATCTCGGGTTGATCTATAAGATTGATTACACCCCGGCCGATGGCATACTGCATGTCGACATGACGCTCACTGCTCCCGGTTGCCCGGCGGCCGATTTCATTCTGGAGGATGTGCGCCAGAAGCTACTCTCGGTCGACGGACCGAAGGGTGTGGACCTCCAATTGGTGTTTGATCCCGTGTGGACTCAGGATATGATGAGCGAAGAGGCCAAGCTCGAGCTCGGCTTCCTTTGAACAGGTAATAAGAGGTAAAGAAGTGACAGTCACAGCAAAAACCGTTTCCGGCCAAGGCAAACGAGCATATTTCCTGAGCGACATGCATCTCGGTGCGGCCTATCTTGAGGACTCGCGCACCGCCGAGATGAGGGTGGTGCGATTTCTTGATTCAATCAAGGAGGATGCCGCCGAGATATATCTGCTCGGTGATGTGCTCGACTATTGGTATGAGTACCGATATGTGGTGCCGAAGGGGTATGTGAGATTTTTTGGCAAACTTGCCGAACTCACCGACAGCGGCATCCGTGTGACCTGGATAATCGGCAACCACGATATCTGGATCTTCGACTATCTGCCCCGTGAGTTGGGTGTGGAGGTTGTGGATGGAGTGCTCGATCGTGAGGTGCTTGGTGCGCGTATGGTGATGGCGCATGGCGATGGAGTGTGGCAGGCATCACGGAAGTTCAGGTTTCTGCGCGGATTGTTTCGCAATAAGGTGTGCCAGCATCTCTTTTCGGCCATTCATCCGCGTTGGACAGTGCCATTCGCATATGCCTGGAGCCGCCATAGCCGCCATAGCGGCACCCCTGAGCTTGAGCGGCGCGAGGCCGACCGGCAGCGGCGCAAGGCGGAAGGGCGAGGCTTGCCCGAGAATGTGGCGGCTCTACGCGCCTTCAGCCGCGATTATGCGGAGCAGCATGCAGGGTGCCGCTACTTCTTGTTTGGTCATCTGCATCAATTGATCGAGGAGGAAATAGGCAAAGACCTCACGATGATAGTGCTCGGCGAGTGGCTCCGGCTCTTCAGTTATGCCGTCTACGACGGGGAGCGGATGCAACTGTGCAAATGGGCGGGGAGAGAAATTGAAAAATGTCAATAGTAATGTGAATAGTTCCAAAAATGACAGTGAGGGGGAGGGTGAAAAGTATGTTGTACAACACTTTTCTAACTTTTTGTCACATAAAATTTTGTAGAATCGGAATTAAGCATTACCTTTGCATCGAACCTATAACAATCTTTTTTACCTTAAGATTTTTTACCTGTAGAAACTTATCAAAAAGGGTGCGACCGCTGAGGTTATCACCCTTTTGACTTTTTTATAGCCCCCGGTTTTCTAAGAGCGCGTTCCTTAAAATTTCGGGGCCGTAGGGGTCGCAGCCTTGGAGTGGATTTTGTCACTTGCTGCAAG
>JAIDKG010000073.1 GCA_029051525.1 Muribaculaceae bacterium
GCGGCAGCGTCAGAGGTGCATAACCGACAGAACCCACCGCGCCTCGCCCCCTACCGGGGACGAGGCGCTTTTCTCCTCACATTTTCGTTAGGGCCGGTGGGTGCCCCGCCGGTGGCGGCGGGGCGGACCGCTCAAAGGATGGAGCGGAGCTGGAGCAGCATCATCGTGAGGGCTATCACGTAGACGGCTGTGAGTCCGGCTCGCTCCCACATGCGGCTGCGGCGGCTCTCCTCTTTCTCTCTTGCGGGAGGTGTGATATCCCCCTTCTCTGTAAATCGGATAAATGTAACGCTCATAATAAAATGTTTTTAGGTTGATATAGGTCAATAGGTTGATTGGGCCTCGCCTCGCTGGCTCGGGCTGTTGCGTTGAATGTATTTCTCCCACTTTGTCTCGGCGGGGTGATCTTTACGACTGCAAAGTTAAAAGCGATGACTGCAATATCTTGGCAGTCATCGCTTAAAATTCGTTAAAACACTCTGTTGCAATCCGAAACGACCTAAGAGCGCGATTGGGCGGATGCACCGGGGTGCATCCCTACATTGACGGTAAGGCTGGGGGGGGTGCATCCCTACATTTATTTTACTGAGGCCGGGGCGTCGTAGAGTCGGCGGCCGTGGAGCAATCCCTCTTTCCAGCCGGAGAGGAGGTGACGCAGGCAATGCAGTGTGCCGGCGCCGGTCATGCGGGATGTGCGCCGCGCTTTGAGCAGCAGTCGCAGGGGGGCTGTGATGGGATGTGAGCGTTGCAGTACGGCTCCTTGCGCACGAAGCACACCCGGTCGGGCGGCCGAACGTATGCCGGTGCTTGCTCCATAGTGCACGCATAGCACTTCGGGGATGAAACGCCCTTTTAGACCTGCGCGCAACATATCTTCAAGCAATAGGTCATCCTCGCCGCTGGCAAAGTGCTCGGTGCCTGCGCCGAAGTTTTCGTTGTAGCATATCCCGGCACGCTGCAGGCTTTCGCGGCGCAACACAAATTCGGGACCTCCGGGGAAGTAGCCTTTGGTGGGGCGGTGCATGTCGAATGAATGGTCGGGGTAGATTTTTTCGGCGGTCCCGTCGTGCCGCATCACTTTGTAGGCGGCGAAATCGAGTGTGGGGTCGGCCTGGAAATCGGTGATTACGCGCTTCAGTGATTCGGCTGTATAGTCGAGGTCGTCGTCGGCCACAAGACCGTAGGGAGCCTGCCACTTGCTGAGCAGGATATTGCGGTTGTGGGCGAGGCCACGGCTGCGGCTGAAGTGCAGCTCAAGATCTGAGCGCCGTAATGATTCGGGCAGATCGGGGAAGTCTCCCTCAGGCCATTGGCAACTCACCAGATATCTCACACCCTCCACTTGCGGAATCTGCATACCGGCCACCCCCTCGAGGCCCTCGGCCCCGTAGGCGGCGATCATCACTTCGAGTAGCGGCTGATTATGGGTGGTGGTGGCTGTGACCATGAGAAACTCTTAATTGCGCGAGAATTTAGCGCATTTGGGCGAGTAGGCAAGTGTCACCACATGGCCTTCGCTCATATAGCTGAAAAGCTCCATCTGCACCTCTTCCCCTCCGTCGGGGAGAATGATGCGTCCACTCCCGTAGCGGGGAGATTTCACCAAAGGGTGGCCGCAAATCTCGGGGAGGGTGTCGATCACTAAGGCGGTGCGGAAATCCAGACCGGGGGTGAGGGCTGCCTTGTAGAGAGCCTCTTTGATGGTCCAGGCCAATACATTGGCGAGCACACGTGCCTCCTCTTCGGGCATGGGGGGATGATGGGCATCGCCGGCCTGCAGCGCTGCGGCATATTCCTCTACGAGCTGAATTTCGGGAGCCGACATCACGCGGTCGGCCACGCGGAGCGTCTGCGCCCGGTCGGCCGGTTCGCAGTCCACACCCATGGCTGTGCGCAGGCCGAACTGCGTGAGGTCGGCCTCGGGGGTGCGGGGGAGCATGGCGATTACCATAAAGTGGGCCGTATGGCTCACGGAGATGCGCTGAGAGGAGTCGTCGAGCAACGGAGCGCCGCTCTCCTGATGAGAGATGGTGCGGAAACGGTCGGAACCGTTTTCGCCGAATACCTGAAGGGCCATGGCCTTCCAGAGCCGGGCCGATTTATCCTCGCCGCCGCATATCTCCTCCACCTGTATGCCGGCCGATGTGGCATGACGCCAGAATATGAACTCAGTCTCCATTTTCCTCTGTTTTATCCTCTTCGGGATGTGTTAGGGTCACCTTGACCTTGGTGATGCGGTGTCGCTCTATCTTGAGGGCCTGCATCCGCAGCGGACCTCGGGTGAGCACCTCGCGGGCCTCGGGGAAATCACCTTTGATTTCAAGCATGAGCCCGGCCAGAGTTTCGGCATCGCCGAGGTCGCCGAGGCTCTCCTCCTCCACGTCGAGCACACGGCAGAGGTCGCCTATCGATATCTTGCCATCCATCACGTAGGTGTCGGGGGCTATTTTGGTATACATCGATGAGGTGTCGTCATATTCATCGTCGATTTCACCCACTATCTCTTCGATTATATCTTCGAGGGCCACGATGCCGCAGGTGCCGCCATATTCATCGATCACGATGGCCATATGTATGCGTTTGCGGCGGAAGTCTTCGAGCAGATCGTCGATCTTGCGGCTTTCGGGCACGAAGAATGGTTCGCGGATCAGTGTCTGCCAGCGGAATGAATTATCGCGGTTGCCGATATAGGGGAGCAGGTCTTTGGAATAGAGTATGCCGCGGATGGTGTCTTGCGATGTGTCGTAGACGGGGATGCGGGAGAAGCCCGATTCGAGTATCACCTTAATGACATTCTCCCATGTCTCGTGGTATTCCACATCGGTCACATCGACACGTGAGATCATAATTTCCGACACCTCTTTCTCGCCGAAGTTGAGTATCCCTTCGAGCATATCCTTCTCCTGCCCCTCTTTGATATCGGAGATGGAGAGTGCCTTTTCGAGCACATCGGTCGAGATATCTTCCTGCTTTTTGGTCACCATGCGGTTGATGATGCCGGATGATTTCACCATCACCCGGGCCAGCGGACCGAGTATGGTGTAGAGCGCACCGAGTCCGCCGCCGGCTGCGAGCACCCATTGCATGGTGCGGCCACGGGCCACGAGCTTGGGGAATATCTCACCACATAGCAGCAGCAGGAAGGTGAGGAATACGGTCTGCAACAGGAAATTGAGCAAGTCGGAATTGAAGGTCACAGCCTGATTGATGGCGAATGTGAGCAGCACCACCATCGTGATGTTGACCAGATTGTTGGCTATCAGAATAGTGGCTAAGAGCCGCTCGGAGTCTTTGAGGAGCTTTAGTGCACGGCGGGCGGCAGATGTGTTGGATTCCTCTATCTCAGTGATCTGGGCGCGGGTGAGGCCGAAGTAGGCTATTTCGCTACCCGACACGAATGCGGAGATCATCAGACAGATAATCGCAATTGTCACAATGGCTATCCAGCTCACCCAGTTGTCGGGGGCGTGGAATTCGATTGCCCGGATCGCCAGAGCTATCATCGCGAGGAGCGGCGATCCGGTGAATGTTGGTAAAGGGTCAGTGTCCAAAATAATAAGTTGTTGGCTGCCTGGTGTATCCCCCCGCGGCGAGCATCATCCCATCATGGTGATGGGGCACTCTCGGAGCAGGATGCTTCCTGCTGTGGCGGGGCCGGCCGGGCCGGCGGCAGAGTTATCGGTTGCAAATTTAGCTATTTTTCCCAAATTACGCAAATTAGCCTCCGGAAGCGACAAATCACCGGCACTAAGTGGGGGGGAGATGACTTCTCTTCCGGCAATCGGGGGGATATATAGCCGGGGAGGCTCAGCCGCGGGATGGCGCGAGGGGCTTCGGGGGGATGGCGCGTGTCACCTCTTCGATTTCGCCATGAGCCACATACCAGAGGTAGCCCTTCACGCTGCGATAGATACCCATGGCCTGCATCCAACCGATGTATTCACCCACCTGGCGGCGATGCTCGGAGGAATTGGTCTTGTCGCCGAATTTATAATCCACCACTATTGCATCACCCTCGGCGCTTACCATCACACGGTCGGGGCGCTTCATCTTGAGGCCTCGACGCAGCATGGGGCGCTCGTTGAGCACCTTACGGCTGCCGTCGTACCATCCGAGATGCCGCACAGCGGCCAGAGCCTCACTGAGTTCGGCCTCGTAGCGGCGCATCACTTTGCGGGTGATCATACCTTTGCCGCGCAGGCGCTCGAGCGCGGTGTGGAGATCGGATTCGCGCTCCACGAGTTCGAGCACCGCATGTTTCAGACTACCCTCTGAGCGGGGGTCGATACGGTCTTCATCGGCCACATCCGAGATGTAGGGTGTATGCTCGGGGTGGAATTTGAGTATCTCGCGGTCGGAGTTGACGAAGTATTGGGTGATTTCGCGCAGGTCGCCGTCGCGCATTTTCCCGGCGCGGGATTTGCTGAGGGCTGAGGCCACATCGGCTATGGGGGCACCGTAGCGGAAACTCCACACGTCGGCGCCATGGCATATCTCTCCGGCTGCGGGGAGCATCTCCATTTCGGAGATTTCTACGGCTCTCCCCTCTTCGGCTGCGAGTCGGGCTTTGGCCTCCTCGCGCTCGGCGAGGAGGGTGAGTTGCTCGTCGGCGTCGCGGCATATTTCGTAGGCGTGGTGGCGGAGTCGGGTGGTGCTGCGCTGGTCGGTGGTGAGCCGGGGTTCAAGAAGCTGACCTTCGGGCACTTCGGCGGTCTGAAGGAGCTTATTGTAGTCCTCGGCTTTGAAGGGGGCCGGGAGGAAGATATACATTTCGCTCACTGCTCGTGTCATGGCCACATAGGCTTTGTTGAGCTGGTCAACCTGCACGTGGTGCTCTTCGCGAGCGAAGCGCTCGCTCCAGGGGGTGGATTCCGCTGCTTTGCGCATTAACTCTATGGGGAGCATCTTGGGGAGGAGAGGGGCATAGCTGAAGTCGGCGGGGACATTTACCCATAGTGTCTCCCTCGCCATGCTTAATTGGATGTCGATATCGGGAAGGATGACGCATTCAAACTCCAATCCCTTCGATTTATGGATGGTCATCACATTGATAGCATCGGTATCTTCGGGGGAGTTGATGGTGATGGAGTGGCCGGTGGCATCCCACCAGCGGAGCATCGAACCGATATCGGTGGGATGCAGCTCGCAGTAATCGAGTATGGCATCCTGAAATGCCGCCAGAAATGGGGCTTGCAGGCGGCGCTGGCTCTCGGTGGTGAACAGCTCTGTGAGGGCCTCGGTGAGCGACGGTAGGGTCACGGCCTCCATTCCGGCCACCATATCGTCGATCATGGTGTCGGCCATACCCTCTTCAAAGAATTTCTGCAGTCGGTCGGAGAGTGAGAGTTCGGGATAACGGGCTGAGAAGAAGCGGAAGTTGTTCTGAATCTCCACCCAGTCGGTGCTCCCCCGGGCATCGCGCTTTATCTCTTGTGAGCGTTTACCCTCCACACTGCGCTGTATGAGTCGGAAACATTCTATCACCGTGCTTACGGCTCCGGAGGTGTCGAGTGTGAGTGAATCTTCACTCACGAATTCGAGTATGTCGTCGGTGGGCCGGAGGGTGGTGTTGTAGTCCATGAGTCCGGCTATCAGCTGCTTGCCGGTCTCTTTCCGACTCACGAGTATGGCTATCTCTTTCTGATGGTAGCCGCGGCGCAGGAGGGAGGTGATGAGCAGACCTATGCGACGCACGATTGCGGCGGGGATTCTGCTGTTGCTGTCGTCGGCGGCATCGGAATCCTCCAATTGTTCGGTTGGGGCTGCCACCTGAGTTTTGTCGTAGAAATTGACCTCTACATATCCGCGCTCGTCGGCGCTGCTGCGTGGGAGCTGCACGGTGTTGCTGTAGAGGGTGGCCATTGCCGGACTCACCCGCTCCGAGAGCACACGGAAGAAGAGGTTGTTGAATCTCACCACATGCTGCCGGCTGCGCCAGTTGGAGTTTTCGGCCACCGAAAAACCTCGTTCCTGAAGACCGGGGAAACAGGCGGGCACGATATCGGTGATCAGTGTGGGCTCGGCGCTGCGGAAGCGGTAGATGCTCTGCTTGGCATCGCCGATTATAAGGTTGTCGTGGTCATGCGATTCACTCTCCTCGAGGAGCGGACGGAAGTTCTCCCACTGCAGGAGGGATGTGTCCTGAAATTCATCCATGAGGAAGTGGTTGAGGCGGGTGCCGAGGCGCTCGTAGATGAAGGGCACATCATCGTCGGCTATGATACGGTGTATCATGGCGTTGGTGTCGGCCATCTTCATGGCATCGTTTTCGGTGAGATATGCGTTGATGCGGCCTCGGAGCGTATTGAGCAGGGCCACACGGGGAAGCGCCTGACATATGTGCGACCAGCAGACCACTTCCTGACTATCGATATATGCACGCCAGTTCTGGTAGGTCTGTAGGAAATGCTCGTAGACGGGCTGCAGGTCGGCCATCTCACGCTGTTTAGCAGGGCTTATTTTTGAGGCTAAAAATTTGTTGCCCAATTTCGAAAACTTTATATCGCCGTCGAGCGGGTCGGCATCGGGAGCCACAACGCGGCACAAGTATTTGTAGGTGGTCTTACCGTTGGGAAGGAGTGCCGCCATTGCTCCCTGATGGGCTGCTGAACCGATGCCGTCCGTTGCCGCATCTTCAGGGATGTATCTGCCATATTCGCGCAGCATGGCTGCCGATGCCGCAATCAGGGGGCCGAAGAGTTCGGCGCTGCGCCGCCGGCGCTCCTCTTCGATACGGTTGTAGGCTTCGCGCAGTGTCAGGCCGGTGAGTTCATACTCGTCGAGGATGGAGACCACGCGCTCTGTCTCCGGTTTTTCGAGCTGCGAGGCGATGTCGCACAATATTCCGAACACACCCTTGGCGCCGATGCTGCGATTCTTTACGCGGCGCTGGAAGAGATTCCAGTTGCTCTCACCTTTGGTGTTGGAGTCATTGATGAGTTGGCTGATCCAGAACCGGTCGTCGGGGTCGGCTTCGCCGTGCGCCAGATCCTCCACGAGTCCCTGAGCCGCGAGTCGGGCGAGATAATCGAAGTCGATCACTACCTGATAGGAGTCGGGGAGCTCTGATTCGTAGGCGAATGTGCGGAGTATATTCTGGAAGAAGGCGTCGATTGTGGAGATGTTGAAGTCGGAGTATTCGTAGAGGAGCTGATGCAGCGCCTCGCGACAGGCTTCGCTCACCTCGGCGGGCGTCACGAAGTATTCGGCGGTGAAGTCGTCGAGATAGTCGGGCTTCTTACCCGATGCGGGGGGATATGCCAGCTCACTGAGCTTCGATACGATACGCTCTTTCATTTCGTTGGTGGCCTTGTTGGTGAAGGTCACAGCGAGGATGTGCTGCACGGAGTCGGCCAGTTCGGCACGTGTGCGCAGTCGGCGCCTTGTGGCACCGGGATCTTTGATTGAAATGAGGAGTCCGATGTAGCGGCGGGTGAGGGTGTAGGTCTTGCCCGACCCGGCGGAAGCACGTTGCAATGTCAGCATGATGGCAGGATATGGATGTGTGGGGGTGGGTGGATTATCGGCGTTGGATGCGGGGAGAGGCAGAGGAGAGTGATTGAGGAGAGAGGCGGGTGGCGGGTGGCGGTCGTCAAGCCCCCTTGACGTTATAGCCCATCTCGCGGAGCAATGAGGCGGCCTGCTGTCGGCGGTCGCCTTGCAGGAGTATCTCCCCTCCGCGGGCAGAGCCGCCGCAGCCTATACGCTGCTTGAGGGTGCGGGCTGTGGCCAGAGCCTCGGTGTCGTCGGCGGGATCAAATCCCTCGATGATAGTGGCCGGTTTGCCGGCCCTCCCCTTCTTCTCATAGAAGAGGCGCAGTGTGCGCGCTGATGCGGCAGCGCCGCTCCCGGAGGGTCCGGAAGCGGCGGAGTCGTTATCAGTGGCTGAATCGGCGTCGGCACCTGCGGGCAGGTCACCCTGCAGCGCGGCCAACGCGGCTTTCCAGTCGTGTGTCATATTTGCGATGTGAGGGTCGGAGCCGTAGGCTTACTTGCCCAGGCCGTCGGCCGGTTTGAATTTGCAGGTCTTGCGGGCTGCGATTGTGATTTTCTCCTTGGTGCGGGGATTGATGCCCTCACGCTCGGGCTTCTCAACCATCGAGAAAGTGCCGAAGCCGATGAGCTGCACCTTGTCGTCGTTGACCAGAGCCTGCGCGATTGACTCAAACACTGCGTCGACGGCTGCTTTAGCGTCAACTTTGTTGAGGCTTGCCTTGGCAGCCACTTCGTTGATAAGATCTGTCTTGTTCATAATTAAAACGATGTATAATGTTGATTCTCTATCTATGCATATCAGGCACTCCCCGCCTCCCGATGCCACCGCAGCGCCCTGCACTGCCGCGCCCTGTCGGTGAGGATTACCCTATGGTTATAACCCTTGAGAAGCCAAAATAGTTATACCCAAAGCCAGTTACAGACGGCAAATTTAGGCATAATATTCACATTTACAAACTATTTTGCGACTTTTCTTTAAAATTCCCTCTTCTTCCTGCCCGCGCCCACTCGGAGCCGGGAGTGTAAAGAGCGATATGAGGGGGATATGAGGGGGATGAGGGCGCGGCGGCACGCATCAGTAGCCGGGGAGAATCTCGAAGGTGGCGAGCAGGGGGAGGTGGTCGGAGGTGCGCACATCGAGGCGCTCCACCGAGAGCGGACGGATGTTGCCGCGGTACATCACCTGGTCAAGATGAAAGTAGAAGCCGTGGGGATAGAAGGTGTAGGTGGGGAAGAAATTTGTGGCGCAATAGGCATCTTTGAAGCCGTCTTTGAGGAAGAGGCGATAGGTCCAGGAGGCGGGCACATCGTTGAAGTCGCCTACCACCACCACTGGCATGGCCATGGGCTGAAATCCGCGCATCACTTTTTCGGCTGCATCGGCTCGAAGGGGTATGGCATGTTTGAGTTTGCGGTAGATCTGCTTGGTGAGCGCTTCTTTCTCTTTCTTTGTGCCTCGGGGGGTGAAGATCCCTTTCTCTTTCTCGTCGAGGGCAAAGGATGGGAGGTGGATGTTGGCCAGTGCGATTTCGCGGCCTCCTACCTTGACTGTGCAGTATTGGGAGAGGATGAAGTTGTTGACGCTCCCGAAATATACATGGCGCAGCGGGTATTTCGACAGGATACAGATATCGTATGTGCGCCCCACTCCGAGCTGATAGGGATAGCGCTTCAGCAGGCTATCGACGCTGGCCTGCGAGAAGTGTCGCAGATCTTTAGGGGTGAAGCCGGTCATCTCCTGCATGCACACTATGTCGGGGTCGACTTCGAGGATGGTGCGCAGTGTGCGCGATCCGGTGTCGGTGGGCTGCCCGAGGTCGGCTCCATGCAGGATATTCCATGTGAGGAGGGTGAAGGTGGGATTGCCGGGGGCAGCCTCTTTGCTCGACCCCATGGGAAACCACATCTTGATCGGGGAGGCACACACCAGAAACATCACTACTCCCAGCGAACCCACCAGCCAATGGCCGAAGCAGAACCATAGCACGGTCACGATGGCCGAGATGGTGACAAGCACCGGCATACCGATCACAAGCACCGAACCCAACGGAGTAATCTCGGGCGAGATGGTGCCACCGAAGCAGGATATCGCCGTGGCGATGTAAAGCAGGATGGTGAGCACTGAGGCCACCATGCGAAGTAAGGGTGATACAAGTATCATTAGTAACTCTTAGATTCTGTGAATATTGAAGTAACCGGCAGGCTTAAAACTTACCACTGAATGGATTACGCCGGCCTCCATTCTTCTGCCGCTCCCTATGCCGCCACCACAGGAGCATGATGAGACCGAATAGCAGGCCGCCCAAGTGGGCGAAGTGAGCCACTGAACCTCCGTAGGAACTTACCCCGAGGAAGAACTCAAGCACCGCATAACCGGCCACCATATATTTCGCCTTGATCGGCATGGGGATAAACATGAAGTAGAGCGGCATGTCGGGAAACATGAATGCGAATGCCAGCAATATGCCGAAGATGGCGCCCGACGCTCCGATGGTGATCAGACTATTGCGGAATTGATCCATGAGCGGGCCGAATATCTCAGGCTGGGTGGAGAGATAATACTCCATCCGGTCGGGAGTGAGACGCATGGTGATCTGGTCAGCTATCTTGTCGATAAATTCGGAATGCCATGTGAGATACCATACCAGCTCCTGCACCAGGGCTGCACCGATGCCGCACACGAAATAATACAGCAGAAAACGCTTCGCACCCCATTGATGCTCGATGATGCGACCGAACATATAGAGGGTAAACATATTGAAACCCACATGCAGGAAATAGTGCTGATCGTGGATAAACATATAGGTCACCGGCTGAATCGGATTGAAGTCACATCCGGAGAATCCCCAGAAGAAGTGAAGTCCGAGCAGGTCGATGAGCGAGCTACCGAATGAATCGCTCACAGCCTCGATGATCCATATCAGGAGGTTGATGATTATAAGGTTGCGTGTCACCGGTGGAATGGATTCAAACCAACCGCGCAGTCCGCCGCCATAGGGATTGTAAGCCATTGTGTAAGTTTATTCTATAGATTGTCTTTCATCAGAACCGAAGGTCGCGGATGGCCGCCGGGTCGGTCCATACTTTAATCAAACTACAAAATTAATAAATTCTTATGTGATAACTGATAAAAGCAAGGTTAAATTTGTTCTATTTAGTTATTCCGCCCGAGGCATGGTATGTTTTAGAACGGTTGTCAATGAACGGGAAATACGCCATCGTCAGTATCTGATTGACCTTCTCCTCGTTATTGTCAAATACCTTCAGAAGGTCACTTCGGACTCCGGTTGCATCGGCGACTTTGTCAAGAAGCCATGTCGGACCATATTGCCTGTCGACATCATCCTTGGAATACTCAACGCGTCCTCGTTTGTCTTCGCCCCGGCCTCTGGCTTCATCAAGTATCCACTCTGCCGGAAATATGAGTTTGGCACGCTCCGCCGGAGATGCGTTGAAATATGTAGCGTTCGGATGAAAGCGATTGTCGTCATCGACCGTCCCCCAATGCTTGTGACGATACTGCTTTTTGCCGTCCTCGCCGACCATAGCTATTTTGGTGGACGCGTATCTTCTGCCGCCGTTGGTGTGGACGATTATCTTGTATGGTGTCTCCTTCTTGACTGGTCTTCCTGTTCTCATTGATGTCGTATATTATGGTTACAAAAGCAACCATAATATACGACATATGCAAGTTTTAAGATATTAATTTTTAGGTCTTAAGCAATTTTGGGGTACTTTTTGAGGGAAAACTCAGAATCAATTCCGCGCCTCTACACGGAAATCATAGCCCATCTTCGGCTTGAAAAATCACACCATTAACTGAATATCCCTAAATTAATCAATATTCCAAAAGGCATTTGGATCTCCATCAAAGATAGTATCTATATCATCATCCGAGTAACCTTCAACATCTTGCGCCCATGACCCTCCATACCGCTCATACGTACGCGCCTCCTCATAATCTGATGAATCATCCCAATCTGCCACATAATCATTGTTCAATTCTTCATTATCATGTCGATAAAGATTCCATATTCTTTTATCTTCAAAGAGACTATCCATAATGAACTTCGGGTAAACTGCTCTTATCTCTTCAACCGCAGAATCTGTCAATTGAAAGATCATACCAGTACAATGCTTGATGCACCAGCTCAGATAAGAGGAGTTAATATCCAAGACATCGGCCAAACTGAGGCCTTGGTATCTACCGAAATTAAATTTATCTTCAAGTGAAGCAAAATTACAGATCCTCATTATCGTTCTACCACTACACTGTGAGAATCAAATATCTCATATTTTATATCTCCCGAGAGTGGTGAGATGCGTCTTGTCACAACAACAAATCCCGATCCAATCCCTTCAAGTTTGGAATTAGACTCAAAATACAAATCTGACTCTTCAGGGTAATAATAGGCAACATTTTCTTCTATTCGGATTCCTTCAATTTGCCAAACCTGGGGATGGGGCTTCTCCTTACGCATAGACTCTTTATAGTATTTTCGATGCCACTCCGATGGCAAATGGCATAATTTAGGTACATAGAGCAAGTAAACTCCATAACGATCTGCGGTAGTCTTGCAAACACTCTTGAATATAGGGAATCTAAGGAGATGTTTTTCTAAAAAGAAAATAACTCTGTTCGAGAATACCTGACATTCACCTAAGGGGGGGGTATCAACATTGATACTAAGTATATCATCATCAATAGCGATGAATCCATATATTTCGGCTTCATCCCCTGTAGGCAATAAAACCTTAGAGCCAGCTGAAAGTTTTAAACCTTCGTCTACGGCTTCATCAAGTTTGATAAGAGATGTTTCAATCACCATATATACTGAGTGAATTATAGAAATCTTGGAATGCTTCGAATCTACCGCAGTCAAGTGCGAGATGGCTTTTACCAATAAGAGACGCATCGTCAAATAGCCAAGCAAGCAATTTAGGGTTTGCATCCAACTGTTCGGCGAGATAATCCTGTATGTCGCCATCCATACCGTACTGCATATAATTCTGGCAAATTGCGTTTCTCTTGAAGGTTACATTGGGAATGTATTCCAGTTCAGCTTCTGTAGGAGTTCTTCTCATGATAAATAATATTAGAATTAAACAAAACGTGAGCCAACTATACCACGTCTTAGTTTGAAGGTCGTAGGGAAACATTTGTGCTGATGTAATAATAATAGCCCACGCTATACGCGTGAGAACCACTATGCTATCTCTCGCACAAGTTTGTGAAATTCCTACGTTCTCAAACTACAAGATAAGTATAACGCTTCTTATTTTCCAATATGTCGTAAACTGACCAAAGCCAATTCAACAGCAAAGTTAACGAATTTTTCTCAATGCGCCAATATTCAGTTCCTCAAATCTTTCAAATCTTTGGAAGCTCAGCGAAAAAGAATCGTATTAAATATAACTAACACCTCTTAAAAATCCCAAAATCGAGGATTCTATTTTCGATTTATCCAACTAATTAGTACACCATCAGCACACCACGAATTTCTAACTATCTGAATTATAGAATATTTATCTCGCATAACGGAAGATAAGGTATGTTTTAGGACACGCTATACCATCAAATTTCTTGGAACATGGGATATTATCCACAATCCCAATTTTAAAATGGTCGAATTTGACCACTTTAGAATGAATGCCGGGTTACCGTCTTTCATTCTAAGCACATCTGAATGGGTCGAAAAGACAAAGTTAACGGTGAGGAATATATCTGTCTAACAGATATGCGGCATGCCATGGACGGTGATTTCTTTATCACCGACTGGTTATACAACAGAAACACTCTTGAGTTCATAGGAATCTGGGAGAAGGTATATAATCCCCATTTTAATTATGGCGAATTCGCCACAATTAGAATAGCGGAAGATACGTATGACTTTCTCCTCCTCTGCTCCGCTACACTAAAAAATTGGTGGCGTTGCATCACGCAACACCACCAATCAACATTATCAAATCCTATATTATTCAAATTATGAATTACTCGAATCCGCGCAGGCGGAGCAGAGCGCGCGCATCGGGCTTGTGGCCGCGGAAGCGCTCGAAAAGCACCATGGCATCTTCTGTATCGCCGGGTTGGAGGATGATCTCTTTGTGGCGGGTGGCTGTCTCGGGATCGAAGATTCCTTTCTCTTCAAAGAGTTCCCAGGCATCGGCTTCGAGCACCTGGCTCCAGAGATAGGTGTAGTAGCCGGAGGCATAGCCGTCGTCGCCGAAGATATGCTTGAAGTAGGGTGAGCGGTAGCGGAATGTAATCTCGGCCGGCATACCGATTTTGTCGGCCACCTGCTTCTCGAATCCGAGCACATCCACATTCTTTCCGTCATGCTGGCCCCATGCGAGGTCGAGCAGGGCTGCACCGGCGAGCTCGGTGGTCACGAAGCCCTGGTTGAATTTAGCCGAGTTGTTGAGCTTGGTGATGAGAGAATCGGGGATCACCTCGCCTGTCTGATAATGGCGTGCATAGCTCTTGAGAAGTTCGGGCGAGAAGGCGAAGTGCTCGTTCATCTGGGAGGGCATCTCCACGAAGTCGCGGTCTACGTGGGTGCCGGCCAGCGACTTGTAGGGGGCACGGGTGAGCATACCCTGCAGGGCGTGGCCGAACTCATGGAATGTGGTCTCCACCTCATCGAGTGTCAGAAGAGCGGGGGTGTCGCCTGAGGGACGGGTGAAGTTGCCGACATTGTAGACGATGGGGCGCTTCATTGTGCCGTCGCCATAAAGACCGGCTGTCTGGAGTTCCTCCATCCATGCGCCCTGACGCTTGGAGGCGCGGGGGAAATAGTCGGTCATGAAGATTGAGATATGCTCGCCTGTCTTTGCATCCTGCACGTCGTAGACGGTCACCTCATCCATATATTTGGGTGCATCGGGAAGCTCTACCATCTTGATGCCGTAAAGACGCTCCGAAGCCTCAAAGAGACCTTTGAGCACATTTTCGAGTGAGAAGTAGGGTCGCACCTCGGCCTCGTCGAAGTCATATTTCTGCTTCTTCACTTTCTCGGCATAGTAATAGTAGTCCCAGGGAGCGATCTTGAAGTTGCCACCCTCGGCGTCGACATAGGCCTGCATGTCGGCCACCTCTTCGGCCGAACGGGCCACGGCGGGGGTGAATACCTGCATGAGGAGGTTCTCGGCGGCTTCGGGGGTCTTGGCCATCACGCGTGAGGTCATCATCTGGGCGAAGTTGTCGAAGCCCATCACACGGGCTTTTTCGGCACGAAGAGCCACGATTTTCTCAATCACGGGGAGGTTGTTGTATTCGCCCGAAGTGGCGAGGGTGGTGTAACCCTCATACATCTTGCGGCGCAGCTCGCGATTTTCGGCGCTCTGGAGCACCGGGAGGCGGCTGGGCGCATGAAGAGTGAATACATAGCCGTCGAGGCCGCGCTCACGGGCCTCTTCGCGGGCTGTGCCGAGCGATGACTCGGGAAGTCCGGCCACCTCATCCTCTCCGGCCACGATATAGAATGAGTTGGTGGCGCCGAGAAGATTCTTGTTGTATTGGATGAAGAGTTTGGAAAGCTCGTTGTTGATGCGCACGAGTTCTTTCTTACGGTCGGCCGGAAGAGCGGCGCCCTGCTCGGCAAACTGACGGTAGTATTTCTCCACCAGGCGCTTCTGCAGCGGATTCAGTCCCAGCTGGTCGCGGCGGTCGTAGACCTTACGGATGCGGTCGAAGAGTGCATCGTTGAGGTTGACGCGGTTGGATGCGTCATTGAGCAGGGGAATTGCCTCATCGGCCAGTTTTGCAAACTCGGGTGTGTTGAGGGCATTGTCATAGTGGAAATATACCGAGGCTACACGCTCCAGAATCGGGCTGAGATTCTCGAGGGGGAGAATGGTGTTGTCGAAGTCGGGGGCAGCCGGATTTTTGATGATTGCCTCCATGTTGCGGTCCTGCTCCGCTATGCCGGCCTTGATGGCAGCAATGAAGTCTGAGTTCTCGATCTGTGAGTAGGGAGGGATCTCAAACTGTGTGGCATAGGGCTTCAGGAATGGATTTTCATGAGCCATAGCTGTTGTGATTGATGCGGCGCCTATAAGGGTGGCGGCCGCAAGGGTGCGTAATACTTTCATGTATCTGTTTATGGTTAGTAAAATTTACTCGTCGGGAGGAGAGAAGACACGAAAATTCGGGTACAACCGAATCACTGCAAAGTTAAGCAAAAAAAATAAGTTGGGCAAAAGCGGCGTTTATATTTCATGAGCATCGAGTCAGATACCCGTTTTATGCGCCGTGCGCTGCAACTTGCAGCCTGCGGATATGGCCACACCTATACCAATCCGATGGTGGGGGCGGTGATTACTGATCCCTCCGGACGTGTGATCGGTCAGGGATGGCATCGCCGATATGGCGGTCCGCACGCCGAGGTCAATGCGGTGCGCTCTGTGAGCGCGGCCGACCGCCGGCTGCTGCCGGAATCCACAATCTACGTCACCCTTGAGCCATGCTCGCATTATGGGAAGACTCCCCCCTGCGCCCGGCTCCTTATCGAGGAGGGGATCGGAAGGATTGTGGTCGGTGCCCCCGACCCTTTCCCGGAGGTGTCGGGGCGCGGCATCCGGATGCTCCGCGAGGCCGGCCGCGAGGTGGTGACCGGAGTGCTGGAGGAGGAATGCACTGCTCTCAACCTCCCCTTCATGACTGCCCACAGGCTGCGCCGACCTTTTGTGATGCTGAAGTGGGCGCAGAGCGCCGACGGTTATATCGGTGCCGGACTCCCCTCGCCTGGGGAAGCTCCGAAGGAGCGGGTGGTATTCTCGGGAGCGGTGTCGCAGGTGGCGATGCATCGTCTGCGTGCCGGGTTCCAGGGGATTATGGTGGGGGTAAACACGGTAATTGCCGATAATCCGCGTCTGGACTGTAGGCTATGGCCGGGCTCTGACCGCCCGATTCCGCTGACGCGCCGCAGCGAGCGGTTGCCGCAGGATGCCAATATCCTCTCCACGCGCCATCTGCTGCGCGAACCTGCCGAACCCCTTGCCGATTTCCTCGACCGACTCTACCGAGAGCATAAGATGACCGCCCTGCTGGTGGAGGGTGGCGCGGAGGTGCTCGGGGAGTTTCTGGCCACCGGCCTCTACGACGCGCTCCGCGTGGAGACCTCTCCGCTGATCCTGAGCAGCGGCGTGAAGGCACCGGCATATAATCCTGCCGCATTAATACTGAAGGAGAATTACCATATCGGAGCCAATTCTCTTTCGCTATATCTCAACCCCCACTATTGAGCACGCGCCTTAGAGCGCGCGTGCCTTAAAATTTCAGAGTCGGAGGTGCGGCGATTTTAAATAAGCCGCTCTCCCCTCTCGCCAGAGCTCAGGCCATCCGCTCCCTCCACTCTGAGGGGCGGAATAATACCAATTACGAGGTCGTAGGCCAATTTGCACTCTGCAAGTGGCGCATATTTCGTAATAAAGTATTATCTTTGCAAGTTGAAAGCAATTTTTATTCATGAAACTGTTGAAACCAGCCCACATCCCGATGCGTCTGGCGCCGATTTTCCTCGGCGCCGCAATCGCTTTGGGTGCATGCAACGCCGATAAGAGCGAAGAACCACCCTATGAGCCCGCCGTGTCGGTGGCCGTGCAGGGCTTCTCGCTCACTGCCAATTCCAAGGTGCTGGCAAACCTTGACTCCGTATATTTCTCAATCGATCTGGATCACGCGGTGATCTTCAATGCCGACTCGCTCCCTGTGGGAACGGCAATCGACAAACTGGTGGCCAATATCACCTTCCCGGCCGCCGTGACGAGTGCCACTATCGAGATGACCGATGGCAAGACCCGCACAGGTGTGATAGATTATAAGGAGTCGCCTAAGGATTCTATCGATTTCACCGGCAATGTGCGGCTAATTCTGGCCACTGAGGATAATGCATTGTCGCAGACATATACTCTGAAGGTGAATGTGCATAAGATGGTGGCCGACTCGCTGATGTGGGATAAGGCAGCTATCGCACCGCTCCCCTCGGCTGCCCCGCAGCCGAAGGAGCAGCGCACTGTGACTATGGCCGACCGCACCCTTACCCTCGTGGCCGAGGCTGATGGCTCTTACACCATGGCGCAGACTGCCGAGCCGGCTTCTGCCAGATGGCAACTGGCCACAGTGAACTTCCCCTTCACGCCGCAGGTGCGCACACTGACTGCCACCTCGCAGCAGCTGTATATCCTGGCCGATACAGGCGACCTCTATACTTCGGCCGATGGCTCTCAGTGGAGCGCAACCGGAGCCAACTGGACCACGCTGATCGGCGCCTTCGGCGATGCAGTGCTGGGCATACGCCCCGATGCCGGCCGATATTATCACGACACATATCCGCGCCCGGCCTCATATACGGCCAAGGAGATTCCGGCCGATTTCCCGGTTGATGGACTCTCGAATTTCAATACATTCACTTCGGCCTGGACCACCGAACCGATCGGCAATTTCACCGGCGGTGAGCGTCAGGGTCGGGTATATGGCGACACCTGGGCCTATGATGGCTATTCATGGGCCAAGATCTCGAATACTCCCCTCCCGGAGATGCAGGATCTCACAGTGGTGCCCTATTTCAATTACCGACAGACGGCCACTTCATGGATTCAGACAGAATTCAGTGTGCTTCTCGCCCTGGGCGGCCGTAAGGCCGATGGGAGTGTGAACCGCACTGTGTATCTCTCCTATGATAATGGTGTGAACTGGATGAAGGCTGAGTCGCTGCTGCAGCTCCCGAATTATGTGCCCTCTTTCTATGCAGCCGATGCTGTGGTGAGCACCACGCGCAAGGAGGCCTCGCTCGGTGCCCACTGGCAGAACCGGGCCAATACGAAGGCTTATGATGTGCGCCGCATCCATTATTTTGTGGATGGCAGCGATGTGGAGTGGGATTGCCCATATATCTACCTGTATGGCGGCATGGATGCCTCGGGGCATCTTAATCCGCAGGTGTGGCGCGCTGTGCTGGCACGCCTCACATTCGCCCCTCTCTTCTGATTCCATAGTCATAACCCTATGAGCAACCGACCTCTCATACCGGCCCTGATGGCCCTGATGCTCCTCTTGCTGGGATCGCTCAGCATGAAGGCGCAGGAAGACTACCGTTTCGACATCGGTGGCGGTATCGGCATGTCGGGATATCTGGGCGATGCCAATACCTCGAATCTCTACCAGAACCCTTCGTGGGATCTGGAACTCCTTTTCCGTTATATCGCCAATCCGCGATGGGCTTTCAAGACTAATTTCTACACCGGAGGGCTGCGTGGCAATTCGGAGCAGATGACCAATGTGTTTCCCACCGGCGAGACTTATCGATTCTCTACCACATTCTATGAGATCGGTGAAATGGCGGAATTCAATTTCTTCAATTATGGTATGGGTGAGAGATACCGCAAACTGAAACGCTTCTCCCCCTATATCACCGGCGGACTCTCCATGACGCTATGGACCGTGGACGGCTCGACTACAGCAGCCTTCACCCTGCCATTCGGCATCGGAGCGAAGTTCAAAATCAACAAGCGCCTCAATCTGGGACTGGAGTTCCTGATGAAGAAGGTATTCACCGACCGTCTCGACGGCCCGCAGCTCGACGACCCGATGGGTATCAAGAGTTCGTTTGTGAAGAATACCGACTGGTACTCCACCCTCACTTTCACGATAAGCTATGAATTTTCCAAGCGTTGCCAGACGTGCAATTACAAGGACTGACCTCACCGCTTATCTCTACAATCATCTTTTCAATCTCCAATAACCCGCCCTAAAGAATATGAGCCTCGATGCTTTGCTAAAGAATATAGATATGAGCCGGATACCGCGCCATGTGGCCATCATCATGGATGGCAATGGCCGATGGGCCAACCTCAAGGGGGAGCCCCGCAGCGCCGGACATGCCGAAGGTGTGACGGCTGTGCACCGCGCCACTGAATTCTCTTCCGACCTCGGCATCGAGTATCTCACCCTCTACGCCTTCTCGACCGAGAACTGGAACCGCCCGCAGGAGGAAGTCGACACGCTGATGCACCTCATAGGCTGGGCTATAGAGCGGGAGCTCCCGGAGCTGCTGGAGAATAATGTGCGCATCCGCCTGATTGGCGATATCGACCGCATACCCCCCGAGGCCCGCACCCGCCTGCTCAACGCGCAGCAGGCCACTGCCCATTGCACCGGACTGACGCTGGGCATGTGTCTATCCTATTCCGCCCGCTGGGAGATAGCCGAGGCGGCCCGCCGTCTGGCCACCCGAGCCATGCAGGGTGAGCTCGACCCGCAGGCAATCTCGGAGAGCGATGTGGCCGACTCGCTGGCCACCGCCGGCATGCCCGACCCCGACCTGCTGATCCGCACCGGCGGCGAGGAGCGAATCTCCAACTTCCTGCTATGGCAGATAGCCTACAGCGAACTCTATTTCACCCCCATCCTCTGGCCTGATTTCGGCAAGGAGGCTTATGCCGAAGCCATTATCGATTTCCAGCGCCGCGAACGCCGATTCGGCAAAACAAGCGCCCAAATCCAGAACCAATGACCAATAGATATTCCATACTTCTGGCCCTCCTGCTCAGCGCAGGTGCAACCCTCAGTGCCACCGCCCAGTCAGCCACCGGCAGCACCGCGCCGGTGCCCCCGATTCAGGCTGCGGCCGGCGATACTATCTACAATCCGGAAATCATCTACTCACCTATCCCGCGCAATTATGAGATAGCAGGTATATCCGTGAGCGGTATCTCGCATGTGGAGGATTATGTGATAATCGGTTATTCCGGCCTGAGCGTGGGCGAACATATCGATATCCCGGGCGATGCCATCACCAATGCCGTGAAGCGGTTCTGGCGTCAGGGGCTCTACTCGAAGGTGCAGATCACTGTGGAGAAGATGCTGGGCGACAAGGTCTGGCTCAATATCGCACTGCGCCAGCAGCCACGCATGGCCGAACTCCGCTACGAAGGTGTGAAGGGTGGCGAGAAGAAAGACCTCAATGAGCGTCTCGGCATGGTGCCGGGACAGCAGCTCACCCCAAATATCATAAGCCGAGTGAAGCAGATCGTGGAGAAGTATTATGCCGCCAAGGGCTTCAAGAATGCAGCCGTATCGGTGATACAGCAACCCGACCTGAGCAAGGAGAATCAGGAGATTGTGACGATCAAGGTGGACCGCCACAATAAGGTGAAGGTGCATAAGATCTACGTGGACGGCAATGAGGTGCTCTCTGACGGCCGCGTGAAGCGCGCCATGAAGAAGACCAATGAGGATGGCAATATCCTCAATCTCTTCAAGCAGAAGAAATTTGTCGACTCCGATTTCGCCGACGACCGCCGGCGCATCATCGAAAAATACAACGAACTCGGTTTCCGCGATGCCAAAATCACCCACGATTCTATCGCGAAGTATGACGACAACCATATCGATGTGTTCCTGACCATCGATGAGGGTAAGAAGTATTATATTTCCGACATCTCATGGGTGGGCAATACGGTGTATCCCACCGAGACGCTCAATCAGGTGCTGGGCATCTACCCGGGCGAAGTCTACAACCAGAAGCGACTCGACAAGCGACTCTCTACCGATGATGATGCGGTATCCAACGTATATCTCGACAACGGCTACCTCTTCTTCAATATCGTGCCTATCGAGGAGAAAATCGAGGGTGATTCGGTGGCGCTGCAGATGCGTATCCATGAGGGTCAGCAGGCCCGTATCAATCAGGTGGTGATCAATGGCAACGACCAGCTCTACGAAAAGGTGATACGCCGCGACCTGCGCATCCGTCCGGGTGATCTCTTCTCGAAGACGGATCTCATCAGTTCGATGCGCGAGATCGCAGCCTCGGGTCATTTCAACCCGGAGAATATCGATATGCGTCCGGAGCCGAATGAGAATGACGGCACAGTGGATATCGTGCTCAATCTGGAGTCGAAACCCAATGATAAGGTGCAGCTCTCTTTCGGTTGGGGACAGACGGGTGTCACCGGTCAGGTGGCTCTCTCATTCTCCAACTTCTCACTTAAGAATCTCTTCAACCCGAAGAGCTATCAGGGTATCATACCCCGTGGCGACGGCCAGACCTTCTCAATCTCGGCTCAGACCAATGCGAAGTATTACCAGAGCTATTCGATCTCATTCTTCGATCCCTGGTTTGGCGGCAAGCGCCCCACTTCTTTCTCTATCTCGGCCGACTATTCACGATATACCGGCGTGAACTCCAGCTACTACAACAATAGCTGGAACAATGCCTACCTTAATTCCATCTATTACGGCGGCTCCTACGGCTCCAACTATGGCAACTATGCCTATCAGAATGCCTACGACCCCAACAAGGTGCTTCAGATGGCAGGCGTGCAGGTGGGATTCGGCACGCGCCTCACTTGGCCCGACGACTATTTCACCTTCCAGGCATCATTGGGCTATCGGTGGTATTACCTCAAGAACTGGGATTGGCTCTACTACATGAACAATGGTGTATCCAATGCGCTGACACTCAATCTGTCGCTCACCCGCTCATCGATCGACAACCCGATCTATACCCGCCGAGGCTCGCAGTTCTCGCTCGACCTGCAGCTCACTCCCCCGGTGTCGCTCTTCCAGAAAAAGAACTGGGGGCAGCTCGCCTATGAGGCCAATACCCTCAATGACGCCACCGCCAAGGCGCAGCTCTATAAATGGATCGAGTATTGGAAGCTGAAGTTCAAGAGCAAGACCTTCACTCCGCTCACCGACCCCGACGGGCAGTGGACTCTCGTGCTGATGACCCGCGCCGACTTCGCTCTGCTCGGATCTTACAACCGTAATATCAAGACTCCGTTCGAGACATTCTATTTCGGTGGCGACGGCATGTCGGGTTCGTCGACCTATGCCACCGAGACAATCTCGATGCGAGGCTACGACAATGGTCAGTTCACCCCATGGGGCCAGGAGGGCTACGCCTATGCCAAGTATACCTTCGAGCTCCACTTCCCCTTCATGCTTCAGCCCTCGACCACAATCTATGCACTGGCATTTGCCGAGGCGGGTAACTGTTGGACAGCCGTCGACCGTTTCCAGCCCTTCAATCTGAAGCGCTCGGCCGGTGTGGGTGCCCGCGTGTATCTCTCGATGCTCGGTTTCCTCGGTATCGACTGGGGTTATGGTTTCGATGTGGTGCAGGGTCGCCGAGGCGGCAGCCAGCTGCACTTCGTGCTGGGTCAGGAGTTCTGATCATGATGCCGGCGGCGCTCTCGTCGGCGCCGAAACCCGGCATTCCGGGAGAGGATGCCATACGTCTCACCCCGGAATGCTAAAAATTCTTAAAGACCTAAAACCATCGCGCTCTGCGATGTTCTAAGATATGTAAACCTAAATACGCAATCGCATATGAAGAAGCTCCTCATATTGGCCGCCATCGCGGTGGCCTGCGCCTTCGGCGCCCGCGCCCAGAAGTTCGCCCTCGTGGATATGGACTATGTGCTCCGCAATGTGCCATCATATGAAATGGCCAACGAACAGCTCAACCAAGTATCGCTCCGATGGGAGAAGGAGGTGGCCGAGCTATCGAAGGAGGCCGAAACTATGTATAAGAATTATCAGGCCGATATGGTATTCCTCACCGATGATCAGAAGAAGAAACGCGAGGAGGAGATTGTGGCCAAGGAGAAGGAGGTGACCGATACCCGATATAAGTACTTCGGCCCGGAAGGTGAACTCTATAAGAAGCGCCAGTCGCTGATGAAACCTATCCAGGAGGATGTCTACAATGCCGTGAAGGCTGTGGCCGAGGAGAAGGGATATCAGGTGATTTTCGACCGCGCTTCGTCGCAGAGCATCGTATTCGCCTCGCCGCGTATCGATGTGAGCAATGAGGTGCTCGCCAAGCTGGGTTACTCCAAGTAATCCACTGCTGACTGAATCAGAAGTTAGAATTGAAAATTAAAAATCCAATAAATTCCAATGTTTAAGAAATTTCTTCTTTTCATCGCACTGGCCCTCCCGATGATGGCCGCTGCCCAGAATGTGAAAATCGGTCTCGTCGACGTCAATGAGGTAATCCGCGTGATGCCGGCCACTGCCGCCGCTCAGAAGCAGCTCGAAGAGGTGGCTGCCAAATACGACGAGCAGGCCAAGTCGCTTCAGGAAGACCTCCAGAAGCAGGCCGAGGAGCTCCAGGCCATGCAGAATGACACCAACACCCTGCCCGCTATCATGGAGCGCAAGGTGAAGGCTTTCCAGGATTCACAGGCCCGCTATCAGGAGTTTGCTCAGAAGGCTGAGGCCGATATCGCCCAGAAGCAGCAGGAGCTCTTCCTCCCGATCACTACCGAGATCCGCAATGCAATCGAGTCGGTGGGCCGTGAGGGCAACTACACTCTGATCCAGAGCAGCGCTTCGGAGATCGTATTCTACTACAGTGCTCCGGCCGAGGATGTGACTCCTCTCGTGAAGAAAAAACTCGGTCTCTGATATCCCATCACCCCCGTGGGGAATCTCTTGCAGACCACGGGACATGACCCCTCTATGCTTTGACACCAATAGGAATATTCGACTCGGGCTATGGCGGACTGACCATCCTTAAGGAGATACGCAATCGCCTGCCACAGTACGACTATCTATACCTCGGAGATAATGCGCGCGCCCCTTACGGCGCGCGCAGTTTCGACATAGTCTATGACTTTACGCTCCAGGCCGTGCGTCATCTCTTCGATGCCGGCTGCCGGCTGGTGATTCTGGCCTGCAATACGGCCTCGGCCAAGGCTCTGCGCTCGATTCAGCAGCGCGACCTGCCGCTGATCGACCCGGAGCGCCGTGTGCTGGGGGTAATCATCCCCACGGTGGAGGCTCTCGATGCGATATCGGCCACCAAGCATGTGGGGGTCGTGGCTACTCCGGGCACCATAATGTCGCATTCCTATCGCATAGAGACCGCCAAACTATTCCCGCAGATCTCTCTCTCGGAGGTGGCCGCACCGATGTGGGTGCCAATCATCGAGAATGGTGAGGCCGATGGTCCGGGAGCCGACTATTTCGTAAAGAAATATTGCGATGAGGTGCTCGCTGCCGATCCGCTGATCGACACTCTCCTGCTGGGGTGCACCCACTACCCTATCCTCCTCCCCAAGATACGCCGCTATATGCCGGAGCGGGTGAATATCATCCCGCAGGGAAGATTGGTGGCCGATTCGCTTGCCGATTATCTCGACCGGCATCCCGAGATGGCCCACAGCTGCTCTAAGAGCGGCACCATGAGATTCCTCACCACTGAAGCCCCGGATAAATTCAATAGGCTTGCATCTCTCTTCCTCGACTCGCCGGTGGAGGCGGCTCGTATCACTCTGCAGTGATTTCGACATGCTCCCACTCGCTTCTCCTTTAGAGCGCGCTCTTATAATCCGAAAGTAAGCACCAGCCTGCCATCCCTCCTCCGGCACCTCTAATTATCAGTAATCACATTTATCACTACCGACCATGACAATCGAAGATCTCCGCCAGCAGACTCTGGCGCTCGATGCCGACGAGGCAATAGCCCGAATCACCGATTATCTCGCCGAGAATCCTAACGATACCGAGGCGCTCACTATGCGCGGCATGCGCCATTTCGGCGCCGGACATCGCGCGGCCGCAATCGGCGATTATCTTGAAGCGCTCCGTATAGATCCCGATAATGCCAAAGCCCGACAGGCTCTCGATTTCGCCAACGGCATATTGGATTATTACAACAAGGATCTCTTCAATCCCTGATTCCCGCCACGCTCCATCTCCACCCTCTCGCAGATCAGACGGGTGGCGAAATAGAGAGGTAAAAGTTACAAATTCTTCAAAAATTAATCCAAATCAAGCCTCAACTCCATAAAAGAGGTTAAATTTGCAATTCCAATCCGGCACCTGGCACCGCGCAGGTGCACGAAGCCCTGATTCTGATGCAGGAATGGTGGAATGGTAGACACGGGGGACTTAAAATCCCCTGGCCCTTATCGGCTGTGTGGGTTCGAGTCCCACTTCCTGTACCAAAACAACTTTTTCAACCCGGCTTCCCCGCCATCCCCGCCGGTGGTAGGAGCCATAATTCAAGCGGGCCCAATAAAGTATCGCCTGATTCCTTTTCGGGAATCAGGCGATACCGTTTCTATAGCGCGTTGCTTATTTTTCATTTCGCGAATTGTAGGCCTCAAGTGCCGCAGCAAGAACTTTGAGGGCTTTGGCAAGTTCCTCCTTCTTGAGCACATAGGCCAGGCGCACCTCATTGCGCCCCTTGCCGGGAGTGGTGTAGAAACCTGAGGCCGGAGCCATGAAGATGGTGGCCCCTTCATATTCAAATTCCTCCAGACACCACTCGCAGAAACGGTCGGCATCATCTACCGGCAGACTCGCCACCGTATAGAACGCTCCCATCGGGATGGGTGAATAACAGCCGGGAATGCGGTTGATGCCATCCACCAGGAAGTTGCGTCGCTCCACATATTCCTGATATGTGGCAAGCATATAATCGGGCGAGGCATCAATGCTGGCTTCAGCCACAAGCTGACCCAACAGCGGCGGACTGAGTCGAGCCTGACAGAATTTCATCACATTCTTGCGCAGCGCGGCATTCTTTGTTATCAAAGCTCCGATGCGGATGCCGCACTCGTTGTATCGCTTCGACACCGAATCGATCAGCACCACCTGATGCTCTATGTCGGGAAGATGGAAAGCCGATATATAGGGAGCGCCGGTATAGCAGAACTCTCGGTACACCTCGTCGGAGAATAAAAACAGGTCATGACGCTTCACAAGATCGCGGATCTGAAGCATCTCCTTCATCGAATAGAGATAGCCGGTAGGGTTGTTGGGATTGCAGATGAGTATCCCTTTGGTGCGCGGAGTGATAAGCTTCTCAAACTCCTCGACAGGTGGAAGCGAGAAACCGGTCTCGATGCTCGATGGAATCGTCACAATCTTCGCTCCCGCCGAGATGGCGAATGCCATATAATTGGCATAGGCCGGCTCGGGCACAATTATCTCATCGCCGGGATCAAGACAGGCCATAAAGGCGAATAGCACCGCCTCTGAGCCACCGCAGGTCACGATGATATCCTCTACATCCACATCGATGTTGAATCGATGATAGTACTCACACAGCTTCTTGCGGAGCGACAGCAATCCCTCCGACGGGGAATACTCAAGCACTTCGCGGTCGATGGCTCGCAGAGCCTCGAAAGCCTGCGGAGGGGTGGGAAGGTCGGGCTGACCTATATTGAGCCGGTAGACCTTCAGTCCGCGTGCAGCCGCACCGTTGGCAAGCGGCACAAGCCGACGTATCGGAGATGCGGGCATCACTTCGCCACGCTTTGATATTTCAGGCATATACTTTCATTTTTCGCAGCACAAAGTTACAAAAACTTCGCATCATATCAAAATCCGCTCCAAGGCCCGCCCCCTACGGCCCCGAAATTTTAAGGAACGCGCGCTAAAGGAACGCGCTGTAAAGAACGCGCTCTAAGGAACTGATTCACTCATATAGGGTATTCACCTCTACATAGGTATCAACCGTAGGAGTGCCAAACTCTATCTGACCCATATCCTCATTGGAATTGATCACAAGGCTGTAGATATAATGAACTCCGGGCTGCCAGTCTTTTACACTGCTCGTGGCAAGCGGGAATTTCAAGATGCCATCACCAAAGGTGCTGCCGGCCACCACATCCTCGCTCGGTGTATTCTCATTGGGCCATAGCTTCTGTCCGGTACTTACATCATAGATGCTGCACATCACTGCGATATACATATCCTCCTGACCACCGTTATTGAGCCATACCAGCGATTGAGGAGTCATATATCTTGCTCCACCCATGCCGGTGGACGAACCGGAAAGATCCGTAGGAGTTGTGGTAAGATTAATCACATCCGATTTGCTCTGCGACATATGAAGAGGATACATCGTCGGAGAATTCTGGTCGGTCCATGTGCCGACATTATCCGCCGAGGCCGCCCCCGATGTAGAGGCTGCCGGAAAATGGAAATTACCTTTGGTCTTCACATTATTGACCACCACATTCGACACCTGCACACGAAGCTCGGCATTGGTGGAACTCAATTTGACCGTCATCTTCGAGAGAGCATGACGGAAGTTCATAAGCACCTGAGCGTTGGCCATATCGGAATTGCCCCTCAGACCCGGATTGACGGCATATATTATATCGCGGTCGCCGGGATAGGAATCGTAGGCCACAGGCTCAAGCGGAGTCGCACTCCCGAGCCATCCGGCAGGAGCATAGGCATAGAAATCCACCGACTCGTCGGCCGGCCAGTATTCCACGGGTGAATAGGTCCAGAGATTGCTCCCGGTCTTGGAGACCTCCACATCCTGCATAAAGAGCTGAGGGGTGCCGGATGAACCCGATATGGTATAGGCATATACATTAAAGGATGTGAGATTATTTGTAGTGTAATCCACGCCACGAGTGTGATCTGCATTGGCGGCAAAACGGATCTCGGCATCTGACTGACCGACAGGTTCTACCCATTCTTCATTGCTTGTGCACCCTGAAAGTGCGATACCCACAATGCCGATAACTGAGATAAAAGAGTGTTTCATATTCATAACATATCATATTAAAGAGATTCTTGCTTCAGCGACTCCCGCAGAGCTTGCATTCGCCAGGGAAGTCACCCATATTTTCGAGTGTACTATCTTTTGAAGGATTGGGCATCCCGGCCGACGGCTATAAGAGATATGACATACCGGAGGTATCATATTCAATCTCAACCTCCTGCCAGCCATCTACTCCCACCTGCATACCCACATCATCCCCGTCATGACCTGAATCATCGTCAGGGAAATCGGCATCGGTAATCAATATATAAACATTTCTCAAAGATGTTGAGTTTAATGCCTGCCCACTCACATCATACACTTTCTCATACCTCTCTCCGGCCGATGTAGTGGCAATCAGCTTAAGACTAAGCGACGTGGCCTCACGCGCCGGTGCGAAATCGGAAGTGACACCATCCACCTCCCCGCTCTTGCCTCGCCACAGAGAGAATGCAGCCGATGTCTCATGACCCGACGGAGTGGCTGTAGAGAGAAGCAACGCACTGTTCAGACCGCTCAGCCGCGCACCAAGCGCCATCGTATTGGCCGGCAAATGCACATCCCTAAGTATCAGATTATACACCGTCGACATCGAATCAGGACTGCATCGCAACAGACCGCGCTGACACTCCTTCACACTGCCGTCAGACTGAAGATACCTCACCCCGCAGCCATCGACCCTCACACGCTCCACCACACTGCCATAGAGCATCCCTGTGGGCTGTGTCATACCATTAATATCGGGGATATCCACCGCATTGGCCATAATCGAAGAGAATGCCCCGGTGTCGGAAAGACGCACTCCGGGGAGATCATTGTTGACAGCAATCATCCTGTATTCGCCACGGGGCAGACGGATAAGTCCCCCATCCATGCCGGGCAAATCAAAACGCCATATACGTCCCCCATCATCGACAGGAAACATATAAACCGTCATCCCCTCCACCACAGCACCCTCTGCATGATTCCACATGAATGACACATGCACATCCATCACAGCATCATCAGCCCTCAGCACTTCACGCTCCACACACGCCGCCGCTACCATCAGCAACAACACCGACAGAGCACCGACCAGACATCCGCGCAGACCGGAGAAACCCCTGATTGAAATATGGATAAGTGATTGCAACATGCTAAAAATCTTAAGTGGCCAATCATTTTAGATTAATCCGAGGCGATTTTTCGGGATGGACTTTGCTTATAATAGGCCGCAACTTTAAAAATCCGAATAATCCGGTAAATTGCGATCCCCCTTCCCCGGAAACCACACAAGTGTGACCGAAAGATCAAGCGGACCAAAATACCGGCGTATCCCCTCATGTTCAGCCACAAGCAGACCGCATTCCCCCCGATAATGCCTATAACGACTCTCCAGATAACCCACACGCATCCCCACATCAAGATTAAGACGCCTACGAAGCCGGAATGAACAGCCATAACTCACACCACAACTCCAGGCCGGCACCACCGACTGCACCCCCTTACCCGCAGAGAAACAGAAGTCATAACGATGTACCCCACCGAACACACCGGCATGATGCCCCGTAAGGGCACGCTGCCGCGATCTGTCGCCAAACCACCAGTTAAGGTCAAGCCATCCCCCGGCCACCCGCTGACACCAATTCGACGCATCCCCACCCCACCGAGACCACACCACCTCAGCACTCACCGAAAAACGACGCGCAAACTCCACCTCAACCCCCACATCAGGCACCAGCAACGCATCATGCACAAGATTACTCCTCAGAGCCACACGCGGCATACACTCATCGCACCGCTGAGCCATCCCCACAGTCGGCACCCACACTGCCCACATCATCACAAGCAGCGCCACCCATATCATACGGCTCCATGCAGCCTTGAAACAACAATCCATACGCAACAAACTTTATCCCACTCCCTCCCCACCATCTCTGTCTCTTATAAACATATCCGAGCCCACGA
>JAIDKG010000074.1 GCA_029051525.1 Muribaculaceae bacterium
TTCCCATTCAGACTTCCCCCGCTATAAAATAACAGGATTTTCGGAAGCACAAGACTTTTTTAAATGAAAGAGCCGTGAATCACATAGAGCGCGTTCCTAAATTTTTAGCATGTAGAATAATAAACTCTTTATGCAAGGCGTTAATATTGCAGGAAGCAGGGAAATACAGTCATCCCTCCTTCCGGCTCAACTTTACCGCATGCAAATGCTTACCCTTAATGTCGATGCCTATGATAAAAGATTCTACTACAGCTGACTGCTCTTTTAAAGAACATCACTCATCTATGAAAGGTCCACGGATTTCAACTCTGAATTTCATCCGCCAGTTCTCACGTGCCTACACCTCAATGTCGGGACTGGCCCTCAATCAGATGATCTGCAATTGATGTTGATCCGAGCTCGTCGCTCCGCATCTCCGGCCCTTGCATGAAAAGGACCATGCAGTAAGAGCGCGTTGCCTTAAAACAGACACAAAGCCTCCGCCATGCCGGGAGTGATTTCCACTCCCCCGCATGGCGGAGGCCGCTATTTTTAGAGCGCGTTCCTTAAAATTTCGGGGCGTAGGCTGTGTAGGCCTCAGACGAACACCTTCACAGCGCCTGCCGAGCATCTCACGATATAGATGCCGCTCTCAAGTTCCTGACGACTTACCTCCTCCGGCTTGCCGCTGCAGCGAAGAGCGCCGGTTGCGTCATAGACTTCGGTATGACCTGCCATGGGATCCACAATCACTCCCCCGCGGCGCCCACGGATCAGGTCGGCGGCACGGCATGCCATACCATCCTCTATGATTTCCACAGAAAGCGGAAATCCGTACGTGGCCTCAATGGCATTGAAACGATTCCAGTAGGCCGCCATTGCATAACGCTCGCAGGCTTCAGGAAATACATAGAGAGTGCTCCTCTGCTCAGTAGCAGTATCGAAGGTATTGATCGTGATCCGAGCCGGCCATTCGCTATGAGCATATACTTTGTCAAGGAGCTGGCAATTGCTGAAAGCCCACGACCCGATTTCCTCAACCTTACGATCTATCTCAATCCATTCAAGTGAACCGGCTCCCGAAAATGCCCGGTCGCCCACACTCTTCACCCCATCGAGGTAAAGATATCCCAAAGCCGACAGATTCTCAAATGCCCCCTCGCCGATAGCGAGCTCCGCATCAGTATTAAAATTGATGCTGACTATACCGGAACATCCGGAGAAAGCGCGCTGGCGCAATAGCTGTAAGCTGCGAGGCAGTGTGAGATCCCTAAGGGCCGTACATCCGGAAAAGGCCCATTCCCCTACCTCGATGAGAGAGTCGGGAAGGTCGAGAGTCAACAGATTATAACAGTCGGCAAATGAATAAGCCGGAATCACCCGGGTGAGAGGATTAAAAATCACCTCCCGCAGCATGTCGCAGCCGCGGAAGAGGCACTCCCCTATCTCGGCCGAATGGCCGGAAAGGTCGGCCCGCTCAAGCGCTATGCAATAGCTGAAGGCGCCATCGCCTAATTTTGCATAAGGGGGAAGATCACCGATAGCAGTCAGAGCATAGCAACAGCTGAATGCATTGTCGCCCACACAGCTCACATGCTGCGGAAGCGAAATCTCTTTCAGTGATTCACACATAGCGAAAGCACGGTCGGCAATCACCGTCAGCGATGAGGGCAGATTCACATTCTCCAGACTGCGGCAGTCGTAGCAGGCATATTCACCGATATAGCCCAGTCCTTCCGGGAGAATAAGCTCCGTAAGGTCGGCACATGAGGCGAAGGCGTGGCTCCCGATACCGCTCACATCACGCTGTTCGCCACGATAGAGCACATGCGAAGGCACCGCAACACTCCCCGAATAAGGGTCGGCTTCGCTCGGTGCCACCTCGACATTGCCGTCGGATAGAAGATTATAATATAGTGCCCCCGACTGGAAATCGGCCGCCGAGCAGACGCCGACCGCGCCGGCAAGCAGTGTGATAAGGAGTGGAATGCGATTCATGTAGTGATCATCGAGGAGGTAATGGTGGAAATTGACCCCTATATTCGCCTGCCCTGCAAAACCATATTACAATAGGCGATTTCGGTAGTCCAATTCTGTCTCAACTGCAAATTTAAGCATTTTCGGAGTTTTTACCATCCTTTTATCTTCCGAATTTTCATTTTTTTTCGTAACTTTGCGTTTTTCGAGACCACAGCTGCCGATCCATAATCGGCGCAACCATATCAGTCTACCCTCGCCGGCGGCTGCCATGCCCAACGCATCAGTCACAGCGAAGCATTATAAAGGTGATATAACAGATTAGTCATGACAACAATAATCGAGGAAGCCGCAGTCAATGAGAGCGGCCTCAACTTTATCGAACAGGAAATCCAGCAGGATCTCGCCGACGGCAAGAACGGCGGCCGACTCAACACCCGGTTCCCGCCCGAACCCAACGGTTATCTGCACATCGGCCATGCCAAGGCATTCATCATGGATTTCGGAGCTGCCGAGAAATTCGGCGGCACATGCAATCTTCGTTTCGACGACACCAACCCCCAGAAAGAGGATAATGAATACGTGGAAGCCATCAAGCGCGACATCCACTGGCTGGGCTATGATTGGGAAGACCGTCTATATTATGCCAGCGACTACTTCCCCCAGCTCTATGATCTGGCAGTGAGAATGATCAAGGAGGGTAAAGCCTATGTCGATGAGCAGACCTCCGAGCAGATCGCCGCTCAGAAAGGCGGGGGGCGGCGGGCCGGGGCGGGGGGCGGCGG
>JAIDKG010000075.1 GCA_029051525.1 Muribaculaceae bacterium
TTCCTTCTTCGACTCGCAAAATCCACTCAAAAATCGCCGCCCCTACGACCCCGAAATTTTAAGGAACGCGCTCTTAAGCCCGACAAGCACCCGAAATGGGGTCTGAAAATTTAAAAAAATTTGTCATTCTGCTGATAAACATACCTAAAACATTTGGCTATCCAAAACAAAATTTCTAATTTTGCCTTTCAGTAGGGGCAATGCACCCTATCCCCTCCCCTCGCCGCCAAAAGGGAGCTCCCGGCGCCCCTGCGGCACCTTTAATCTAACTTTAAATTTAAATCAACGAGACATTCTTATGAAAATCTCACACATCGAACACATCGGCATCGCGGTGCCCAATCTCGAGGAGGCCATCAAATACTACGAGAACGTACTCGGCCTCAAATGCTACAAGCAGGAAGTAGTGGAAGACCAGAAGGTGACTACTGCATTCTTCAAAGTAGGCGACACTAAGATCGAGTTGCTCGAAGCCACTTCTCCCGAATCGACTATCGCAAAATTCATTGAGAAGAACGGTGGCAAGGGTGGCATGCACCACATGGCATTCGCCGTAGAAGACGGTGTGGCAAATGCTCTCGCAGAATGCGAGGAGAAGGGTATCCGCACTATCGACAAGGCCCCCCGCGGCGGCGCCGACGGCCTGCAGATCGCATTCCTCCACCCCAAATGCACCGAGGCTGTGCTCACAGAGCTCTGCGAGGACCCCAACAAGTAATCACTATCCAAGAAATACCCAGGGATTGAGCCTCCCGGCAGCCCCTCGATGAGGGGCGCCGGGGAGCTTCGGTCCCGATTTCCATATTTACTCAATATCAATCATGAGCAAACAATCAGAAAAAATCCAGGAACTTATCGCCAAGCGCGCCGAGGCACGTCTCGGTGGCGGCGAGAAGGCTATTGAAAAGCAGCACCAGCGTGGCAAATACACCGCCCGCGAGCGCATCGCACAGCTTCTTGACGAAGGCAGCTTCGAGGAGCTCGATATGTTTGTCACTCACCGCTGCACCAACTTCGGCCAGGATAAAAAGCACATCCTCGGCGATGGCGTGGTGACTGGCTTCGGCACTATCGAGGGTCGTCTGGTATACGTGTTCGCACAGGATTTCACCGTCTTCGGCGGCTCTCTGTCGGAGACTATGGCACAGAAAATCTGCAAGGTCATGGATATGGCCATGAAGATGGGTGCTCCGGTGATCGGCCTCAACGACTCGGGCGGCGCCCGCATCCAGGAGGGTATCAACGCCCTGGCCGGTTATTCTGAAATCTTCCAGCGCAATATCCTCGCTTCGGGCGTAGTGCCCCAGATCTCGGCTATCCTCGGCCCCTGCGCCGGCGGCGCCGTCTACAGCCCGGCTCTGACCGACTTCACTATCATGGTGAAGGGTATCTCTTATATGTTCCTCACCGGCCCGTCGGTGGTGAAGACCGTAACCGGCGAGGATGTGACTCAGGAGCAGCTCGGCGGCGCAAGCGTGCATGCCACCAAGAGCGGCGTGACCCACTTCGCCTGCGAGGATGGCGAGGAGGCTCTGATGCTCATCCGCAAGCTCATCAGCTATATCCCGCAGAATAACCTCGAGGAGACTCCCCTCGTGGACTGCGACGACCCGATCGACCGTCTGGAGGATGAGCTCAATGAGATCATCCCCGACAGCCCGAAGCGCTCCTACGATATGTATGACGTGATCGGCAAGGTAATCGATAATGGCGAATTCCTTGAGGTGCAGCCCGACTATGCCAAGAACATCATCACCGGTTTCGCCCGCTTCAACGGTCAGGCCGTAGGCGTGGTGGCCAACCAGCCCAAGGTGCTCGCCGGCGTGCTCGACTCCAACGCTTCGCGTAAGGGTGCGCGCTTCGTGCGCTTCTGCGATGCCTTCAATATCCCGCTGGTGACTCTGGTCGACGTGCCCGGATTCCTTCCCGGCACAGGTCAGGAGTATAACGGCGTGATCCTCCACGGCGCCAAGCTGCTCTATGCCTATGGCGAGGCTACTGTGCCCAAGGTGACTGTGACTCTGCGCAAGAGCTATGGCGGCTCCCACATCGTGATGAGCTGTAAGCAGCTCCGCGGCGACGTGAACTATGCTTGGCCCACTGCCGAAATCGCCGTGATGGGCGCCGAGGGTGCCGTAGGCGTGCTCTATGCCAAGGAGGCCAAGACCCAGGAGAATCCCGCCCAGTATCTCCAGGAGAAGCAGGATGAATACACCGCGCTCTTCGCCAATCCCTACAATGCAGCCAAGTATGGCTACATCGATGATGTGATCGAGCCGCGCAACACCCGCTTCCGTATCATCCGCGCCCTTCAGATGCTCGCCACCAAGAAGGTGTCGAATCCCCCGAAGAAGCACGGCAACATCCCCCTGTAATACTGTATCCAAGTAATTTCACTCAAAATGCTGAAAAAATCATTCATATCAGCCACTCTGAGCCTCATGATGCTCGCCGGCGCCCCGGCGGCAGCATGGGCCCAGGAGGCGGCCGACCAGCCCGCTCCCATGGAGGAAGTGCAGCAACTCCCCGACGACCAGATAGCCGTGGAGAGCGATGCAGTGCCCTCGGAGGAGGTCAATACGGTCGAGATGAGCGCCACCGCTCAAAAAATGACCCAGGCTGAAAAGGCCCAGAACGTGAAGGAAAATGACTCCTGGGGAGGCGCAATCACTATCATCGCGATGTGTATCGTGGTGGGCGCACTCGTGCTCCTGAGCATCTTCTTCCTCGGCTTCGGCAAAATCTCGGAGAAACTCCTCTCCAAGAAGAAACTCGAGGCTCACGGCAAGACTATCGATGAGGTCGACGATGACCATGAGCATGTGGACTCGGGCGAAAGCATCGCCGCTATCGCTCTGGCGCTCGCTGAGCACTTCAACGACCAGCACGATATTGAGGACACTATCCTCACTATCCGCCGCATGCGTCGCGCATACTCTCCCTGGAACTCCAAGATCTACAACATGCGCGAGACTCCCGACCTGGTAAAGAACCCTGCCCGTCCCCTCCCGGTAAGAAAAAACAAGTAATCCCCCACCCCTCCGAATACTTTTTAAAGAAATGAAAGAATACAAGTATAAGATCAACGGCACCCGCTTCAATGTGACAGTAGGCGACGTGGTCGACAATAAGGTGCACGTAGAGGTCAACGGCACCCCCTATGATGTGGAACTCGACAAGGCTCCCGCAGCCGGATCGAAGGTATCACCCCTCGTGAAGCCCAAGGCTCCCGCAGCCGCTCCCCGCACAGAGACCGGCGCCAAGGTCATCTCCAAGCCCGCCGCTCCCGCCGGCTCCGGCACCGCCGTGAAGAGCCCGCTCCCCGGCACAATCATGAGCATCAATGTGAGCGAAGGGCAGGCTGTAAAGGCCGGCGACACCGTATGTGTGCTTGAGGCCATGAAGATGGAGAATGATATCCACTGCTCCACTTCCGGAACTGTCAAGAAGATTCTCGTGGGCGTAGGCGACGCTATCCTCGAGGGTACCGATATCATGATCATCGAGTAATCCCCTCCCCGGAACGGATATAACACCCCCTAATTACCCCCCCTAACATCTTCTAAACACGTCATTCTAATGTTATTGCTTAGTTCATTCGCCGCTTTTCTGGAAGACTCTCTGACCACATTCTGGAATTTCACCGGTTTCGCCAACTGCGAGATGGGAAATCTCATAATGCTGGCCGTGGGCTGCTTCTTCGTGTGGCTTGCCATCAAGAAGAATTTCGAACCCCTTCTGCTCGTGCCGATCGGTTTCGGTATGCTTCTCGGCAATATCCCGTTCCAGCCGGGTATGGAGATCGGCATCTATGAGGAGGGCTCTGTGCTCAATATCCTCTATAATGGTGTGGAAAAGGGCTGGTATCCCCCGCTCATCTTCCTCGGTATCGGCGCCATGACCGACTTCTCGGCTCTGCTCGCCAATCCGAAGCTGATGGTGATCGGTGCCTGCGCCCAGTTTGGTATCTTCGGTGCCTATATGCTCTCGCTGCTGGTAGGCTTCGATCCCCTCTCGGCCGGCTGTGTAGCCATCATCGGTGGCGCCGACGGCCCGACTGCCATCTTCACCACATCGAAGCTCAATCCGAAGCTTCTGGGAGCCGTGGCAGTGTCGGCCTATTCATATATGGCCCTCATCCCGCTCATCCAGCCCCCGTTGATGCGCCTCTTCACTACCCAGAAGGAGCGTATGATCAAGATGAAGCCTGCCCGCGTGGTAAGCCAGAATGAGAAGATTATCTTCCCGATCGTAGGCCTGCTGCTCACCTGCTTCGTGGTGCCCTCGGGCATTCCGTTGCTCGGTATGCTCTTCTTCGGCAACCTGCTGCGTGAGTCGGGTGTGACTACCCGTCTGGCCAAGACTGCCCAGAATGCCATGACCGACATCATCACAATCCTGCTCGGTCTCACAGTGGGCGCATCGACTCAGGCCGATGTGTTCCTGAGCTGGGACACTCTGAAAATCTTCGGCCTCGGCTTCATCGCCTTCGTGATTGCATCGTCGGCAGGTGTGCTGAGCGTGAAGCTCTTCAACCTCTTCCTGGCCAAGAACAAGAAGATCAACCCGCTCATCGGCAACGCCGGCGTATCGGCTGTGCCTATGGCTGCACGTATCTCCAACAATGTGGGCCTCGAGTATGATCCCTCCAACTATCTGCTGATGCACGCCATGGGTCCCAATGTGGCCGGTGTGATCGGTTCGGCAGTGGCTGCAGGTGTGCTCCTGAGCTTCCTCGGCTAATCATCCCCCCGTATCCCTCATAGCTGCGCCTCGGCGCAGCGCGATATACCCCCACAAGAATCAGGGGCGCCTCGGATTTCACTCCAAGGCGCCCCTGATATTTTTTTACTAAGTGCGCGTCGTCATCAGAAGCCAAGCAGCCGGCGCAGCCAGCTGCGGTCGTCTCCATCATCATCATCGTCATCATCCACTTCAGGATGAAAATGCACCTGGAGATCATTGTTGTTCTTACTTAGGAATAGAATGTGGCTGCGAAACACGAAGGCCACATAACGGTCGAAATGCAGTATGGCGTGCAGGCTCCTCACCAGAAAGCGGCGGAAAGGACTATACTCCTCCATGTCTTGAAGTGTCACCTCAGCTTTGCTGAGATCTTCAGAATCTATGGTCATATTATGATATGGCCGAAGTATATAAAGTGCCTCCGGAAGATTCAGGTCGTTGAGATCTTTCGGGGGGCGCTTATGTTTCTTGTAGATTTCCTGTATTACGGCATCGGTTATCATAGACTTGACTTTCTGGCGGGGTGATGATGCCCGCGCTTAGGATTCCATCTGCCGGAGCGAAGATCCGCTCTGTGGGAACACCTTAGCAGGTAGGCCACCTCATGATACATCTATACAACATTCCGAACCACTGTGAAGTTCACGTCTATCTTATTTTTTTTACACTTTTCTCCATCCCGCTCCGACTTCGGCTCCTACTCCCCTATTC
>JAIDKG010000076.1 GCA_029051525.1 Muribaculaceae bacterium
AAGAAATCCTCGGTGAAGAATCCGGGATTGAAATAGTCGCCTATATTGTCGATAAATCTATATTCCATGGCCTATTCTGAAATATTGAAGTTATAGAACGCTGCTATCGGACGTAAGAATGCCTCGGCAGAAAGCGTATTCATTTCCGATACCAAATGATCGGTCGTGGTGCGGATTTGGTTCACGGCATTTATCTCCTGCTCGCGGCGGCGTTGCTGCGCCGGAGTTTCGTCGAAAAGAGGGAGTGTGAGTTGTCCGCTTGCGTCGGAATACCATTTAGCCAGTTTGTCGCGATAATTTTCAAGATTATTATTGAGCTGAATTTTCTTTCCTGCCTGAAGTGAATCCATGTGGCTTTCGGCACGCCATACAGCGGTGTCAAGAAGGGTGTCGAGCGTAATCATCTCCGCCTCAGTCATGTCGCGGGTGTAAAGTTCCCTGTCGAGATGTTTTCCGCGGAAATCGCTTAAAGAAATTGGTTGCAAGGGAGCGCCCACGGAAGTGACAGGCACGACAAAGAACTCACTCACTACCTGCTGCCCCAGTCCGTTGGCAACAGATCCATGGAACAGGAACCATGCGGTGTTTTCGGGCAGCGATGTGAGTTTGGCCGCAATAGCCTTGTCTTTTTCCAATGTAGAGGAGAGGATATTGAGGAAGTGAGCCACAACCGGGTGCTGGTCATAAAGCACTTGAAATTTCGACCACTTACGGGAGTCTCGTTCATCCTTATGCTGACGAGTCTCCGCAATAGACTTCTGCACCTTCTCCATGTCGCCAAGCAGGCGGAACATCTCTCCCTTGCGGGGCTTGGCCTCCGATGGGAGGTCGAACAATAGTCGATCAAGAGCCTCGGTGTTACGCACTTCGATATATGTGCCTCCATCGCGCACTTCAACATTCGATGATTCAACAGCTCCGGTTGACTTAAGATAACCGAAGAGCTCACTATAAAATGATGCATCATCGTGGTAGAGCGAGAGACCGGTTTCGATGGGTACTGAGTCCTCTATCGCAGGGGTTGTTTCCTCCGTTTCTTCTCCAAAGAGAAGATCGAAGGCATCGTCATCGGGCTCAAGGAAATCATCATTCCCACAGGCCATGGCTTTGGCGGTCTTGGTCTCCTCCTTCTTGGAGTCATATAAGCGCATCACTGGCCCGACATCGCCGAGGGTGTCGTAAACCACCTGCTCCTTTTCTTTCAGTCGCTCGATGATCCGGAGGTCGGCCTTTACGGATTCGTTTGCACTCTTCAGCACAAGGTAATGGATATATGGCGTATGTTCCTGGCCATAGCGATCGATGCGTCCGTTGCGCTGCTCGAGCACAATGAGTGACCACGGCAGGTCGTAGTTGAACATCCGGCGACAGAAGTAGTGAAGATTCACACCCTGACTCCCGGCATCAGTGCATAGCAACAGGCGAATACCGCCATCCTTCTTACCAAACTCCTCAATGACCTCCTGCGACTCAATATCAGACATTGAGCCATCGAATGTGCGGATAGCATTCTCGTCCTTGATATTGAAATCGCACATCAGACGCTCGCGAAGCATATTCATTGTGGCAATTCTCTCGGTAAAGACAACGAAACGCTCGGAGTCTTTCTTGCCGGTCCAGCCAAGCGATTTTAGTTTATCGCGGAATGCGTGATATTTGCTGTCGGCGTCGTTATTGATAATCTCGTTAAGAACGTCACGCATCTCCAGAATCTCATCATCGGCATTCTCGCCATGACGGGCTATACGTTCGTCGAGTGATTCGAGGGCCGCTTGCGGTGAGGAGAGAAATGATTTCAAAAGAGAAATCGCATAAAGGGAGTCGCGTGAATTGGTGCCTTCTTCGCCGATTTTGCGGAACTTATAGCTCTGTTGGAGTGAGAGAAAGTTCTCTTCAAGCGCAGAGGCTTTGACATCGGTAGTAATAATCTCGCGGTCCTGGAATTTGCTACGTACAGACTCATCTCGGATGTCGTTTTTAAACCGTCGCACATAATATGGCAGGACGTCCTCTTTTGTATACTCTCCATTGCGCGGGATTGCGGTCGGTTCGAGCATGCGTATAAGATTGGCGAAAGATTCACGTCGACCATTGTGAGGTGTGGCCGAGGTGAGCACCAGACTGTCGCAATGGTCTGACAGCAATTCGGCAAGTTCGCCTCGCTGACTGCTGCTGTTGGCCACGATATGACATTCATCGATAACGATGATATCCCATCGTGTGTTCTGAAGTAAAGTGGTGTAACTGCTCTTCAGCGTGTCGATGGATATGATGGTCTTATCGTAATATTCAAAAGGATTCTTATTCTGAGGGATCTTTGCCTGTATGCGCTTCACTCCTTCGGAATCGAGTCGAACCAACGGAATAGCAAAACGATTCCACATCTCTTCCTGAAACTGCATCAAGATTGACTTCAGAGCCACAACGAGAATGCGTTTTCCACGGCTACGCTTTATCATCTCAGTGAGGAAAATACCGATCTCGATAGTCTTACCGAGGCCGACGCCATCGGCTATGAGCAGACGCGGACGGGGCAACCGCAGTGCCTTGACCGTGGGTTGCATCTGATACTCCGCTGGATTGAAGGCGCACTTATGCGCAATAGAGATTTTATCGTTCCAACGCGGGTTGCTGCGTAACGATGTCTCAATGAAAAGGCGTGTGAAATAGTAGTTGGCGCTGTGGTCGGGCACAAATTTAAACTCCGTGGCTTTTACTGCCCTGATGTCGTCGTCAAGAAAAGTATCGAATGTGTATATCTTATCCTTGACAAGTTCCGACAACCCTCGGGCCTGCAACAGATAATACCCCCCGGCCATAGGCCTTACACTAGTGATCATGAAGTCTTCGCCACGAGCGGTAATACGCTGACCTTCGCTATATGAAGTTAGATTGGCTTGCATTATTTTCGGTAGATGACGTAATTGTCATCTTTCGTCGAGTTCAATAAATCTTTAATGTCAATATCAAGCAAATTGGCAATTTCCCTAAGTGTTTCCAAGCCGGGTTGAGCGGTATTGGTACACCATTTAGAGACTGTAGCAGGGTCTTTACCAAGCTGTTGTGCCAACCACTTATTAGTCCTTTTCTTCTCTGCAAGAACTACTTTCAAACGGTTTAGATCATTTTCCATTAGGTATAAATTGAATTTGAGGCAAATATAGTGATAAATTTCGGAAACCCCATGATTTTTTGGATAAAATTGATTATCTTTGCGTCCAAATCCTCCCTCCGACTCCAAGTGGACGCCGAGAAACCCTGGATTGAACTTAATCTCTTATGTGGAAAGACATCGAAACCGATGAAGATCTCTTAGAGCGCGTAAGAGAAGCAGTCTGAAGAGAAGCCCTTCTGCAGTCTGAAGAGAAGCTGCAGAAGGGCTTGCTATAGGTGAAAGGGGCTATACCCCTCCGATGTTTTATTTCTTGAAGAGGCGGATAAACTCGCCTATCCAGAGCACCAGAGAGGTGGAGCCGATGATGATCAGCCAATCGAGGAAGTGGAGCGGCTCTACATTGAAGAATTGACCACCTACACTTACAATCAGGATCTGACCCAGTAGGATAATCAGGGCTATGAGCATGAACCCGCCGCAGCCTTTGAAGTGGAACGCGGATTTGCCGGTGGCAAAGGCGCGGGCGTTAAACATGTTCCAGAACTGAAGGAATACGAATATCGTGAAGAACATCGACAGTTCATAGGGAGTCAGCGAAGGATGAGCGGCATCCACCGGCCCCTGCGGAATGAAGCTGAACACCTCTGTCATTGAGCCTACCTCATAATGCTCAAAGTCGTAAAGCAGTCCGAGCAGAAGCAGGAAGAAGACTCCGCCTATGCCGATAATCGATTTCCACATCGGGCGGTTGATGATGAATGCCTCGCGCGAACGGGGCTTCTCTTTCATCACCGATGCCGACGGGGGAAGCGATGCGAGCGCCATAGCCGCGAAGGTGTCCATGATAAGGTTCACCCAAAGCATCTGCGTCACTGTCAACGGCGACTCGGTGCCCATAAATGCTCCGAAAAGCACGATAAGACATGCCGCCACATTCACCGTCATCTGGAAGAGGATGAAGCGCTGGATATTCTGGAAGAGGGAGCGTCCCCACATCACGGCGCGTCCTATCGAGGAGAAGCTATTGTCGACAATCGTTATGTCGGAAGCCTCCTTGGCCACTGATGTGCCGTCGCCCATCGACAATCCCACGTGGGCCGCCTTGAGGGCGGGAGCATCATTAGTGCCGTCGCCGGTCACGGCCACAACCTCATTGTTGGCCTGCAGGGCCTCTACGAGGCGTTTCTTATCCATGGGGCGCGCACGGGCTATGATCTTGAAGTCACCTACTCGCTTGCGGAGCTCACCCTCGGTGAGTTCGGCAAATTCGGTGCCGGTGATGATATTGGCATCGCCATCGGTAGCATCATTCCACAGACCGATCTGTCGGCCGATCTCCTTGGCTGTGCCGGGAGTATCGCCGGTGACAATCTTCACGCCGATTCCGGCATCGATTACCTCGCGTACTGCATCAGGCACATCCGCACGCACCGGGTCGGAGATAGCCACCACGCCGAGGAATGTGAGTCGCTTTGCCACCACCTTATGGTCGGCTATAGTCTCATCGCCATCCTCAAGCACCTGATAGGCAAAGCCCAGTGTGCGCATGGCCATATTCTGATATTCGAGCAGAAGGGCATCGATCTCCTTGCGGGTCACACCGGCTGTGTCGGCACACATGCCGAAGATAATCTCCGGTGCACCCTTCACATAAAGCACCCGCCGACCATCGGCCGATTTCACCACCGAGGCCATATATTTGCGCTCGGTGCTGAAGGGGAGCTCTTCGATGCGCACGGCTCCCTCACGCTTCGACATATAGTCTACTCCTCTGCTCCTTAGCCAGAGCAGCAGCGCCCCCTCGGTGGGATTGCCGAGCACCTGCGGCTTCTCGCCCGAAAGGTCGAGCTGAGCGGTGGAATTGACCGCGATACCCTCTTCGAGCACAAGGTCGGAGGGATTGCCGAAGAAGTTGGTCTTATAGACCTGCATCTGATTCTGGGTCAGCGTGCCGGTCTTATCGGTGCATATCACTGTTGTGGCACCCATAGTCTCGCAGGCATGCATCTTGCGCACCAGATTGTTGGTCTTGAGCATGCGCCGCATCGAGTAGGCCAGCGAGAGTGTCACAGCCATGGGAAGACCCTCCGGCACTGCCACCACCACCAGAGTGACGGCCACCATCAGAGTCTGCAACAGATAGGCGGTGAATTCCACCCAGTTGAAGCCTTCTGCGGGGAGGTTGAGGAAATACATGGCTATGCGCCCCGCCACGATGGCGATGGCAAAACCATAGGATATCTTGGTGATGAGGTCACCCAGACCATCGAGCTGCTCGTTGAGCGGTGTCTTCACACTATCGTCGATCTGTGCTGCCTCGAATACCTTGCCGTTTTCAGTGGCATCGCCCACAGCGAATACCTTCATCACTCCGTGACCCTCCATTACCTTGGTGCCGCGCATGGCGTGATTGTCGGGGAATGTATGGTCGGGGTCGAAACGCGCCGGGTCGGTGGTCTTGGCGCATACCGGTTCGCCGGTCAGTGTAGATTCATCGATGCTCAGTGCCACGGCTTCGAGCAGTTCGCCGTCGGCGGGCACCTCTTCGCCGGTGTTGAGTATCACGATATCACCTACCACCACATCCTTCTTGGGCACCTGCATGGCATTGCCGTTGCGGATCACCTGCACGGGTTCGTCGTCGTTGACCTGATTGAGCAGGGCGAATTCCTTATCGGCCTTCAGCTCAAAGATGAATCCCAATCCGGTGGCGAGCAGGATTGCGATGAATATACCGATCGGCTCGAAGAATACACCGGCATCCTTATCCAATCCCCAGTATTCATAGCATGAAATACCGATTGATAGGGCTCCGGCTATAAGGAGGATGATAATCAGTGGATCCTGAAATTTTTCAAGAAATCGCATGAAGAGCGATTCCTTCTGCGGCGGAGTCAGGATATTGGCTCCGTGGGCGGCACGCGATTCGGCCACCTCCCGGTCGGTCAGACCGGTGAATTGATGTTGTTGCTTACTCATTATTTAGCGTAATTCTTCATAATGCGGTCGATGGTGTTGCGCAGATCGTAGTTATCGTCGTAGGCATCGCCGATAGCTGCGAAGCGCCACTCACCGTTGCGGCGGTAGAGCTTGCCGAGCACAAGGGCATTCTTGCCGGCAAACTGCGGATCCTTGGCCACATCATACTGTGCGAATACCGATTTCACCTGCTGGGGTGTACCCTCAAACATGCGCACCTGCACGTAGGGCACCTGCGAGAAGTCGATATTGCGGGGCTGGAAGATGTTGAGGAAGAAGTAGATCTGAGTGATGGTGGAGCGCACCTTGGTGAGATCGATCTGCACAATCTCGTTGTCGAGGCCATCGTTGCCACCCTTGTCGCCGGCTGTATCATCGGGGGTGTGATACATCGAGCCGTCGGCACTCCAGTCTTTGCCTACCGGCAGACCGCGGCTGAGGAACATCTGCGGGTTGTAGAGCGGTGAGTAGAGGGTGTCGATCAGATTGCCGTTGTCGTCGGTCATCACGCAGCTCAGATCCACATCGACATCAAGCTCGCGCATCACTGTCTTGGTGCTCAGACCCAGGAAGCCGGATTTCTCCTGCACGGCGTGCATGATGGCACCCCAGTTGACACCTACGCAGAACTCTGTGAGTTTAGAACCATTCGATTTCTCAAGGTTGATTCTCTGACCTTTTTCAAGATTTATAGCCATAGCGGTATAAGTATTTTTATGAGTTATCTTACTATTGTGGGCAAGTCTCATCTCAACGCCCGGACTATATGCGCCGGCAAGCAGAGCTATGCGACTTACCTCCTTTCAATCTACAAAGATAATCGCTTTTGTTTAATCTTCAACCCTTTTCCACAAAAAAGTTGATACAGGCTGCAAATCTGCAATCACTGCAAAACTTAAGAGCGCGTTCCTTAAAATTTCGGGGCCGTAGGGGTCGCAGCCTTGGAGTGGATTTTGTCACTTGCTGCAAGG
>JAIDKG010000077.1 GCA_029051525.1 Muribaculaceae bacterium
TTTTTCACTTGGTATGTGCCGATTAAATCTATCCAATTTTGATCTGTGCCTCAGAAAGGGACTTTTTCAGTGCCCTCACGCAGCGCCTGTAATTTTTTCTGCAAAATTACAGACATCTCAGAAGATGGTCAATGTGTCATCGCGGAGACAGATACTGCGCACCTCTCTTTTTTTACCCCCACCCCCGGCAAGGGGGGCGGCAGAAAAACAGATATCCCCGGCGGCATATCATATTGATGCCGCCGGGGATGCTGTATTATCCCGAAGGATATGTGAGTGAGTCTATTTCAGCGCCCTGATTAGATCTCCTTGCGGAGCTTGATCTCCTCGGGTGTGAGTTCGGGATCCACACCCCAGTTCTGGGCGGCAAGACGCTTGTAGTTGTTGTAGCGCCACTTGGCATTATCCTCGGCTGCCTTGAAGAGCTCCTCGGCTGCGTCGGGATACATCTTGGCTACCGATGCGAAGCGCACCTCTCCCTTCAGGAAGCCGGCAAACTTCTCCCACTGCGGCTCCTTGCTATCGAGCGAGAAGGGATTGTTGCCCTTGGCCTCCTCGGCGGGATTGTAGCGCCAGAGGTGCCAGTAACCGCACTCTACTGCCAGACGCTCCTCCTCCTGGCTGTGGCCCATGCCGGCCTTCAGACCATGGTTGATACAGGGAGCATAGGCAATGATGAGCGACGGACCATCATAGGCCTCAGCCTCGCGGATGGCCTTGAGTGTCTGTGCATTGTCGGCACCCATTGCCACCTGAGCCACATATACGTAGCCATAGGTAGTGGCGATCATGCCGAGGTCTTTCTTGCGGATGCGCTTGCCGGCTGCGGCAAATTTCGCAATCGCACCAATCGGAGTCGACTTCGACGACTGGCCACCGGTATTGGAGTATACCTCGGTGTCGAGCACGAGGATATTGACGTTCTTGCCCGATGCGATTACGTGGTCAAGGCCACCGAAACCGATATCGTAGCTTGCGCCGTCGCCACCGATGATCCACTGGCTGCGCTTGGTGAGATAGTGCTTGAGGTTCTCGATCTGCGAGCAGATCTTGCAGTTGGCGGCATTGGCCTTGGCCAGAGCAGCCCACTTCTCACCGGCCTCACGCGACTTCTCAGCATCCTCCTTCACCTCGAGCCATTCAGCTGCGGCAGCCTTCACCTCGGGAGTGCAGCAGTCGCAAGTCTGGCTCTTGGCGGCGAGCTCCTCAAGACGCATGCGCATCTTCTCGTAGGCCACACGCATACCCAGACCAAACTCGCAGAAGTCCTCGAAGAGGGAGTTGGCCCATGCCGGACCGTGACCTGCCTCGTCGGTGCAGTAAGGTGTGGAGGGCACTGAGCCGGAATAGATCGAAGAGCAACCTGTGGCGTTGGCGATGATCTCATGATCGCCGAAGAGCTGGCTCACGAGCTTCAGATAGGGAGTCTCGCCGCAACCTGCGCAGGCACCTGAGAACTCGAAGAGCGGAGTGGCAAACTGACTGTTCTTCACATTCAGCTTCACATCCACCAGCTTCTGCTTCGAGGCAACCTTCTCCACGCAGTAATCCCAGTTGGCCTGCTGGCCGAGCTGAGTGTCGAGGGGCTTCATGGCCAGAGCCTTCACACCCTTCTTGCCGGGACACACATCCACACAGTTGCCGCAGCCCAGACAGTCGAGCGGATTCACCTGCTGCACAAAGCGCAGACCCTCGAAGCCCTTACCGATTGCAGGGATTGAATGCTCCTCACCGAAGGGAGCGGCTGCCATCTCCTCGGCATTGAGGAGGAACGGACGGATTGTGGCGTGAGGACATACGTAGGCACACTTGTTGCACTGTATGCAATTCTCCGACATCCACTCCGGCACGAATGCTGCCACACCACGCTTCTCATAAGCGGCTGTGCCCTGGGGCCAAGTGCCGTCGGCACGGTCGGCAAATGCGCTTACCGGCAGCAGATGACCATCCTGTGAGTTGATCGGCTTCACCACATTGGTGATAAATGCGGGAGCTGAGCTCTGTGCGGGAGCCTCATCGGGAAGCTCTGCCCATGCGGGATCCACATCGAGCTTGTGATATTCTGAGCCGCGGTCAACGGCTGCATAGTTCATGTTGACGATATTCTCACCCTTCTTGCCGTAGCTCTTCACGATGAATTTCTTCATCTGCTCTACAGCCAGATCCACAGGAATCACCTCTGTAATGCGGAAGAATGCGCTCTGCAGGATGGTGTTGGTGCGGTTGCCCAGACCAATCTCCTGCGCGATCTTCGATGCGTTCATGTAGTAGAGGGTGATGTTGTTCTTGGCAAGATATTTCTTTACACGCACGGGGAGGTTCTTGGCAAGTTCCTCACCCTCCCATACAGTGTTGAGCAGGAATGTGCCGCCGGGCTGCAGGCCGCGGGTCACATCATACATGTGCAGGTATGCCTGCACGTGGCATGCCACGAAGTTGGGGGTGTTTACGAAATATGTGGAGCGGATCGGCTCGTCGCCGAAACGAAGGTGCGAGCAAGTGAAACCACCCGATTTCTTGGAGTCATACTCGAAGTATGCCTGACAGTATTTGTCGGTGTTCTCGCCGATGATCTTCACCGAGTTCTTGTTGGCGCCCACTGTGCCATCGGCACCCAGACCATAGAATTTGGCTGCGAAGATGCTCTTGCCGCCGAGGTGCATCTCGGGGAGCACGGGGAGCGAGTGGAAGGTCACATCATCCACGATACCGATTGTGAACTGATTCTTCGGCTCGGGGAGCTCAAGATTCTCAAATACCGAGAGAATCTGGGCAGGAGTGGTATCCTTGGAGCTAAGACCGTAGCGACCACCGATGATGAGGGGGGCATTCTCTTTGCCGTAGAACACATCCTTCACGTCGAGATACAGAGGCTCGCCGTTGGCACCGGGCTCTTTTGTGCGGTCGAGCACTGCAATGCGCTTGGCAGTCTTGGGCACTGCTGCAAGGAAGTGCTTGGCCGAGAAGGGACGGTAAAGGTGCACACTTACCAGACCCACCTTCTTGCCCTGGGCCATAAGATAGTCGATAGTCTCCTGAATAGCCTGGGTCACCGAACCCATTGCGATTACCACATGCTCAGCCTCGGGATCGCCATAATAGTCGAACAGGCCATAGTTGCGGCCGGTGATTTTGCTCACCTCCTTGAGGTATTCCTCCACGATGCCGGGCACAGCCTCGTAGTATTTGTTGCAGGCCTCACGATGCTGGAAGAATACGTCGGGGTTTTCTGCCATACCGCGAGCCACAGGGGCGTCGGGGTTGAGGGCGCGCTTGCGGAAGTCGGCGAGTGCCTCCTGATCTACCAGCGCTGCCAGAGCCTCCTCGTCGATAGCCTCGATCTTCTGAATCTCATGCGAGGTGCGGAAGCCGTCGAAGAAGTTGATGAAGGGCACTCGGCTCTTGATGGTGGAGAGGTGGGCCACACCGGCCAGATCCATCACCTCCTGCACAGAGCCTTCACAGAGCATGGCGAAGCCGGTCTGACGGGCCGACATCACATCCTGATGGTCGCCGAAGATGGAGAGGGCATGTGATGCGATTGTGCGGGCCGATACATGGAATACGCAGGGGAGAAGCTCGCCGGCGATCTTGTACATGTTGGGAATCATCAGCAACAGACCCTGCGATGCTGTATAGGTAGTGGTCAGAGCGCCGGCCTGAAGCGAACCATGCACAGCTCCTGCCGCGCCACCTTCACTCTGCATCTCCTGCACGAGTACTGTCTCACCGAACATATTTTTTCTGCCTGCCGCGCTCCAGTCATCGACATATTCGGCCATTGTCGATGAGGGAGTGATGGGATATATCGCAGCTACCTCACTGAACATGTAGCTCACATGAGCAGCTGCCTGGTTGCCATCACAGGTCAGAAATTTTTTCTCTTTGCTCATAAGTATTTTAAGATTTTTTACTGTATGAAGTGAATATTCTATTTCTTCTTTATTTTTTCTCTACCTTCCCCTGTCGGGGTGACACACCCCGGTGGCCAAGACTTATTCCGGCCTTTGGGAATTTTGCAAAGTTACTAAAAAATCGCGTATTTTCCCCATTTCTCCACCCTTTTTCAGCTCTCTGTAGGAGCTTTTAACATCTTATTTATAACCCATCTAAATAAGACTCCTTCACACTGCATCCAGATAACCCACCCTTCGCTTTTCGCCTTTGATTTTGCGGCTCCGGGCTGCTTCGATCACCGTTTTGGCAGCTTTGCGCATCACACTCACCAGACTGTAATGGTCAAACACTGCGATTTTACCCACATCACCAGGCTCCACGCCACACTCTTTGACGATAAATCCGAGTATATCGCCGCGAGAGAGTTTTTCGCGGCGCCCGGCCGAGATGTAGAGCACTTCGTAGGGGGAGGTGAGCACCCCTGCGGGCTCTTTTTCGGGCACATAGGGGGAGTCGGCTTCCATGTATTCTTTCAGTTCTTCATCGGGGCCGAGCAGTAGATACACATCTCCTTCATTGGCCACTCGCGCCGTGCGGCCATTGCGGTGGGTATAGGCTTCGGCCGAGAGGGGAAGATGATAATGCACCACATTGCGCACACCCTCTATATCGAGGCCGCGCGCTGCAAGGTCGGTGGCCACGAGTATGGGGCGCGCCCCGCAATTGAAGGCCTGCAGTGCCGATTCGCGCCGGCGCTGGTCGAGAGCGCCGTGATAAAGCACACAGGCCACTCCCTCTTTGCGCAGAAACTGCGCCACCCGCTCGGCACTCTCGCGGTGATTCACGAAGATAATGGTGCGTTCAGGGCCTTCGGGCCGGCTGATGGAGCGAAGCAACCGCAGAAGGGTGTCGAGTTTGTCGCGCCCGTCGCTTCTCACGCTTCTCACTCTCATGCGGCGCCGCAACTGACGGTTGCTGTCGAGAAAGTCGAGCACCTGAGGATCTTTGACGGGAAGGAAGTCGGGTATCGAGGCTGCATCGGTGGCCGAGGTGAGGATTATGCGACTCAGATTCTTCATATGTTTCACGATCTTGGCCATCTCCTCCTCAAATCCGAGTTCGAGCGATTTGTCAAATTCGTCGAGCACCAGTATCCTCACCGGCATCACATCCACATTGCGGCGCTTTATGTGGTCGAGAAGCCGGCCGGGGGTGGCCACAATGATATCGGGAGTCACATTGAGGGAATTTACCTCATCCTCCACATTATGGCCGCCATAGAGTGCCACCACGCGGAAGGGGCCGCTTATGTCGCGGAGCACACCCGCTATCTGTGTCACCAGCTCGCGGCTGGGGGCTATCACAACCGCCTGCACGCGCCCCGTAGGGTCTTTGAGCATCTTGAGCAGCGGCACACCGAATGCCACTGTCTTGCCGCTGCCGGTGGGCGACAGCAATATGATGTCGCGTTTCTCGGCGCCGGCCTGGAGCATCTTCTCCTGCATCGGATTGAGAGTCTCAATCCCTTGGCGCGAGGCGAGCAACGCGCGTATTTCTTTCTCTTTCATCTGGGTTATTTTATTTAAGAGCGCTCTAATTATATCAACGCTTTTACCATCTCTTTTGCTCATTGCGCCATGACAGGGGCACCATCATTTACCTCGGCGACTGTCTTCAGGATATGAGCGACCAGTCGACACTATGGTCGAAGCGGCGAGTCAATTCGGAGGCAAGGATGCGGAGCGAGTCCACATCGAGCGGGAGGGCCGAGGGGCGATGCTCCGTGACCTCGGTCTGGCCGGTAATCACCGGATTGCCGGAGAGCACATCTTCGGCCGTGTCGCGGGCGCATTGCACTATCTGGCCGTCGGTGGCCAGATTGGCGATGCGCAGGTTGAAGGCTATGCCGCTCTGCTGGGTGCCCTCCATATCGCCGGGACCGCGCAGTTTGAGGTCGGCCTCGCTCACCAGGAATCCGTCGGTGGTCTCGGTCATGATGTGCAGCCGCTTGCGAGTGGGTGCGGCGATCCGCTCTTTGGTCATCAGTATACACCAGCTGCGGTCGGCTCCGCGCCCTACGCGCCCGCGCAACTGATGAAGCTGCGACAATCCGAAGCGCTCGGCATTCTCAATCACCATCACTGTGGCATTGGGCACATTCACACCTACTTCAATCACCGTGGTGGCCACCATGATCCGACTCTTCCCCTCTACGAATTTCTGCATCTGGTATTCCTTCTCGGCCGGCTTCATCTTCCCGTGCACGAAACTCACCTCGACGCCGCTGAAGGTTTCGCGCACCCTCTCGAGTCCCTCTTCAAGACTACGCAAATCGAGTTTCTCATTCTCTTTGATGAGGGGATACACGATGTAGATCTGTCGCCCCTCGCGGAGCTGCTGCCATATGTGGCGGTTCACCTCGCCGCGATTGCCATCGTAGCGGAGCCAGGTCTCTATCGGTTTGCGACCGGGGGGGAGCTCGTCGATTACCGACACGTCGAGGTCGCCGTATAGTGTCATGGCGAGCGTGCGCGGTATCGGGGTGGCGGTCATCACAAGCACATGTGGCGGGATTTTCCCTTTGCTCCACATTCTGGCGCGCTGGGCCACTCCGAATCGATGCTGCTCATCGATCACGGCAAGGCCGAGGTTTGAGAATTCCACCTTCTCTTCGAGCAGGGCATGGGTGCCCACGATTATGTGTATCTCTCCGCTGAGGAGCCCCTCATGTATCAGGCGTCGCTCTTTGGCGCGGGTGCTGCCGGTGAGCAGGGCGGTGCGCAACCCTATGCGTGCCCCCCAGGCGGAGATGGTCTCGTAGTGCTGCCCGGCCAGTATCTCGGTGGGAGCCATCAGGCATGACTGAAAGCCATTGTCGGCACTCATGAGCATCGACATGAATGCCACCATCGTCTTGCCGCTCCCCACATCACCCTGGAGCAGACGGTTCATCTGGCGCCCGGTGCGCATATCGGCGCGGATCTCGCGCAGCACCCTCTTCTGGGCTCCCGTAAGCTCGAAGGGTATGCACTCGCTGTAGTAGCGGTTGAAGTAATCACCTATGTGGCCGAACATATGCCCCTGCAGCTGGCGGCTGCGCTTGCGGGCGTAGCGCAGTATCTGGAGCTCGAGATAGAAGAGCTCCTCAAATTTCATCCGCTCTCTGGCTTTGCGCAGCAGGGTGGCGTCTTCGGGGAAGTGGAGCGCACGGAATGTCTCCTGCACTCCGGGGAATCCGTAGCGGCTGCGGATCGCCTCCGGAAGGGTCTCGGCAAGCTGGCCGAACCGGGGATGAGCCAGAAGATTGCGCATGGCAGTCTGCACCACCCGCTGTGTGATGCCGCGCTTGCGCATGGTCTCTGTAAGACTGTAGACACCCTGCAAGCCTGTGGGTGGGCGCTCGGGGTCGTATTTCTCTATCTCGGGGTGCACGAATTGCCAGTTGCCGCTGTAGATGGAGGGTTTGCCGAAAAGCACATACACCACCCCGGTGCGATAAATCTCGCTGATCTTTTTTATTCCTGCAAACCACATCACATCCACCATCCTCTCGCCGTCGGTGAATATGCCGCGCAGACGCTGGCTGCGCCCTTCACCTTCGGTGATGAAATTGATGAAATGGCCGCGCACCTGAATCAGGGGCATCTCCCCCTGAAACTCGGCTATACGGTAGAATTTACTGCGGTCCACATACCGGAAGGGATAGTATTCCAGCAGGTCGCGGAAGCTTACGATCTGCAGTTCGGAGGCAAGGAGTTTGGCGCGGGCCTCCCCTATCCCTTTGAGGTATTTTATTTCGGTATCTTCAAATCTGTCCATCGGTCGTACCGTCGAGCCGCATGCGGAGCAGTGTGCCGGCTATGAGAAAATCGGAGGGATGAGTCACTTTGAGATTGCTCTCTTCTCCGCGGTATAGATGTATGCGGTGGCCGGCGGCCTCGGCCACGGAGGCATCGTCGGTATATGCGGAGAGGTCGCCGCCTCGGCTATAGCAGTCGCGCAAGAGGGTGTAGTGGAATATCTGGGGGGTCTGCACCTCTACATATCGGTTGCGGGCCACACTTCGGCTCTCCCTATCCTCGATGGGGAGCGACGGCTGGGCCACTTCGCGCAGCGAACTCACCGGCTCTACGGCGGGTATGGCTCCGCAGCCTGAGCGAAGCGCGGCCAGACCGCGGCGTATCATCTCGGGGCTCACCAAGGGGCGAGCACCATCGTGCACGAGCACCACACTTTCGGCCACCTCGGCGGCGTCGGCGCCTCGGTCGGCAAGGATGTCGCGCACGGTGAGCAGACCGTTGGCCACCGATTCCGGACGCGATCTCCCGCCGCAACTCAGCGTGAAGGGTATCCGGTCGGCCTCGGGAAGGGCGTCGCAGAGTATCTGCCAGTCGTCGAAGTAGCCCGGATGCACCACCAGCACCATCTCTATCTCGGGGTCGGCCCGGCGGAAGGCCTGCATCGACCACCACACCACCGGGCGGCCGCATAGGGGCTGGAATTGTTTGGGCAAATCGCCTCCGGCACGACTTCCGGTGCCTCCGGCAAGTATGATTGCGAATTTTCTCATAATTTCTTTATGGATTCGAGGATGATACTGAAGAGGTGGAGAGGGGGGCGGGGAAGGTGGATGTGAGGAGAAGCGTAGCCTCGAAACGGCCTCACCCTCTCAACGACGATGACCGGGGCTGCCATCCTCCCCCCCCTCTTGCCGATCAGAATCGCGGGGGGGAGGTGATGGCGGCGCCGGTCATTGTGCCGAAGCATGATTCCGGTCTGCGCCGGGGGCGGCAGCCCCTGCGGCGAAGGCCTCACGTAGGGTCGATAGGATGGGGTGCGGGGCTGATTACATGTTCATGCCGCCATCCACCTGAATCACCTGACCGGTGACATAGCTCGAGAGGTCGGATGCAAGGAATGTGGCCACATTGGCGATATCCTCTACCTGACCGCCGCGACGCAGGGGGATTTTGCTTACCCAGTCTTTGCGCACATCATCGGGGAGCGCAGCTGTCATTGCAGTCTCGATAAAGCCGGGGGCGATGGCGTTGGCGCGGATACCGCGAGAGCCTACCTCCTGGGCGATGCTCTTGGCCAGAGCGATCAGACCGGCCTTGGAAGCGGCATAGTTGGACTGACCGGCATTGCCATGCACACCTACCACCGATGCCATATTGATGATCGAACCGGATTTCTGGCGCATCATGATGGGGAGCACTGCATGGATGAAGTTGAAGGCCGATTTGAGGTTTACGGCGATCACGGCATCCCACTGAGCCTCGGTCATGCGGAGCATAAGGCCATCTTTGGTGATACCGGCATTGTTGACGAGGATATCGATCTTGCCGAAGTCCTTCTTCACCTCTGCCACCACCTCTTCGGTCTGTGCATAGTCGGCGGCATTGCTGGCATAGCCTTTGCATTTCACACCGAGAGCCTCGATCTCTTTTACTGTCTGCTCGCCGTTCTCGTCGATCACGAGATCGGTGAAGGCGATATCGGCACCTTCGGCTGCAAATTTCAGAGCAAGGCCTTTGCCTATGCCTCGGGCGGCACCTGTGATAAGGGCCACCTTACCTTCAAGAAGTTTCATAACTGTAGTTTGTTTGTTTATTTGGTTCTGTGTTGTAGCTTATTCTGTGGATGGTGGCGCGATCAGAAGCGCACGAGCATCGCGCCGCAGCTGTAGCCGCCACCGAATACCATAAGAGCAGCCAGGTCATCCTTCGCGAAGTCGCCACGGTGCTGCGCCAGCACGAGCGGGGCCGAGGCCGAACCGGTGTTGCCCAGTTGCTCGATGTTGTTGAGGAAGCGCTCCATGGGGAGGTCAAGCTGATGAGCCACCTGGGCCACGATGCGCTTGTTGGCCTGATGGCAGATCACATTGCGCAGATCCTCCTTGCGCAGCCCATGCGCATCGAGCACATTCTGCAGCGAATAGACCATATAGCGGCAGGCGTGGATAAATACATCGCGGCCGTCGGGCATGGTGATACCATCCTCCTTCGGACGAAGGCGCACCCCGTCGGGGCCTTTACCCACATTGCCCAGCCCCTCGGTGAAAATCTCCACCACCTCGATATCGCTGTCGCTCTGTCGCTCCTTGCTCACGAAGTAGGCCACGGCGGCATCGCCCCAGAGGTGTCCGCTCTTGGGGTCTTCCTCATGGCTGTAGTAGGTGTTATGCTCGCTGCATATCACCAGAGCCTTTGTGGCCTTTCCTGAAGCGAAGTAACCCTCCACGACCTCCATGCCATTGATAAAAGATGAGCATGCGGCCGAGCAATACAGAGCCTTGGCCCCATTGATGCCGAAATGGCGCTGAGCCACATGAGCCATAGTGCCCACCGTGTCGTATACGCTATAGGAGGCGGCCACTATCAGATCCACATCCTTTATATCGTAGGGAAGCTGAGGGAGCGCATTCTCAATGGCCTCGATTCCCATTGTGTCGCTGTTTTCGCCGACTCCGGCCTTGGAGCGCGTCAGTATCCCTGTGCGCTGCTCAATCCAATCGGCCGTAAGCCCGTTAACGTCAAGGAAGTGGGCGTTGTCGACCCTCCCTTCCGGAATATAGAATCCTGTGGCGTTAATATACATGTCACTTCACTTTTAAATTATCATTTACTTTTCTGCATCTTCCGGCAGCGAGTATATCAGGTCTGAATCTCTCAGCGCTTTACTATCCCCTGAAGCACCAGATTAGAGAAATACTCAGCCAGCATTTCCTGATCTATACCTTTGTCCGACAGGGAGTCGCGTATATAGGTCACATCGAGCCCCTGGATCATATGAGTGATGATCACCGAAGTGTGGTTGAGATCTGACAGTTGAAATTCACCCTTCTCCACACCCTCTTCAAGTATCTCGCGCAGCAGGGCAATCTCCTTTTTGGAAATCATCTTGCGGGCACGGTCCACTTTGAGGAAGTCGCGGAAGAAACCTGCCCGCAGCGACCCGTTGCGCGATACAAGCTCTCGCATCGTCTCCAACCTCACTGCCACATATTCGCGGAGCTTCTCTTCGGCCGAAATCGGTCGAGCCACAATCAGACGCAGATTCATCAGCAGTTTGTCCGATTCACTCTCCACGACGGCATTGTAGATGTCGCGCTTGTTCTTGAAGTAGGTGTAGATGGTGCGTCGCCCCTTGTCGGAAGCGGAAGCTATATCATTCATAGTGGTATTCTCCACACCCTTGCGGGCGAAGAGCTGACGGGCTACTTCGATGAATTTATCTCTCGTTTTCGACACCATAGGCGTGATCTGGGGGATTGTACTCTCCTCTCTGGCGGATTTCCGTCAAATCGGAGGGGGGATTGAACTTCAAATTACAAATTTACTAACTTTTTTGGATTCACTACACAACTATTTCCATTTTGTGCAAAAAAATTTCTACTCTTCTCTCCCCTACCCTCGCTCACACTCCCGGCAGGTGCTGATTGTGGCCATCCACTCCATTTATATATACCGCTATATATCAGACACTTGCCATTCTTTAACATTTTTTCACACAAATTTCTCCTCAAAAAACTTGCACATCGCTGAAAAATGTAGTAACTTTGCACTCGCAACACCGCGGGATGGAGCAGTGGTAGCTCGTTGGGCTCATAACCCAAAGGTCAGAGGTTCGAGTCCTCTTCCCGCTACTAAATAAGGTCTCAGATTTCTCTGAGACCTTTTCTTTTATACCCTTCCGAGAGGGAGGAGCCCCCCCCCTAAAGCGCTCAGAGTAATCTGAGCGCTCTGAGTGCTCTGGGCTCTCTGAGTACTCTGAGCTCTCTGAGCCCTCTGAGCCCTCTGAGCTCTCTGAGCCCTCTGAGCCCTCTGAGGACTCTGAGCTCTCTGAGCTCTCTGAGTGCTCTGAGCTCTCTGAGCCCTCTGAGTACTCTGAGCTCTCTGAGCTCTCTGAGTACTCTGAGCTCTCTGAGCCCTCTGAGTACTCTGAGCTCTCTGAGTACTCTGAGCTCTCTGAGCTCTCTGAGCTCTCTGAGTACTCTGAGCCCTCTGAGCTCTCTGAGTACTCTGAGTGCTCTGGGCTCTCTGAGTACTCTGAGCTCTCTGAGTACTCTGAGCTCTCTGAGCTCTCTGAGCTCTCTGAGCTCTCTGAGTACTCTGAGCTCTCTGAGTACTCTGAGCCCTCTGAGCTCTCTGAGTACTCTGAGTGCTCTGGGCTCTCTGAGTGCTCTGAGCTCTCTGAGCACTCTGAGCTCTCTGAGCTCTCTGAGTACTCTGAGCTCTCTGAGCTCTCTGAGCTCTCTGAGTACTCTGAGCTCTCTGAGTACTCTGAGCCCTCTGAGCCCTCTGAGCTCTCTGAGTACTCTGAGCTCTCTGAGTGCTCTGAGCTCTCTGAGTGCTCTGAGTGCTCTGAGCCCTCTGAGTACTCTGAGTACTCTGAGCTCTCTGAGGACTCTGAGTGCTCTGAGCTCTCTGAGCGCTCCTCAGTCAGCGAGGAGCTTCTGCATCTGAGGGGGAGCCGGGACCTCGAGGCGTATCAATTCCTTGCTCACCGGATGCACAAATTCGATGCGCTTCGCCACGAGTGAGATTCCTCCATCGGGATTGCTACGACGAGCTCCATATTTCAAATCCCCCTGAATCGGGTGCCCCATTTGGGAGAGCTGCATGCGGATCTGATGCTTGCGCCCGGTGATAAGATTCACCTCAAGAATGGTGTAGCGATCGCCGGCCGCTACTGTGCTGTAGTGAAGTTCGGCGCGCTTGGCATCGGGATGACCGGGGGCACAGGGGAATGATTTGTTCATCCGCCCATCCGACCGCATATGGCACACCAGCTCCCCCTCCGGCTGCTCAGGATGCCCCTCTACCATGGCCCAGTAGGTTTTGTGTATCTCATTGCGGCGCAGCATCTCATTGAGGCGTGTGAGCGCCTTCGAGGTCTTGGCAAATATCACCAATCCACTCACGGGGCGGTCTATACGGTGCACCACTCCGCAGAACACATTGCCCGGCTTCGAGTATTTCTCTTTCAGATAATCCTTAATCAATTCCGAGAGCGGCCGGTCGCCGGTCTTATCACCCTGCACGATCTCACCCACACTCTTATTGACCACAATCACATGATTGTCTTCATATACTACTTCCATATCCTTCGGTTTTTCCTGACAACATAAAAAGCGTGCCCCCGATGAGGGGGACACGCCTTTATGATTTGTTAGCTTTAGCTGCTTTTGGATTAGTCAGCAAGACGGATAGTCACTGCGCGATCCAGGGGAGCTGCCTTCACACCGAAGTCAGTGAGGTTAGCGTTGTCGGTAGTAGTCTCGAGCTGAGCAGCGTCTACGCCACATTTTACGAGATAGTTCTTCACACCGTCAACACGCTGCTGACGCAGGCGAGCGTTGATCTCCTCTGTGCCGGTGTAGTTGTCGGCCCAGCCAGTGAGGACATACTTCTTGTTGGGGTTCTCCTGCATTACAGAAGCTACCGACTTCAGGATAGTCTTCTCACGAGCAGAGAGACCATACTGGTTGATGGGGTAGTAAACTGTAGCCAGACCCTCGCAGTCCTGTACTTTCTCTACGGCTGCGGGGCGCTTCAGGCAGGCGTCGAGCTGCTGCTGGAGGTCAGCGATCTTGCGGTCGGCTGCGTTCAGCTTAGCTACGAGTGCGTCACCCTCAGCATCGGTGTACTTCCAAGTGGGGCATACTGCTGTAACGGGGCAGTCCCAAGTTGTCTTGCCGAGGTTGAAGTTGAAACCGGCATAGACAGCTGCGTCGTGAGAAAGAGCCTTGAAGTCCATCATTGTGTACTGCAGGTCGATGAAGAAATCTACGTGCTCGCAAAGACGGAAGTTGTTCTGCAGGCCGAGAGTAGCAAACATCTGAGTGTAGTGGGCGTTCTGCCACTGCTTGTCAGTTTTGCCATTGGCGGGAGCTACAGTGCTGCCGTTCTTGAATGTGCGCTGCATTGTCCAGTAGGCACCTGCACCACCGTGAAGAACTGCGTTGTATACACGACCCGGACGATAGCCGCACCACCAGTTGGTGAGGTTGATCATCACGTCGAACTCAGGACCGAGGCCCATGAACTTCTCGGGATAGTATGTGCCGTTGTGACCAGTGAATTCGGCTGCGCCGGCGTGGCGGTATTCACCGTCGGGAGTTGTAGCACCTTTGGGCATCATCCAGTTCACACCGAAGCGGAAACCGAAGTTGGGATCTACCCATTTACCTACATAGATAGCAGCGTTGCCGCCGATACGATCTTTGATGGGAGCTACGATGTCATGCTTGCTGAACAGCATGTTGGCACCACCTTCTACAGTGATAAACCAGTTGTCTTTAGCTGCATTTCTCAGGTAACCCTGCGAGCAGTCGGGCTCGTAAGTTACTTCCTGAGCTACTGCAGGAGCTGCACTGATGGCAACAGCTGCAAGAGCGAGTAATACACTTTTTTTCATAGAACAACAATATTAAATAGTTAATAATCTTTGTCGCTTTCTTTGGCTGCCTTCCGTCGCAGCATTAGCGCAACGGCAAATTTGTCAGCGCAAAGTTAGTTAAAATTTTATAGAGTAACGCAATCATCCTAAAAAATGTTTAAGAATTTTTGGTAATTTTCCCATTTCTTAAGAATGTTGAGCCTCTTGAAGCCGTTTTTAGGCTTTTTTTTCCCATTTTTAGCCCGAGGTCGCTTACCTCTTTTCAGCTCCATTTACATTTTCATAACAAGAGAACATGCGGAAAAGTTAGTTAATCCTTAATCAATTTTAACCTTTACGTAACTATCCTTTTGCAATTCAATGCATTACACGAAATCCATCTGCACCCTCAGTTTCCTTGTAGTCGGTCAACGGCCAAGAAATGCCTTCACTTCGGCCAGCATGGCGGGCACCGTGTAGCCGAATTTCTCGTCGAGCACTTTGGCCGGAGCCGATGCTCCGAAGTGGTCGAGACCATACACCTTCCAGTCGCCGCGCATGAGCGGGAAGAGTGTGGAGGGCAGACCGCTTGTGATGCCGAATACCTTGCCGCCGGCAGGTATCACGCTGTCGCGGTAGTCTTGCGGCTGGTCGAGATATTCTCCGATCGAGGGCACCGATACCACACGTACCTTCACACCCTCGGCTGCAAGCTCCTCGGCCACATGCACTGCCAGCGACACCTCGCTGCCATTGGCCACGAGTGTGAGTGCCGGCTGCTCTTCGGCAGCGCCATATACTATATAGCCTCCGCGTGCCGCTCCCTTGGCGGCCTCGCGGCGATCGGCTCCGGGAAGGTCTTCCAGATCCTGACGGGAGAAGATCATCACTGTGGGGCGATCGGTGGTGGCCATGGCCAGGCGGTAGCACTCCAGAACCTCGGCCGAATCGGCCGGACGAAGCACAAGCACTGAGCGCTTGCCCGAAAGATTGCGCAGCTCTTCGAGCAGACGCATCTGAGCCTCATGCTCCACGGGCTGATGCGTGGGGCCATCTTCTCCCACACGGAATGCATCGTGACTGAACACATACTTCACCGGAAGCTCCATCAGAGCCGACATGCGGATGGCCGGCTTCATATAGTCGGAGAATACGAAGAAGGTGCCACAGGCTGCCTCCATGCCGCCATGCAGCACGATGCCGTTCATGATGCAGGCCATAGTGAGCTCGGCCACACCGGCATGCAGGAAGCCGCCGTTGAAGTCGTGATAGCTCAACGCGCCGGTGCTCTTCAAGAAGCCATCGGTCTTGTCGGAGTTGGCAAGGTCGGCACTCGACACTATCATATTGCCCACCGTGCGACCCAGATAATTGAGCACTGCCGACGATGCGGTGCGTGTGGCCACATTCGGCTTGATCTCAATCTGATCCAGTGCCAGCTCGGGGAGCTTGCCGCTGTAGAAGCGACCCAGGCGCTCGGCCAGTTCAGGATTGGCCTCTTTCCAGGCTCCGAACTCATGCTTCCAGGCATCGGCCTCTTTCTCAAGCTCCTCGCGCCGACGGGCGTAGAGCTCCTTTACCTCATCAAAAATCACCCATGGATTCTCCGGGTCGCCTCCGAGATTGCGCACTGTGGCGGCAATATCGGCTCCGGCTTTGGAGAGGGGCTGACCGTGAGTGCTCACAGCTCCTTCGAGCGAGGAGCCATCGCTCGTCACCACCTTGCGCGCCATGATGGTGCGCCCTATGATAAGAGTGGGACGGTTCTGCTCCTCCTGAGCCACTCGCAGAGCGGCGCAGATGGCTTCGGGGTCGCTGCCATCGATTTCAAGCACATTCCAGTTCCACGCGCGGTATTTGGCCGCTGTGTCCTCGCAGGTCACTTCGGCCACTGTGGTGGAGAGCTGCACGGAGTTGGCATCGTAGTACATGATGAGGTTCTTCAGACCCAGTGTGCCGGCCAGACGCCCTGCTCCCTGGGAAACCTCCTCCTGTATGCCACCGTCGGAGATGAAGGCATATGTCTTATGTGCCACTACCTCTCCGAATCTTGCTGCCATGAAGCGCTCGGCAATCGCGCAGCCCACGGCCATGGCATGACCCTGGCCCAGAGGACCGCTGCTGTTGTCCACACCGCGCATCGTGTCGAGCTCCGGGTGGCCCGGTGTCACACTTCCCCACTGGCGGAACTGCTGCAGTTCCTCAATGGTGTAGCGCCCGGTGAGTGCCAGCACGCCGTAGAGCATCGGCGACTGATGGCCGGGATCAAGAAAGAAACGGTCGCGCGCAAGCCACTCAGGGTCACGCGGATCATACTTGAGCACCTTCGAGAAGAGCACATTGACGAAGTCGGCGCCTCCCATCGAACCGCCCGGATGTCCAGACTTGGCCTTCTCCACCATCTCTGCGATGAGGATGCGGATGTTGTCGGCCGCACGGTTCATAAGATTTTTGTCCATGATGTGTTTGATGATATAGATTAGTTTATTCACACTGTCGCGCATAAGGCGCGACAGTGTGACGGATAGTTATGCTCAGAGATAGTCCTGCTCGGCCTCGTTGGGCACTTCCTCTTCTACCGGAATATCCTTATTGACATTCCTGCATCCCTTGATGCCGTAGAAAAGAAGGTAGGCAAGCATTGCCACTACAAGCCAGTAGGAAGCCATGTAGGTGGTCTTTTCTGCAATCCAGTTCTGAATAAGGGGCATGACGCCGCCGCCGACCACCATCATCATGAAGATGCCGGAAGCCTGGGCGGTGTATTTGCCGAGACCCTCGACAGCGAGGTTGAAGATACCGCCCCACATCACCGAGGTACAGAGACCGCAGAGCACGAACAGAAGGGCCTTGGCCGGAACCTCAACCATTCCGAATCCGCTCTCCACACTGTAGGAGGGCATATTGATGCCGATATGCGAGGGGAGCATAATGCCGATGACCACCAGGATTATAGCTGTGGCCGACACGGCGATAAGCTGGGCGCGGCTCGATATTTTGCCCGAGATCACGCTCGATACCGTACGCCCTACGAGCATCAGCAGCCAGTAGACGGCGGCCACGCCGCCGGCGACAGCAGCGGAACCTGTGGCATCGGTCAGATAGAATATAAGCATGCCGGGGATGCCGACCTCGATGCCGACATAGAGGAAGATACCTATCACTCCGAGCACGGTGTGGCGGAAATTCCAAGGGCTGTGGCTCATCTTTTTCTTCACCTCATTGCTTCCGCGCATATGGGGCTCGGGAATCTTGACAGCTGAAATCACAAGAAACGCCACCACAAACACGCCCATGGCGATGAAAAGGAGCGGCGATACCATACTTATAGTAGTCTCGGGAGAAACCTCGCCGATAAGCATACCCACGAATAGCGGTGTCAGTGTGCCAGCAAGCGAATTGAGTGATCCGCCGGCCTGCACGAGCTGGTTGCCTTTGTTGCCGCCACCACCGAGCATGTTGAGCATCGGGTTGACCACGGTGTTGAGCATACAGACGCTGAAACCGCAGACGAAGGCACCGAGAAGATAGATCAGGAAGTTGAGCGTCACTGTCTGTCCGGAAACGGTGAATACGCCGGTCTCGACTCCAACGATGCCGGAGAGCCACTGTAATACCAGACCTGCCAGACCTACAGCCATAGCCCACTGCGCCGTGCGCTTATAGCCTATCTTTACCAGCAGATTGCCAGCCGGGATTCCCATAAAGAGATATGCCAGGAAGTTCATCATGTTTCCGAGCATTCCGGACCAGTCATAGTTGTTCTTCCATATCGTGCCGATTGGAGCGGCAAGATTCGTCACAAACGAAATCATGGCGAAGAGGAAGAACATCGCCACTATTGCAACCACATGTCCCTTATGGCGCTGCTGCGCTTCGGGAAGATTAGTTGATTTCTCCATAGATTAAATTTTTCGGGTCAGACTTTCTCTACTTGCAGTGTCGGTGAGAAGGCTCTACATGTCGACCAAGTCAGCTTTGTGAAAATAAATTGAAGTATAAATAATTAAAACACAGTGTGCATGATTCACTATATCCGGCTCAGCTATAGTCGCGCTCGCCGAAGATACGGGTGCCTATTCTTATAAGTGTGGCCCCCTCCTCTACGGCTATGGGCCAGTCACCGCTCATACCCATCGAGACGGTGTCGAAGCCTCGCAGTCCGAGCGACTGATCGTCGCGAAGGGCGAGAAAGACCTCATGGATCTTGCGGAAATCCTTGCGCACCCTGTCGAGGTCATCGGTATTGGAGGCCATACCCATCACTCCGCATATGTGGGTGGCGCGGAGCTGCTCGAATCTCCGCTCGGCGAAGTATTGGAGCAACTCTTCGGGCGAGAAGCCGTATTTCGTCTCCTCGCGGGCCACATGAAGCTGCATCAGCACCCTTGTCACCACCCCTGCCCGCTCCGACTCGCGGTCGATGCAGTCGAGCAGATGCTCGGTGTCGACACTCTCTATGAGCGCTGTGCGCCCCATGAGCTGACGCACCTTATTGGTCTGAAGATGCCCTATGAAATGCCACTCGATATCGGAAGGCAGCGTCTCCTGCTTTTTGAGGAGCTCCTGCACGCGGCTTTCGCCAAATCGGCGCTGACCGGCCTCGTAGGCGGCCAGCACAGCGGCGTCGGGATGAAATTTCGACACCGCCACGAGCTTTACACCCTCGGGGATCTCCCTGCGGAGCTCTGCAAGATTGGATGCAATGCGGCCCATGATTATCCCTCCCCTCCTGCGGGAGCGCTGAGATTGATCGGGAATACGTCCATCACCTGGGTTTCGGTGATCGAGGCGATCTCATAGTCGGCAAGCGTGCCTTTCATGCCATCGCGGAAGTTGGCCAGCGCGGCATCGAAGTCGGCGGCCTGAACCATGGTGAATACAGCCACTTTCTTCTCCACACCGCTCTTTTCGTCGAGGGTGATGATGTTGTATTTCACCATATAGTATTTGTCGCCGCTCTCGTCGAAGAATATTTCTGATATCTTGGTCTTCTTCACTGCCGAGATGCTGAAGTCGCCTGAGATGAAGGGCTTCATCTCTTCGATCATGCGCGACTCGGCTTCGGTGAAGCTGAGGGCGTCGACGAGGTAGGGTTCGTTGACTTTTTTCACCGCACCGTTCTCCTGCATGCGGTCATAACGTATTTTACATTCAAACCAAAGGGCCATGGCACTTTCTATCTGGTTGAGGGTTCTTTAATCATTGGGCTCCGACCCGGACTATTGACCCTGCGACGGGGCAAAAACCGGTAGACGGCGCTTATTTCAGACAAAGGTAGTAACTTTTTACATTCTTCGCAAAAAAAAATTAACGTCATTTGGTGTTGAGGCGATTTTTTTCATATATTTGCATATCGATTTGCGTCAGTGGCACCTTTCGCCCCCTGCGGTGAGGCTTCAGCTCCCCTCTGCACGCTCAGTAAAGTTTTTTTTACACCGATATAGTTACCACCTTTTGGTTTCACTCGATGAAGTTGGCATATCAACTTCCGGGCTCCTCGCCTCGGGAGCCATTCTGATGATAACGTTACATTGAAAATGTGCTTATGACTCTGAAAGAGATTCGAAATATGTATGTCGACGGTTTCCGGCAGATGACAATCGGCAAGACCCTCTGGGCTCTGATTCTGCTGAAGCTACTTGTGCTCTTTCTGGTCGTGAAGCTCTTTTTCTTTCCCGATGTGCTGAAGCGCGATTATTCCACCGATGAGGAGCGGGCGGCGGCAGTGCGCCGCCATCTGAGCTCTCCGGTGGCGCATCCCAACGATAATTAAAAAACCATATATACCCTTTTTTTTCCGCTATGGATAATATTCTGACTGTAGTCGACTGGTCGAGATGGCAATTCGCCATGACGGCTATTTTCCACTGGCTCTTCGTGCCGCTCACGCTGGGCCTGTCGGTGATAGTGGCCGTGATGGAGAGTATCTATCTGCGCACCAAGTCGGAGAAGTGGCTCACTACCACTAAGTTCTGGATGACTCTGCTGGCCATTAATTTTGCAATCGGTGTGGCCACCGGAATTATCCTGGAGTTTGAATTCGGCACAAACTGGAGTAATTATTCCTGGTTTGTGGGCGATATCTTCGGTGCGCCGCTTGCCATCGAGGGTATTCTGGCTTTCTTCCTTGAGGCCACATTCGGTGCGGTGATGTTTTTCGGATGGGGGAAGGTATCCCCCCGATTCCATCTGCTCTCCACCTGGCTCACTGCAATCGGAGCCTCGATTTCTGCACTTTGGATTCTTGTGGCCAATGCCTGGATGCAGTATCCGGTGGGGATGGAGTTCGACCCGGCGCAGATGCGCAATGTGATGGACAATTTCTGGGCCCTCTTCTCGGGGGTGGCAATCAATAAGTTTTTCCATGCCGTGCTGAGCGGCTGGGCTCTGTCGGGGGTATTCGTGATCGGTGTGAGCTGCTTCTTCCTCTGGCGCCGCAGCAACAGGGAGTTTGCCATCCGTTCGATCAAGACGGGGGGATGGATCGGTGTGGCGGGGCTGCTGCTCTGCATGTGGACCGGCGACGGATCGGCCGTGGAGGTGACCCGCACCCAGCCCATGAAGCTGGCAGCCATGGAGGGCCTGTATTATGGCACATCCGGACAGTCGCTCACAGTGATGGGGATCGTGAATCCCGACAAACGCTGGGACAATGATGAGGATCCATATCTGCTCGACATCGCAATGCCCAAAGGGCTCTCCCTGCTGGCACGCCACGATATGGATGCCTTCGTGCCGGGCATAAATGATATAATCAATGGTGTGGATATCGTGGATGGCGACACGGTCAATACCGTGAGCTATGCCGAGCGCATAGAGCGCGGACGCATGGCGCAGAAGTCGCTCCGCGAATATTCGCTGGCCCTCGAGACCGGCGATACCGAATGGATGCAGCGTGCCGCCTCGCAGCTGAGTGTGAATTATCCCTATTTCGGCTATGGATATTTCAAATCACCGGCCGATGCCATCCCGCCGGTGGCACTGACTTTCTATTCATTCCGCATCATGGTGGGACTCGGAAGCTATTTCCTGCTCTTCTATGTGGTGATGCTCTTCCTGGTGTATCGCAAGGAGGAATGCCTGTGCCATGCCCGCTGGTTGCAGATTGTGGCCATGGCATCGGTGCCGCTGATGTGGATCTGCTCGGAGGCTGGCTGGGTAGTGGCCGAGGTGGGCCGTCAGCCATGGACAGTGCAGGATCTGCTCCCCACATGCGCCGCCATTTCAGATATCCCGGCTTCGTCGGTGATTGTGACTTTCTGGATATTTGCCGTGATATTCACCATCCTCCTCGCAGCTGAAATGAGCATCATGATCAACTGGATAAATAAATCGACCCGCAAGGATCTTAACAAGTAATACCCCCTCGCCATGACACTTGAATTTTTACAGAATTACTGGTGGGTGCTCGTATCCATCTTAGGTGGCATACTGGTGTTTCTGCTCTTCGTGCAGGGTGGCCAGTCGATGCTCCTCTCTGCCCCCGACCCACAATGGAGCCAACTGATGATCAGCGCCATCGGCCGCAAGTGGGAACTCACATTCACCACTCTGGTCACCTTCGGCGGAGCCGCCTTCGCCTCCTTCCCACTATTTTACTCCACCAGCTTCGGCGGGGCTTACTGGCTGTGGATGCTGATATTGCTCACATTCGTGCTTCAGGCGGTGAGTTATGAATATCGGTGCCGACAGGGCAATCTCCTGGGGCGCCGCATGTATGATATTTTCCTTTTCCTCAACGGCACCGTGGGTTGCATCCTGCTGGGTGTGGCTGTGGCTATGTTCTTCTTCGGCGCAGAGTTCAGCGTGGAGCGGCAGAGCCTGCTCGAAGGGGGCTCTCCGGTGATATCACGCTGGGATAATCCGTCGCATGGATTTGAGGTAATCTTCAGCTGGCCCAATCTGGTGCTGGGGTTTGCGGTGCTTTTCCTGGCGCGTGTATCAGGCGGCCTTTATATTCTGAATGCGGTGGATACCACCACCCAATTCCGCTCATGGATCATCCGCAAACTCTGGTTCAATACGATTCTCTTCCTCGTATTCTTCCTCGGCTTTCTGGCTATCCTCTTCACCACCACCGGATATACGGTGATATCGGCTACATCGCTCGGCACTGAGGTAGTGTCTACTCCTTATAAGTATTGGCACAATCTCATATCCTCACCCTCGATTCTGGTTCTCCTGCTGCTGGGTGTGGGATGTGTGCTCACCGGTATCTGCGGCACCCTCTTCGTGAAGGGCTACAACCGTGGCATCTGGAGTGTGGGTATCGGCACATTCTTCACCGTGGTGGCTCTCTTCTGGCTGGCCGGTTTCTGCGACACTCCCTTCCTCCCCTCCATCACATCGCCTGAATCATCGCTCTCTATCCGCAATGCATCATCTTCGGAATTCACTCTGCGCTGCATGGCTTATGTGAGCATTCTGGTGCCCTTTGTGGTGGGCTATATCTGGTATGTGTGGCGCATGATCGACCGCCGCAAGATCACCGAAGCCGACCTTCAGAATCAACATTGATTATCACCTCTCCTCCTCTCCTCCTCTCCTCATGTCCTACCCTATCAAAGGAGGGATGCACCTGCGGGCGCATCCCTCCTTTCTGCGGCCTGATGGGGAGCCTGTCTCCCCAATCTCTCCCTAATCTCTCGCCAATCTCTCGCCAATCTCTTCCCAATCTCAGATAATAGTAGCCCCTTGCGGTGCGTTAAGAAAAATGTTGCCCTGCTGTAAAGCCACAAGCCTATGGCTTGCGCCCGCAGTCAGGTTTTCTCCTCTCGATTCTTATCCATTACTTCACAGTGAAGTGGCTGTTTCAATCTGATGCTGATTCCGACAGCCACACTTACAATAATTTGCTTATGTATTGGCAACTATTTCTATCCTTCTTCAAAATCGGAGCATTCACCTTCGGGGGCGGATGGGCCATGATTTCGATAATAGAGAGGGAAATCGTCGATAAATATCATTGGATAGAGCGCGATGAATTTCTCGATCTGCTCGCCGTGGCACAGTCGCTGCCGGGCATTCTGGCCGTGAATATCGCCACTACCGTGGGCGACCGTCTGCATGGCATAAAGGGGAGCGCCCTGGCGGCTCTCGGCTCTATCCTCCCCTCTTTCCTCATAATTCTGGCCATAGCCATCTTCCTCACTCCGGAGACTATCAAGAACAATCACGTGCTTTCGGCTATCTTCATGGGTATACGTCCGGCGGTGGTGGCTCTGATTGTGGCTCCGGTCATCACTTCGGCCAAGGCTGCCAAAATCGGATGGAAGACCATCTGGATACCGCTGCTCGTGGCGCTGATGATATCGATCAATATCGGCTTCGTGTCGAATCCTATACTCTACATCCTCTTGGGTGCCATAGGCGGCTATCTTTATTGGAAATGGAGCATGCGCCGTCTTGCTGCAGCCAAATCCCGCCGGTCAGACCTCTCCGATACCGACTCCGACCACAAATAATCCATTCGCTCTTAGCAACCTATGAATATATATCTCAAACTCATATGGGCCTATCTGAAGATAGGCATCTTCGGCTTCGGCGGCGGATATGCCATGCTGTCGCTGGTGGAACATGCCGTGGTGGATCCGGGATGGATCACCGAGACGATGTTTACTGATATCGTGGCCATCTCGCAGATGACTCCGGGTCCTATCGGCATCAATTCAGCCACTTATATCGGTTATGTGGCTCCGGGGGAGGTGAATCCGGCTCTGGCATCACCCCTCTGGGGTATTTTGGGTTCGCTGGCGGCCACTTTGGCTGTGGTGCTTCCATCATTCTTTCTGGTGATATATAGCTCGCATTTCATACGCCGCCACCGTGAGAGCGGTGCCATCAAGGCTATCTTCAGCGGTCTGCGCCCTGTAGTAGTGGGCCTTATCGCTTCGGCGGCCATCTTGCTGATGAATGCAGCCAATTTCAACCCCAATGGCATAAGCTGGCAACTCATCACCAATATCATAATCTGCGTGGCGGCTTTCTGTCTGGTGTATTTCAAGATTCCATGGCGGGGTAAGCGCCGCTCGCTCCATCCGATTCTGGTGATTGTGATGGCGGGTGTGGCCGGTTACCTCATCTATGGTCTATGATCGGCTATACTAAGAACGCGTAAGCGCTACAACCCTCCCCCGCCCCGGTGCATCAGCTCCCGGAGCCAACGGATCTCAACCCCATATTAGACACAGACACTATGACTTATCAGGAATCCTTAGATTTTCTTTTCTCGCAGCTGCCGATGTTTTCGCGCATCGGCGCGGCGGCCTATAAACCGGGTCTCGAAACATCGATCGCCCTCGATAATTATTTCGGCAATCCTCACCGCCGGTTCCGCTCTATCCATGTGGGGGGCACCAATGGCAAGGGCTCTACCTCTCATATGCTCGCTTCGGTGCTTCAGGCGCAGGGTTATAAGGTGGGTCTATACACTTCACCTCATCTGGCCGATTTCCGTGAGAGAATGCGCATCGATGGTGAGATGATACCGGAGGAGAGTGTAATCAGCTTCGTGGAGCGCTGGCGTGCCTGCGGCTACGATGGCCACCCTTCATTTTTCGAGCTCACCATGATGATGGCTTTCGATTGGTTTGCGGCCGAGGGGGTGGACTATGCCGTGATCGAAGTGGGGATGGGTGGTCGCCTCGACTCTACCAATATCATCACCCCGATATCTACTGTGGTGACCAATATCTCGCCGGATCATATGCAATTTCTGGGCGATACGCTCGAGCAGATCGCCGGCGAGAAGGCGGGTATCTTCAAGCCGGGTGTGCCGGCTGTGGTGGGCAATGCCGAGGGTGAGGTGAGACGAGTGTTTGAGGAGCGGGCCTCTGCCACAGGCACCCCTCTGCGCTTCGCTTGCGACCTGCCGAAGCTAATCAATCCGCGCCTCCTGCCGGAGGGCACTTTAGCGGCCGATTGTGTGGCCTGCGGCCCCTTCATCTCCCCGCTTGGGGGTGAATATCAGATGGAGAATATCAATACGGTGCTGCATGAGGTGGAGGTGCTCCGCAGCATCGGGGTGGAGATTTCGGCCGAGGCTCTCCATGATGGTCTGGAGGAGGTGGTGAAGCGCACCGGTCTGATGGGGCGCTGGATGGTCACCTCGCAGACTCCGCTCACTATCTGCGACACGGGCCACAATGAGGCTGGCCTGCGCGGCACAATGCACCAGCTTCTGGAGACCTGGCAGTATCGCCGGGCCAAGATCTCGGCCGATGCTCGGCTGCGGATCGTGATCGGATTTGTCAATGACAAGGATGTGACCCACATAGCCCGTCTGCTCCCGCGCCAGGCTGAGTATTATGTCACTCAGGCTTCGGTGCCACGCGCCATGCCGGCCTCCGATCTGATGAAGATTCTTGAGCCGTTGGGGCTGGATTGCCATCTGATCGAGGGGGGCGTGGATGCCGCAGTGGCGGCTGCACTGGCCGATAGCCTGCCGGCCGACGTGCTCTATATCGGAGGCTCCACCTTTGTGGTGGCCGATTATCTGGCCGGTCGCTCCTGAACTATATCGCCCCGTAAAAGCTCCGACTACTTCAATAAGAAAACAATACCGCCCCGAGGCTTCATGCTGCGGGGCGGTATTGTTTTCTTATTCAGGCGCATGGTGCGCGTGGTGGCTTTTCTACTTGTCTCGGTTTGCCGCGCGGGTGCGGCTCTTGCTGTGACTGCTGTTCATGTCGCTCTCCTCCTTGAGGTCGATCTCTTTATGGTCGGTATCGAATACACGGTATTCCAGATACGCGAGCGACTCATCGGGAAGCACCTTGAAACCGCGTCCGAAGCGGCGGCGCCATTTCCCATAGAGCGATATAAGCCCCTTCTTTACATAGGCATCGACAAAGGGGTGTACATACATCACGAATTTCTTCACCATCAGCGTATTGACCAGATAGTCAATCTTCTCCTCCAGCTTCTCTGTGAAGAGCAGCGAGGGCTGGATCTCACCCTTGCCGAAGCAGGAGGGGCAACTCTCGGAGGTGGTGATGTCGAGAGCCGGACGCACACGCTGGCGCGTGATCTGCATCAGGCCGAATTTACTCAGGGGCAATATGTTGTGGCGTGCGCGGTCGTTCTGCATCACCTCGCGCATATGCTCCACGAGTTTTTGGCGATGTTCCGGCTTATTCATGTCGATAAAATCGATCACTATGATACCTCCCATGTCGCGCAGGCGTAGCTGTCGCGCTATTTCATCGGCCGCTCGCATATTGACCTCGAGTGCATTGGTCTCCTGGTCGTTGGTGGCCTTGGAGCGATTGCCTGAATTCACATCGATCACATGCAGAGCTTCCGTATGCTCTATGATGATGTAGGCTCCGCTTTTGAAGCTTACGGTCTTGCCGAAGCTTGATTTGATCTGGCGGGTGATATTGAAGTGATCAAATACCGGAATCTCTTTGGTGTAGAGCTTTACGATATCCGAGCGCTCGGGAGCTATGAGATTCACATAGTTGTGGATCTGTGTGAAGGTCTCTGCCTCGTTGACGTAGATGTTCTCGAATGTCGGACTGAAGATATCGCGGATCAGGCTCACGGCGCGGCTGTCTTCCTCATAGATAAGCGAGGGGGGGGTGGCGCGCTGCATCTTCTGGATTGATTCCTCCCAGCATTTCACGAGGGTGCGCATCTCATTGTTGAGTTCGGCCACTCGTTTGTTTTCGGCCGATGTGCGCACTATCACTCCGAATCCTTTCGGCTTGATGCTCCCTATGAGCTGGCGCAAGCGGATTTTCTCCTCGGTCGATTTGATTTTCTGGGAGATTGATATCTTTTCGCCAAACGGTATGAGCACCATAAACCTCCCGGTAAAGGAGAGCTCAGTGGTGAGCCTCGGACCCTTCGACGAGATCGGCTCCTTGGCTATCTGCACGAGCAGTTGGCGGCCGGGCTGGAGTAGGTCCTGGATGGTGCCGTTTTTCTGGATATCAGGCTCTTTCTTGAATTTTGAGATATTGGGCACTTTGCGAGGATCTTTCAGGCATTCCTCCAGATAGGCGGAGTATGTGCTGAATTGCGGCCCAAGATCGAGATAATGTAGAAAAGCATCTTTTTCATAGCCCACATCCACGAAAGCGGCATTGAGTCCCGGCATGATTTTCTTCACTTTGGCCAGATAGAGGTCGCCTACGGCATAGGCTTGGTTGCGGCTCTCTTTCTGAAGCGATACCAGGCGCGAGTCTTCAAGCAGCGCTATCGAGATGTCTTTTTCTTGTACGTCGACTATAAGTTCGCTTTTCATTCACTGATTTGATATAAGAGGCCGTCCGCCCCCGCTTGCACGGTGAGGGCGGACGGGCACTGGCGTCAGAGACTTTTGCTGTCGCTGAAGATAGTTTATTTCTTCTTGTGACGATTCTTTCTCAGTCTTTTCTTACGCTTGTGGGTGGCCATCTTGTGGCCTTTTCTTTTCTTTCCGCTGGGCATAATTGTATGTTTAAAAGGGTTTAGTTTGATTGGATTGCGCGTGAGGTCACTCTGCTTCGGGGCCCTTCACCTCATCAAGGAATACGCGTGAGGGCTTGAAGGCCGGCACTTTGTGCTCGGGGATGATGATCGAGGTGTTCTTGGAAATGTTGCGGGCAGTCTTCTCCTTGCGGGTCTTGATGATGAAACTGCCGAATCCACGCAGATACACATTGTTGCCTGCTGCCATGGATTCCTTCACTACTTCCATAAACTTCTCAACTGTGAGGAGCACAGCAGCCTTGTCGAGGTTGGTGCTGCGAGATATCTCATTTACAATATCTGCCTTTGTCATTGTTGTAATTTTATCTCCTTATGGTTAAAGTTCTGTATTTCAAGAGATTATCCCCTACTCAAGAGCGTCGGGCACTTGAGTGAGGCGAAATTCAGTGCAAATATCGTAAATTTTTTTTAATTAAGCGCTATTTTCACCCCGTTTTCGTGCATTTAGTGCTATTTTTTTACTCTTTATCAACTTTATAGCCCGCGCCCCACTCTCAGCCAAGCCGCTCTATCATCACACCCTCTATCTTCTCCATCCGCCCTAAGAGGGCCTCGGAATGATCGGCGCGCATGGCCAGTCGAAGCATGCACACATTATTGAATTCGCGCTCCAGCACCTCCACATCACCCTCTTTGATGAGGCGCATCACACCATCGGCTGTGATGTAGGGCACCTCTACTTTGACCTCGACCATGCGGTGCATCTCTTTGCGCCCGGCATCCTCCAGGGCGAGTGAGGCGGCTTCGCGATAGGCGGCAATCAGTCCGGAGGTGCCGAGCTTTATGCCGCCGAAGTAGCGCACCACCACCACCAGCACATCGGTCACACCGTAGCTGCGGATCTGCCCTAATATCGGCTTGCCGGCGGTGCCGGAGGGCTCGCCGTTGTCGTTGAGCTGGAAGTCGGTCATGGCAGCTCCGAGCATATAGGCCCAGCACACATGCCGGGCATCATGATAGGCATTCTGATACTCCTTGATGCGGGCCTTGGCTTCTTCAGCATCACCCACAGGGATAGCAAAGGCCAGAAAGCGGCTCATCTTCTCGCGATATTGCCCCTCTCCGGCCTTTGATATGTGATAGTATGTATCCATTTACTTTTATTAACGGCTATGACGCGCATAAATTGCATAGCCGGTCACGCATCTCCGCAGGAGGCTGTAGCTCCCGAAGACACTTCTGAAGATGCTCCCGAAGATGCTCCCGACTCCGATGTTCAACCGAAGTCGACCGGTGTGCACTCTGCCGGATAGGCAAGCATCCCGGCTGCCACTTCATTGGCCTGATGGCTACCCACTGTCTCTCTAACTATGGTCAGCGCCCAGTCAAGAGCCCTGGCCGGTCCGCTGCCGGTCACAAATTTACCATCCACCACCACGGGCTTATCCTCATAGATGGCGCCGTTGAGGCGGTCTTCAAATCCGGGATAGCAGGTGGCCTTCACTCCTTTGAGCACGCCAAGCTGACCGAGCACCACTGCCGGAGCGGCGCAGATGGCAGCGATACGACCGTCGCTGCCATTGGCCTGTCGCTCTATCAGACCCTGCAGCGGAGCGAAGTCGTAGAGATTGACCGATCCGGGCATGCCTCCCGGAAGAATAATCCATTCAGGAGAGTCGAAGAGTGTATTGTCATATAGCACATCGGCCTTGACCGAGATGCCATGCGCTCCGGTCACCTGGAGCGATTCGGTGATCGATACGGTCTTTACAGGGATACCGGCACGACGCAGCACATCGACGGCTGTGAGAGCCTCGACCTCCTCAAATCCATTGGCTAAAAACAAAAATGATTGCTTCATCTTATATGTGGTATTTTACGTGTTATCAATCGATTAAATGCTTTAGGCCGCATTTTGGCGAAATAGGTGTATTGCTCAGGTGCAAAATTTTTCTTCAAATTTAATACTTTCCGGCGAATTTTGCTAATTTTGCAGTAGATTTTTCCATCTGTTGTTTAACAGATGTAAACCACATCCTTTCTCCCTCTGCCACCGCTTCTCCCCGTTCCTCCTCCCTTTTTTCTATCAACCCACTTTACTATCCCATCGCAAAAAGCAACTCAACGCTTCAACAATTATGGATATTACTCCGATTCTGCTAATCATCCTTATTCTCGGGCTCGCGGCTGTGGCGATGCTCGTGGTGCGCCGCACATCATCGGCATCCTCTTCCTCTTCTGCCGCCGCGCAGGAGGCCGAAGAGGCCCGACGCCGATATGAGGAGTCTACACGCGCTCTGCTCGAGGAGACCCGACGCCAGTATGAACTCCAGATTGCCCGACTCGAGCAGCGACTCGAGGCCCAACGGGCTGAAAGCGAGCAACGGCTGGAGCGCCGCTCGGCCGAAATGCGCCGACAGGCGGCTATGGAATTTGCCGCACTCGCACAGGAGACCCTGCAACGCGAAACGAGCAATCTGCAGCGTGGCAACCGTTCCGACATCGACACCATCCTCTCGCCGCTGCGTCAGCGTCTGGCCGATTTCCAGCAGACGGTGAGCGATACATATGTCAAGGAGAATGCTTCGCGCGAGGCTCTGTCGCGTCAGATCGAGACTCTGGCGCGCGCCAATGCCGAAATCGGCAATGAGGCGCGCCGACTCTCTAATGCTTTGCGTGGCGATACCCGATATCAGGGGCGTTGGGGGGAGACGGTGCTGCAGCAGTTGCTGGAGAGGGCCGGACTCCTCCCGGGGGTGCATTTCGAAGCGCAGGTCTCTTCGATCGGGGGGAGGGATATGCGCTCCGATGAGGGGCGCGACCTGCGACCCGACATGGTGATTCTACTCCCGGGCGGACATAAGATTGTGGTCGATGCCAAGACTTCGCTCACCGATTTCCTGGCATATGCCGAAGCCCCGACCGAGGAGCAGGCGGCCGATTGCCTCAAGCGCCATGTGGCATCGGTAAAAAAACATATCAAGGAATTGGCCGATAAGCAGTATCATCGTCTGATTCCGGGGGCGCTGGAGCATTCGCTGATGTTTATGCCCAACGATGCCTCTTTCCTTGCCGCTCTGCGGGGCGATGCCACTCTGGGAGAGTATGCACTGCGGCAGAATGTGGTGATTGTGTCGCCGGCTCATCTGCTGTCGGTGGTGCAGTTGGTGTCGCAGATCTGGCGCGTGGAGAATCAGAACCGCAATGCCGAGGCTATTGCCGAGGCCGGTGGCAAATTATATGATAAAGTGGCGGCCTTTCTTGAGGATTTCTCTAAGATCAATCGTAATATTCAGGCCGCCGGGCGGGCGTATGAGAGCAGTCTGAAGCAGCTCACCGGGGGTAGCCAAAGCATCTCCGCCCGCGCCGAGCGACTGCGTGGCATGGGGGCTAAGGTCACACGCCGCATCCCGGAGTCGATGCAGCCCACAGAGCAAGCGCCCTCTCTCTTTGATATGCCGGAGCCATTTAATCGCTCGGAGCAGCAGGAGGGGGAGGTACCTACCGGGGGGGAGGATACTCCGGAGGGACTCAGCGCGTGAAGCGCGGAGCCAGGAAGAAGAGGCCGAAGCTCAGTCCGAAGTGCCAGTTGCCATGCGGGGAGGTGAGGTAATTTCCATACACCGATATCGAGGCAAACGGCAGATTATACACAGCCGCTATCTCGCCGATAAATTCGGGATGTTTGAACCATCCTGTGTATCGGGCCATGCCGTTGTAGTCGCGCTCTATGCCGCGCACAGGGAGGAAACCGTAGAAGTCGCCGCGCAACTGGAGCTTGTCGATCGGATTCCAGATCGGGTTAAGACCGGCGGCCACGTAATTGTAGGAGCGGAGGCCGGGATTGAAGTAATCGGAGGTCGATGGCGTGGGGGTGAAGGCGGGAGCCGAGAGGAGTTCGGCGGTATAGGTCTGGTAGAGATTGCCTAATGTGGCCACTCCGCGGCCATATGCACCGAGGTATACATCATGACCGATAGAGTAGTAATGGCGCCAGAGCACCTCGGCCGAGGCGCGGTAACGCCGGTGATAACTGATGCGCTTCGGCGTGGCCTCCACGCCGCCGGGAGTGTAGATAGCATGTTGCCACTCCCCTGCCACATCGATTTTGAACTGTCGCCCCTGCATGGGATACATCGCGTCATTGAGCGTATTGAATTCCCAGCCACCGCTGATGGTGGCCAGTTTGGTGCGGGAGTGGTCGCGCTTGTCGATATTGAAGTTGATCTCTTCCGAATCGGGATAGTATTTCCAGCGCTTCTCGCCATAGGCGGCCGATAGGGTCAGCACCGATTTGCGACCGGTGGCCAGACAGTAGTGCATGCGCACAAATTGCTCGGTGTCGGTGATGAAGGAGGGGGAATTATCCTCATAGAACATAAGCTGCGAACTGTAATACTTATGCCTGCTCATCACCCCCTCCAGCTTCAGATAGGCCGGGCGGCGGCTATGGATGGTGAATTTTCCCGACAACATGCCGGCATAATAGCTCTGCCCTATCCAACCGCTCAGATCCACATCGAGTGAGTTGTAGCTCAGGGTGTGATACCCTAAATCAAGGTAGAGCATGCTCTGGGTGCCGGTGGTGAGCCAGCCACCCACTCCGATATTCCATGGATTATTGATTTCGGGATGAAGCACGAGGGTATTGTTTTTCCGCACCAGCGGTTGGGCCCGGTCGGGCTTGCCATATTCCACCACGGGGAGGAGATTGCGCAGTTTGCCTCCGCTTATGGCGCGGTAGTAGGCATCCTGTGTCTGCTCCAGTCCGAAGGGCTGATTGGGATAGCCTCGGTCGAATAGGAATTTCAGGAAGTCGCGCTGACCGGGGCTGCCGGCAGTGACAGCCACCGAGTCGAATAGCACCTCGGGAGTGGCTGCGGCAAATTGACGCCGGCGGGCGGCCACCTCTTCGGCACTGCGCCGCGCGGCGGTGCGCTGCTTGATCGAATCCACCATGGCCAGCCCTGTCTTGTAGCCTATCTCATATATCACATCGGCCTGACCGAAGTCGAGCACTCCGAAGTCGAGCACGGGGCACTGGATTTTGATGCCGTCGGAGGAGGGCACACTGTAGTTGTTGTTCTGTATGATCATATCCTCAAGTTGGGAGAGGATATTGTTTTTCTGGGGTTTGCCATCGGGGCTCGACACCGACACTCCGATTATGAAGGCCGGATCAAAGTCTTCCTGCATCACATCTACAGGGAAGTTGTCGTAGATGCCGCCATCATAGACCAATACTCCATCCATCTCTATGGGGCGGAACACGAGCGGAAAACTCATTGATGCCCGCACGGCGCGCCCTAAGTCGCCACTGTCGAGCACTATCTTATGCTTGTGGTACACATCGCTCGTCACACACCTGAATGGCACCATCAGATTATTGAAATCCTCCTCACATTGAGCCGAATAGGGGGTATAAATCTGAAGAAATTCTATATTCATGGCCAGGGGGCTTATGAGCGATGAGGGAATGAGCTGAGCCGTGATGTTGTTGCTCACCGAGTCGCGCAGGCTGACGCTGACATTGGCCCAGGCCGGTGTGGGGGCGGGTTGGGAGAAGTAATACACCAGTGAGGGATCGAGCGTGCCGGTGGAGCAGTCAAGGAATACGGGCGATTTCATAAAGGCCAACATCTCATCGGGCGACATACCGATGCTGTACAGACTCCCCACGATGGCTCCCATCGAGGTGCCGGTGATGCAGTCGATCGGAATATCATTCTCTTCGAGAGCTTTGATCACACCGATATGGGCGATACCCTTGGCACCTCCGCCGCTCAGCACAAGTCCTACCCTATATTCGCCACGATGATATGCCTGCGACACATCGGGCCGCGGCAACATACTGTCGGCCGGAAGCGTGGGGGCGGCAAGCGTGGCCCTCATATCCGGAATCGAATCGGCCAGACCCGGCGCACCGGGATCGAACACACCGCAGCTCAGTGAGTCAGCCATGGCTGCGCGGTGAGCCTCTGCTCTTGGCGCAATGCCAAGGAGCGATATAATCAATGCTGTAATGCAGGATAGTCGGCACATAATCATCTTCATTCAAAGTGGAATCATCGTAAGGCGCACTCTCGCTTCTCGGGGGTGCAGACCTAACATTTTAACACTTACGCCCGCAAATAGTTTCTCGCGCATCCAATATCCAGCGCCGGTACCTGAAGTTTTGCCGTGTTGCGACTTCCGGCGTAAGAATCCATCACCCTCTGCCTACAAAAATACCCTCCGGCGGAATTTCGCAATCCGGCCGGAGGGTGTCGTTTCGATGTTGTTATTGTGTCAGTTTGTGTAGTCGTGCTCACACGTGTTTATGCAGTCGTGCTCACGTCGCAGACACACTCTTACAACTGCCTGTGTGAGTTTTATTCCTTCACATTCTTGGCCGCATCGATCATGCGGATCTTCTCCTTGAGCTGAGCGATCTCCTCTTCGATGCGAGCCATCTTCCGCTCCATCTCTTTGAGCATGGAGCTGCCGGCCGATGTCTTCACATTGAAGAAGCCAAGATTATTGGCATAAGTCTTGAGTTCCTGACTCTTGGCATCGATCTGGCGCATTAAGCGGTCGCGCTCTGATCCGAGCTTGCGCGAGTCATCCTTCATATTGCTGAGCTGACCCTCGAAGTGCTGACGGCGCTCCTTGGAGCGGCTTGCGCTGAAAGCTCCGTAGAGGGCATTGCATGCCTCGCGGTATTCGCTATGGAGCTGGTCTTTGAGTTTGAAAGGCACATGCCCTACACTCTCCCAACGCTCCTGAAGCTCTTTGATGCGGCGCAGTCCCTCGCGGCGATCCACATCAAGGGGAATCTCCTTGATAGCAGCCAGAATCTCGCGTTTGGCCTCGAGATTGGCCTGCTCATCGGCCTGACGCTTGGCATTCTTCTCTTTGCGCAGGGCGAAGAATGCATTGCAAGCCGTAGTGAATCGCTGCCAGATGGCATCGGAGTGCTTGCGGGGCACGGTGCCGATGGTGCGCCATTCGGCCTGAAGCTTCTGGAGCTCTTCGTAGTTCTTTTTGGAATCACCCTGGGCCAGAAGTGCTTCGGCTCGCTCGCAAAGACGGGTCTTCGCCTCGAGATTGGCCTGATAGCCGTCGCGGGTGGTCTGGAAGTAGGCGGTCTTCGCCTCGAAGAATGCATCGCAGGCGGCGCGATAGCGGGCGAAGAGATCGTTGTTGACCTTGCGCGAAGCGAATCCGAGAGCTTTCCAGTCGGCCTGAAGTGCCTTGATGCGATCGGCAGCCTCATCCCATGCCACAAAGCTCTTGAGAGCCTCGCGGTCTATGCCGTTGATGGCGGCTATGATAGCTTCTTTGGCCTCTTCGTTGCGCTTCTCTTCAGCCTTGCGCTGCTCAAAGAATTCCTGATGGCGGCGATTCACGGCGCCGGAAGCCTCTTTGAATTCCTCCCAGATTTCGTCGCGGAGCTCCTTTACCACGGGGCCGGTCTCGCGCCATTCGGCATGGAGAGTCTGGAGTTTGCGGCCGGCCTCCACCACATCGGCCTCTTCGGCCAGGGCTTTGGCATCGGCTATGATGCGGCGCTTCACCTCGAGGTTCTTGCGGAAATCGAGGTCGCGAAGCTCTTTATTCATCTTAAGAGTGTCGTAGTATTGCTCCACCACACTCTGGAATTGCTTCCAGATTTCGGTCTCGGCCGAGGGTGTGACATCCTTGATATCGCGGAAGCCCTGCTGGAGCTCCTGGAATTTCTGGAAGTGCAGATTCACATTGTCGGTGTCGGCCACGATGGTCTCCATCTCGGCGATGATGCGGCGGCGCTCCTCGAGATTCTTGCTGAGGCGCTCCTCTTCGGCCTCGAGATAGGCCTGACGCAGCTCGCGGAAACGGGCTATTAGCTCTTTGGCCTCATTCTCGGCGGCATCGGGATTGGCCGAGAATGTCTCGGGGGCGTTGCCGGCCTCGACATGGGCATTCATCTCATCGTTGACCTCGCGCTGGCGCAGGGAGAAGAGGGCCTGCTTGATGGCCATCACCTCGCGATGGGAGTTGACACTCTTTGTCTCTACAATCTGCCGCAGGTCGGCAAGCAATTCCTCTTTGCTCATGGCGTGCACATTGCGGCTCTCCTCTTCGACTCTTGTTGTAGCGGTGGCCTCGGTCTCTGCGCATGCCACGACTTCGGCCCCGGGCTCGGAAGTCGTGATGATTTCGGGTTCAGTCATGATAGGTGGTTAGGTTATCCTTCGTAAGGGTGTGGGGATATACGGCCACGACCGGCGCTGCCGGCCGCGGCTTTCTTCTTATATTACTTGCTTATTACTTTCATGCTCAGCACTCTGATATCCTCCAGCGGACGGTCGGAGGGATCGGTCTGGGCTTTCTGGATCTTCTCTACGGTGTCCATGCCTTCGATTACCTCACCGAATACGGTGTATTGGTTGTCGAGATGCGGTGTGCCACCCAGGTCCACATAGTCCTGTTTGAGCTGCTCGGGAAGAGAGGGCACCTCTACTTCGGCCTCCAGACGGGCTATGAGCTCCTGGCGGTAGGCTTCGAGAGCGGCGCGGTCGCCGGCTGCCTGAAGCTCGCGGATGGTGTCGGCATTCTCTTTCATGAGGCGCATCCAGTATTTCTGCTTCACATCGTTGGCCATGCGCTGCTCGGCCTGCTCGATCGAGCGGCGCGACTGCTTCTGGCCGGTCACGATATAGAACTGCGAGCCCGATGAGCGGCGCTCGGGATTCACGGCATCGCCGGTGCGGGCTGCAGCCAGGGCACCATATTTGTGATAATGCTTCGGATAGAGAATCTCGGCTTCAAGTGTATAGCCCGGATCTCCGCTACCCAGCTGCTTGCCGGCCGGGGCCTCTTTGGAATTGGGGTCGCCGGTCTGCACCATAAAGTTCTCTATCACGCGATGGAAGAGCACTCCATCGTAGTAGCCCTCTTCGGCCAGACGCAGGAAATTGTCGCGGTGAGCCGGGGTGTCGCCGTATAGGCGCACTTTGATGGGGCCCTCGGTGGTGATAATCTCCACGATGGCGTCGGAGGAAGTGACGGTATCTGTCATTTGTGGGGTTGCATTTGATGCGGCCTCTTTATCCTGGCGAGCCGCATTGGCACCCAGCGAGGCGAGGAGCATCATGATTATGGGTAATATTCTTCTTATTGTCATCTTTTGATTGAGTGAGGTCGGAGCCGCCACGGCAGCAGCAGGAGGATGAGGGCACCGCATGAGTGAATGGGAGCCCGGTCTGCCTCAGTTGAATGTGCCGGTGGGGAATACGCGCTTGTAGAGGCGGCGGAACACATCATCAGTGGCCACCAGCTCATCTATCCTCTCCGCATAGTCTTTGCCCCAGATGGCTTCGGGGAGCTGACCTATGTAGCGGCGCTCGCGGTCTTTGTCGATGGCTCCCTCTATGAGTTGGGGGAGAAACTCATCGAATTGCTCACGATCCACTGCCGCCAGAAACCGGGCCGTGCTGGCCAGAAACTGGCCCGAGGCATCGGCACGCTTCAGGTCCATTATCAGATTGTCAAGCTGGTTGCGACAATCAGCCACATGGTTTACGATATATTCGTAAATCTCCATCGCGCGGCTCTCATCGGCTACAGCCATTGGGGTGTTTTGGTCGCTCATATGCTCTGTCATATACAAGTTCGGCCACAAATTTAGTAAAAAATTTCTTAGTACGCCCAATTTTGTGTAAATTTGTGGTGAATTAACGGAAGGAGATATGTCAAACCCCCGATTATTACCCCCCATCGTAGTGGTGGTGGGGCGTCAGTTCGGTTCCGGAGGCCGTCGGCTGGGCAAGCGGCTGGCCGCTGAGCTCGGATTGGCTTATTACGACAAGGAGGTGCTCACCGAGGCGGCTCAGCGCCGGGGATTCTCCCGCGATATTTTCGCCAGCCACGATGAGAAGCGCCCCTCGCCGCTGCGCTCGATGATCAGCCATGCCTTCGGTGTGGCCGATTCCTATCAGCAGAGCCCCATGAGCTGCGAGGCAATCTACGATGCCCAGAGCCGAGTGATCAAGGAGCTCGCCGAGGAGGGTGGCGGTGTGTTTGTGGGCCGTTCGGCCGACTATATACTGCGCGACCATCCGGCGATGATAAGCATCTTCCTGCATGCTCCGGCCGAGCACCGCGCGGCCGCCCTGGTGAAGCGTGGCGAAGTGGCCTCGCTCGAAAAGGGGATCGAGATGGCCCGCCATCAAGACCGAAAGCGCGAGGAATTCTACAATTATTTCACCGGGCGCCACTGGGGGCGGGCCGACAACTATCACCTCTCGATCGACACCTCCCGTCTCTCCGATGATGCCATGCTGGAATTGATACGCACCTATCTCGCGCAGCGACGCGCCTCGCTGACTCAGCCATCGGCATAATCCACTCTCCGTTGATTATCCTTCACCCCGCCGCCATAGCCGGCGGCCGATGAAGAGATGAAGTCAAGGCAAAACAATTTTGCTTTTATATACATTTATATGGATAATGAGTTGTCGTTTCGCCATTCTCCTCTCGGCATGAGCCAAGGCGATGAATGCGCTGACATCTCACTGACTGAAGTATAACTCTCATATCCACTGTAAAGAGTATGAAAAGCAAGAATTACGTCATCACCTATCTGTCGGCTTTGGCAATAGGTATTCTGCTGCTGGTATATTATCAGCAACAGGCTTTATATCACACGATTGTGATTGTAATCGGCGCTCTGATAGCGATTCCGTCGCTCGTGTTGCTCCTCACGATGCTGCTGCGCCGGCGACCCGCCGGGCAGACCTCCGGAGCAAGCGCCATCGTGGTGGCCACAGAGGTGGCCTCGGCCGTAGGGCTGGCATTCGGCATATGGATGATATGCTCGCCTACATTCTTTATCACGGCAATCATCTATACGCTCGGCGCCATTCTGATTCTGGTAGGCGTGGCGCAGGTGTGCTATGTGAATCAGGCCGCAAGGCCGCTGCGTCCGGCTTTCGGATGGTTTGTGGTGCCACTGCTCACTCTGATAGCCGGTGTGGTGCTGATTGTGCTTGGCCCTACAAGGGTGAGCGCATGCGCCGGGCTGGTGACCGGAATAGCGCTGGTGATCTACGCAGCCAATGGATTTGCATCGGCCGGGCGCGAGGCCAACAGGCAGCACCATGAGCAGAAGCTCGAGGATGCGCGCCTCCGCGCTGAAGCCTCGCAGCAGAGCAATACTGATGATGCCCGATAGGGGGCACACCCACTCGCCAATGATTCGGCGGCAAGAGAGCCGCCGATAGGCAAAAGATAAAAAAAATGACATTATGGCAGAGGCACGGATGGTCGCTTCATGCCGGGAGCATGAAGAGGAAAGTCCGGGCAACATAGAGCAGCATACTTTCTAACGGAAAGCCGGTGGCGACGCCGGGGACAATGTGACAGAAAACAACCGCCATCCCGACTTAGCGCCGATGAGGCGCAGGGGTCGGGCTGGCAAGGGTGAAAAGGCGGGGTAAGAGCCCACCGCCCGTATGGCGACATGCGGGGCCGCACATCCTATGCGTTGCAAGGCCAAGTATACCGGCAGTCAAGGATTGCTCGTCCATTGCCGGGGGGTAGGCCGCTAAAGTCTGCGTGCAAACGCAGCCACTCAGATAAATGACCGTCAGGGCCACCCTATGGATGCCGCCTGCTCATGCAGCGATGGCACAGGAGTGTCCCCACATAACCCGGCTTATAGTGCCTCTGCCCCTTTATAACTCCGCCGGAGTCGGCCCGACCCTAATATCTCCGGGTAGCGCCGCGCTCCGGCGGAGTCTTTCTTTTTTCCCACTCAGCCTCGAGGGTATGCCACCACCGGCGCCTTCTCTCTCTCCCCCCCCCGATGACTCTATATACTCGCAACTATGAAAAATGCATTCCGGAAAGCCATCAATTGGTGCAGGAATTTCTATAAGTACTGCACCATCGACGTATGGCGCGAACCTCGCAACACCCTCTTCGTGAGAATCATCAAGACTCTCAATCTCTCGGTGCGTGCCTTTATGGACCGCGGCCTGCAGATGAAATCATCGGCTCTCACCTATTCTTCGGTGCTGGCCATCGTGCCGGCCATCGCCCTGCTGCTGGCCATAGGGCGCGGCTTCGGCTTTCAGGACACTATCGCAAATTCCCTATATCAATATTTCCCGGCCCAGCATAAGGCACTCGAGACGGCCATGGGATTTGTCGACTCCTATCTGAAGGAGGCCAACAACGGCCTTTTCGTGGGGGTGGGCGTAGTGATGCTGCTCTGGACTCTCATATCGCTTCTCTCCACAATCGAAGAGGCCTTCAACAATATCTGGGATATAAAGAAGGACCGCACGATGTATCAGAAGATTACCGACTATATAGCCATCTGCCTGCTGGTGCCGGTGCTGATGGCATGCTCGTCGGGTATGTCGATTTTCATGTCGACGATAGTGCAGAATAATCTGGCGCTGCGCATATTCACCCCGCTGATCAATGTGGGGCTCGAGCTGATGCCGCTCGTGCTGGCCTGGCTGGCATTCACGCTATCTTATTTCCTGATCCCCAACACTAAGGTGCAGTTTAAGTATGCGGCCGTGGCGGGAGCTATATGTTCGATAGCTTTCCAGATTCTGCAGCTGCTGTTTGTGAATGGTCAGATTTATGTGTCGAAGTATAATGCGATCTATGGCTCGTTTGCCTTTCTACCGTTGCTGCTGGTGTGGATGCAGCTGTCGTGGCTGATTCTTCTCTTCGGATGTGTGCTCTCCTACTCGCTCCAGAATATCTTCGCCTTCAATTTCCTGGGCGATGTGACCACCATATCGCCCGATTATCGCCGCAAGGTGCTCCTGGTGATTACGGCTGCCATTTTCCAGCGCTTTGAGCAGAAGCTCCCGCCGCTCAACCGCAATGAGATATCCACCCAATATGATATCCCGATCCGGATGGTGGGTGAATTCACTTATACACTGCATAAGGCGGGACTGATCTATTTCGTGCAGCTCCCCGATGATATGGTGGGCTACGCTCCGGCCATCGATGCCACTTCGCTTACTGTGGGTGAGCTTTTCCGCCGCATCGACGAGCAGGGAGCCTCGGATTTCATACCGCGCTTTGATAAGATATATCCGCATCTGGTGGAGCTGGTCAATGACCTCAACCGCCGCTCCTGGTATCTGGCCGATGCCCTGAGAGTGGTGGATGTGGACCTCCCCTCTCCGGCCCGGATACGCGAAATTCTGACAAAATATAAGGTCACGATCGATGACCCCGAAGAGGATACCCCCGAAGAGGATGCCCCGGTCGATTCCGCAACCCTCTTTGCGACCGATTCCGAATCAAGTATATCAGACCATGACCTAAAGAATTCGGCACCGACCGATGCGCAAAAATCGACCCGGGATTCTGACAAAGCTGACAATTGACCGCAAAATTCACAGGAGATAAAGCAAAAATACAAAATAAATGTTGCATAACATATCAAATTTGTGCTGATATCAGAATTTATTTTTGTTCCTTTGCTGAAATCTTCAAAGTATTTGGTAAATTTGTAGTTGCAATCTACATCTACTTGATATAACCTACTTCCATCCGCAATCCGAAGAGATATCTTACCGGATGGAAATCGCGAAAACACCTTACTCGATTATGAGTTATCTGAAATTTGACAAAAACCTTATGATTAATCTGGAGCAGTCACTCCCCAAGGAGATGCTCCGCACCAACAAGTCGGGCGCCTACCATTGCACCTCGATTGTGGGATGCAACACCCGCAAGCAGCATGGCCTCCTGGTAATCCCGATTCCGGAGATGGACGATAAGGCTCATGTGCTCCTATCAAGTCTCGATGAGACGGTGATACAGCATGGCGCCCCTTTCAATCTCGGTCTGCATCAGTATGCCGGCGATGTATTCAGCCCCAACGGACACAAATATATCCGCGAATTCAATTGCGAGAAAGTACCCTCGATGACCTATCGCGTGGGAGGCGTAGTGCTCCACAAGGAGAAGGTGTTTATCTCGCATGAAAACAGAATCCTGATCAAATACACCCTGCTCGAGGCCCACTCCCCCACCACTCTGCGCTTCCGCCCCTTCCTGGCATTCCGCAATGCCAACGACCTCTGCGTGGAGAATAATGCCCTCAATAAGAGCATCCGCCATATCCACGACGGTATTGCCACATGCCTCTATGAGGGATACCCGGAGCTTTTCATGCAATTCAATAAGAAGGCGGATTGGGTCGATGATCCCCACTGGAACAAGAATATCATCTACTTCAAAGACCGCGACCGCGGACTCCCCTACACCGAAGATCTCTGGGTGCCCGGATATTTCGAGCTCCCCATCGAGAAGGGGGAATCGATTATCTTCTCGGCTTCGACCTATGAGGCCGACCCGGAGAAATTCGAGACCACTTATGAGCAGGAACTCGTGGGGCGCACCTGCCGCACAAGTTTCTACAATTGCCTCAAGAACTCGGCCAAGCAGTGCTATCTGAAGACTCCCGGCGGAATGTATCTCATGGCGGGATATCCTTGGTATAATGTGCGCGGACGCGACGAACTGATCGGCCTCCCCGGCTGCACTCTGGCCATCGACCATAAGGATGATTTCGAGGCGATGATCCGCACATACCTCGATGCGCTCCACCGATATATCGACGATGGGGTGAAGGATTCCGTAATCACCGATATCGACCTCCCCGATATCCCGCTATGGACTCTCTGGGCTCTACAGCAATACCGCCGGCAGTGCGGCATGAAGGAGTGCCTTGGCAAGTATAAGGAGGATGTGCGCCGCCTGGTGGAGGATATCCGCGCCAACCGCGTGAATAATCTCCGGCTCAATCCGAGCGGTCTGCTCTCCACCGAGGGGCAGAATCAGCCGGTGAGCTGGATGTCGGCTTCGCTGGGCGGGCGCCCGCTCATACCGCGCAGCGGATATCTGGTGGAATTCAATGCGCTGTGGTACAATGCCCTGCGATTCCTCATCTCTCTGCTGGAGAATGATCCTTCGGAGGTGGAATATGTGGCATCGCTCACCGAATTGGCCGACAACGTGAAGGAGGCTTTTGTGAAGACTTTCCTCAATGATTACGGTTATCTCTTCGACTATGTGAGCGGCTCTTACACCGACCTCGAGGTGCGCCCCAACATGGTGATAGCCATCGGCATGGAGTATTCACCGCTCGACCGACGGCAGCGCAAGAAGGTGCTCGATCTGGCCACCCGCGAGCTCCTCACCCCGAAGGGGCTCCGCTCGCTCAGCCCGAAAAGCTATGCCTATAATCCTATATATGTGGGATCGCCCGAGGAGCGTGAGCGCGCTGTGCATCAGGGTCCGGCCCGACCGTGGCTCTTCGGTTTCTATGCCGATGCCTATTTCAAGGTGTTTGGCATCTCTGGACTCGGTTTCATCGAGCGTATGCTCATCGGCTATGAAGATGAGATGACCGAGGGTTGCATCGGCTCGCTCTCGGAGATGTACGACGGCAATCCCCCCTACACCGGTCGCGGCGCTATATCCACATGCAAGAATGTGGGTGAGATACTCCGCACCATCAAAAACGTCAAAGAACTCAACAAACTACAAACCTCTGACCAAGACTAAGTATGAAAGCTCTAATGTTCGGATGGGAGTTCCCTCCCCATATCCTCGGCGGACTGGGCACCGCCTCCTACGGTCTGACCAAGGGTATGCACAACAACGGCAACATGGAGATTACCTTCGTCATCCCGAAACCATGGGGCGATGAGGAGCGCGATTTCGCCAATATCATCGGGGCATGCAATACCCCGGTGGCATGGCGCGATGTGAGCCACGACTATGTGCAATCACGGCTCGGACGGTTTATGGACCCGCAACTCTATTTCGACCTCCGCGACCATATCTATGCCGACTTCAACTACCTCAACCTCAACGATCTGGGTTGTATGGATTTCTCAGGCCGATATCCCGACAATCTGCTTGAGGAGATCAACAATTATTCAATCGTGGCCGGTGTGATAGCACGCACCGTGGATTGCGACATCATCCACTCCCACGACTGGCTCACATATCCGGCCGGTATCCACGCCAAGAATGTGACCGGCAAACCGCTGGTGATACATGTGCACGCCACCGATTTCGACCGCTCGCGTGGCAATGTGAATCCTACCGTATTCGCCATCGAGAAGGATGGCATGGAGAATGCCGACCATATCATCACCGTCTCGGAGCTTACTCGCCGCACAGTGATCGACAAGTATGGCATATCTCCCGATAAGGTCACCACTGTGCATAATGCCGTGATTCCGCTCAGCGACCACCTGCTCAACCTCCCCAAACCGGAGTCGAAAGATAAGGTGATCACATTCCTGGGGCGAATCACCATGCAGAAGGGCCCGGAATATTTTGTGGAGGCTGCCGCCAAGGTGCTCCGCAAAAGCAAGAATGTGAGATTCGTGATGGCCGGGTCGGGCGATATGATGGATGCCATGATTAAGCTCGTGGCTAAACGGGGTATCGCCGACCGTTTCCATTTCACCGGGTTCCTGAAGGGGGATCAGGTATATGAGATGCTCCGCGCATCGGATGTATATGTGATGCCTTCTGTGTCGGAACCTTTCGGTATCTCCCCCCTCGAGGCGATGGAGATGGGTGTGCCTTCGATTATCTCGAAACAAAGCGGTTGCGCCGAAATCCTCGACAATGTGATCAAGACCGACTATTGGGATATCGATGCCATGGCCGATGCCATGCACTCCATCGTGACCAATCATGCCCTCTACACCACCCTGCGCGACCGTGGCATAGAAGAGATCCACAATATCACCTGGGAGAAAGCCGGCAAGAAAGTAATCGATATCTACAATCGGGTGATCGCCGACCGTAAGGAATCCTGAGCCGGCCCGGATCCCCCCTCTCCTTCTCTCCTCATTTACACCAACTATCATACCCCCCCACACACAACAAGAATACTATTGATATGAAATCAGTTTGTTTCTATTTCAAGATACACCAGCCGTTCCGTCTGAAACGCTACCGCTTCTTCGATATCGGCAATGACCACTACTACTATGATGATTTCGCCAATGATGAAATCATCAACCGCATCGCCGAGCAGAGCTACATCCCCATGGCCAACACTCTGCTGGAGATGATCGAGAAGTCGGGCGGCGAGTTCAAGTGCGCCATCTCAATCTCGGGCACTGCCATCGAACAGCTCCAGCTCTATGTGCCGGAATTTATCGACCTGCTCAAGCGTCTGGCCGATACGAAATGCGTGGAGTTCCTCAGCGGCACCTACAGCCATTCGCTCGCTTCGCTCGAAGACCCGGTGGAGTTCATGCGTGAGGTGAATATGCACGACCAGCTGATCCACCGCCTATTCGGCGTGCGCCCCAAGGTATTTGCCAATACCGAGCTGATCTACGACGACGACATCTCCCTCCTCATCAAAGCCATGGACTTCAAGGTATGCCTCACCGAGGGCACCAAACATATCCTGGGTTGGAAATCCCCCAACTACGTCTACTCTTCGGCCGTGGCTCCTGACCTGAAGCTCCTGCTCACCAATAGCAAACTGAGCTACGACATCACAGGCAATTTCAACAATACCGAGTGGGATGAATATCCGCTGACAGCCGACAAGTATGTCGACTGGATTGCCGCCCTCCCGGAGGAGGAGCAGATTGTCAACCTCTATCTCTCGATGGATACATTCGGCACTTTCCTCCCCGCATCGACCGGTATCTTCGACTTCCTCAAGGCTCTCCCCCGTTTCGGCAAGGAGAAGGGTGTGCAGTTCACCACTCCATCCGAGGCCTCGCGCCGTCTGAAGCCTGTAGGCAATCTCACAATCCCATATCCCATCTCGGATGTCGATGAGGCTCGCGATGTATCAGCATGGAAAGGCAATGACCTGCAGCGTGAGGCACTCGGCAAACTCTATGCCATCGGTGAGCGCGTAAACCTATGTTCCGACCGCCGACTCAAGCAGGACTGGGAATATCTCCAAAGCTCCGACCATTTCTACTACATGGCAACCGGAAAGAATGCCGCAGGCTCATTCTCACCCTTCGACTCCCCCTTCGACGCTTTCACCAACTACATGAATGTCCTGGCCGACTTCATAGTGCGTGTAGAAGAGCAATACCCCGAAGAGATCGGCAACGAAGAACTCAACGCCCTCCTGCTCACCATCCGCAACCAGGCCGCCGAAATCGAATCGCTCAACAAGGAGGTGAAGGCCCTGCGCCAGAACATCCTCACAGCCGACGACTCGGTCAATGCCGCCGTAGAAATCGTAGAAAAGCCCGAAATCGAGCTTCCCAAACCGAAAGCATCCGCAAAAAAGCCTGCGAAAACGGCCGAAAAGAGCAAACCTGCCGCCGATGAAGCCCCCAAAAAACGCGGCCGCAAACCGAAAGCCTGACAAAGCCTGACACATCCGGAGACGGATCCCACTCGGATTACCATCCAAAACTCCGCTCTGATTACAGCAATAAGAAAGAGATACCGCTTGCCACGCGGTATCTCTTTCTTTTCCAAATTACTGTTTTGATGTTTTGTATGTTTTGTATGTGATTTATGTAATTTATGTAATTTATGTAATGTATGTATACACACATCACATACACCACATAAATCACATAAACCACATAAACCACATAAACCACATACACCACATCCACCGCATACGGCACATACACCACATACAACACAGACTCAGCATCAACCGCAACAGACGCAAACACACCAGCAA
>JAIDKG010000078.1 GCA_029051525.1 Muribaculaceae bacterium
CCTCCCCACCAAGCCAAGCCAAAACATCTAAACAAAAATTCTTCGCCGGCTCTCAGCGTAGGGCAGGCGTTTTAAAAAGGTTGCGGCTGCTCCGGATTTCGGGGCAGCCGCAACGCTTATGTTATTACGGGCGGGATCAGATGGAGAGGCGGCGGAGGGTGCCGAGCAGTTCCTGATTGATCGGTTTGTCATTCTTGATGGCTTTGGTGAAGGGCACATAGACAATCTCGTCGTTCTTGATGCCGATCATCACGTTGCGCTGGTCGTCCTGAAGGGCGTCGATGGCGGCGGCACCCATGCGAGAGGCGAGGATTCGGTCGTGGGCAGTCGGGCTGCCGCCGCGCTGCAGGTGTCCGAGAATCGACACACGCACATCATAGCCGGGATACTCCTGCTCCACACGCTGGGCCAGACCCATCGCGCCGCCGGTGATCGGGCTTTCAGCCACGAGCACGATCGAGGAGTTTTTCGATTTGCGGAAACCGTTCTGAATCAGTTCGGCGAGCTGGTCTACCTGTGTGGATATCTCGGGGATGATGGCAGCCTCGGCGCCGGAAGCGATGGCTCCGTTGAGGGCCAAGAAGCCGGCATCGCGACCCATCACCTCGATAAAGAAGAGGCGCTCGTGAGATGTGGCGGTGTCGCGGATTTTGTCGACACAATCCATGATGGTGTTGAGGGCAGTGTCGTAGCCGATGGTGGAGTCGGTGCCGAAGAGGTCATTGTCGATAGTGCCGGGCAGACCGATGATGGGGAAATTAAATTCATTGGCGAAGATACGGGCACCGGTCAGCGAACCATCTCCACCTATCACCACCAGAGCATCGATCTCGTGGCGCTTCAGCACATCATATGCACACTGGCGCCCCTCGGGAGTCTGGAATTCCTTGCAGCGGGCAGTCTTGAGGATGGTGCCGCCTCGCTGGATGATATTGCTCACATTCTGAGTGGAGAACTCCTGAATCTCATCGGTGATCAGTCCGCGGTAGCCGCGATAGATTCCATACACGCGGTAGCCGGCGAAGATACCGGCGCGGGTCACGGCACGTATGGCCGCATTCATGCCGGGAGCATCGCCCCCGGAGGTAAGTATGCCTATTGATTTAATCTTTTCCATAGCACATATGTAGAGGTATTATTATTCCTTTGGGCGCCCTGCGGCGCGAGACGCGCAGTGTGAGCTGAGCCTCACCCGGCATGCACATCATGCACACTATCGGCGGGGTCTATCCTACAAAGTTAATCTTTTATGCTGAAATCACAAAAAAAATTGCTAATTTTGAAGTTGCAAATATAACCCGTATGGAGAATCAAACCCACAATAATCTGAATAATGCCCCGCAGCCGGATGCCGCACTGCGGGGGGTGAAGAATATCGTGTTCGATCTGGGTGGCGTGGTGGTAGACCTCTGCCGCGAGAATGCCGTGGCCGCCCTCCAGGCTCTCGGCCTCGAGGAGGCCGATTCGATGCTCGGACTGTACCGCCAGGAGGAGCCCTTCCTTGGACTCGAAACCGGCCGGGTGACTGCCGGCGAGTTTTTTGAAATCATACGCCGGAGCTGTCCGGGTGCCTCCGATGTGCAGATCACCGAGGCTTTCAACGCATTTCTGGTGCGCCTGCCGGTGGAGCGTCTGCGCCGTTTGCGCGAGCTGCGCGCCGCCGGCTACCGGGTGTATGCCCTCTCCAATACCAATCCTGTAATGTATAACAGTTGGCTGGCTCATGAGTTTCGTCAGGAGGGGCGGCAGATCAATGATTATTTCGATGGCGTGGTGGCATCGTTTCAGGAATTATGTTGCAAACCCGACCTCGAGATCTTCCGCACCGTGCTGCGCCGCTATGGGCTGAAGCCTGAGGAGACTCTGATGCTCGATGATTCGGCGGCCAATTGCGAGGCTGCCGGTCGCGCCGGGATGCGCCACCTTGTGGTGGGCGCCGCACCCCATTCAGATATGATAGCCATCACTAATCAGCTGCTGCCGCAATGATCGATACCGACCATATTCCGGCACCCTCACAGGCACCGCTGCGAGCAGCCACGGTGGGGACTTTCGATGGTGTGCACCGCGGCCACCGATTGGTGCTCGACACCCTGCACCGAGAGGCCGCCGCAGCCGGGCTGCAACCGGCTGTAATCACATTCTCGCGTCATCCGCTCGAGGTGATAGCACCACATCGCGCACCGAAGCAGATCGTGACTGTGGCCGAGAAGTGCTGCTTGCTGCGCCGGGAGAAGGTGGAGGTGATACTGCTCGACTTCGACAGGCGCATGATGGAGATGTCGGCCCGCGAGTGGATGCTGCATATGCAGCGCGATATGGGGGTGCGGCTTATCGTGGTTGGCCACGACAATACCTTCGGCACCGACGGACGCTCGCTCTCTGCGACCGACTATGTGAACCTCGGCCGCTCGCTGGGCATTAAGACTATAGTGGCTCCGGTGGTGGAGGGGTGCTCGAGTTCGCTGGCGCGCCATGCTATCGCCGACGGCGATATGTGCCGCGCAACCGAAATCTTAGGGCGACCCTACAGTCTGACGGGCACCGTGGTGACCGGCGACCGACTGGGACGCACCATCGGTTTCCCCACTGCCAATCTGGCCATCGATGCGCCGGAGCGCCGATTGCTCCCACCATTCGGAGTTTACCTCACTTCGGCCCGGCTTGAGGATGGCACCCCGATGCCGGCCATCACCAATATCGGCGTGCGCCCCTCTGTGAGCAACCGCGATGAGATCCGCATTGAAACCCATATTCTCGATTTCGATGCCGATATCTATGGCCAACGGCTCACCATCGACCTGCTGCAGCGCCTGCGACCCGAACAGCGGTTTGCCTCTCTGCCGGAGCTGCAGGCGGCAATCGCCGCCGATGAGGCGGAGGCCCGGCGCCTCTTCCCCTTGGAGCTTCAACCATAACCATATACCTTATCAAAATACCTGAATACGACTATGAAAATCGTGAATTTTGCCGAGACGCCCTCTCTCATCAGTCAGTATATGAGGGAGATGCGCGACATCACCATACAGAATGACCCGCTGCGGTTTCGCACCAATCTGGACCGCATCGGCGAGATTATGGCCTATGAAATCTCCCGCACCCTCGATTATGAGGATGTGGAAATTACCACTCCGCTCGGCCCATGTGTGTGTCAGCAGCCCAAGGATCAAGTGGTTTTGGCCACTATCCTGCGTGCCGGACTCCCGTTCCACCACGGTTTCCTCAATTTCTTCGACCGCGCCGAGAATGCCTTCGTGAGCGCCTATCGCCGATATCGGGAGAAGGGGGATAGTTTCGATGTGCTGGTGGAATACCTTGCCTCACCCTCAATCGATGGCAAGACACTCGTGATCGTCGACCCGATGCTGGCCACCGGTTCGAGTATGGAATTAGCCTATAAGGCATTGCTCAATAAGGGAATCCCGGCCCGCATCCATATCGCTTCGGTGATTGCATCACAGCTGAGTGTGGATTATGTGGCCTCTCACTTCCCGGCCGACACCACCCTCTGGGTGGGTGCGATCGATGCCGAGGTGAATTCACATTCCTATATCGTGCCCGGACTTGGCGATGCCGGCGACCTGGCATTCGGTATAAAGGAGTAAAGCTGAAGTAATCCACCCTATTACATACCCATCCTAACACAGCCACATGATTCTCAACCGCATTGAAATACTCGATTTCAAGAATATCCCCGACACCCGGCTCGAGTTCTCGCCGGGAGTCAATTGCCTCGTGGGACTCAACGGCATGGGGAAAAGTAATCTCTTGGAAGCCATCCATATGATGTGTCTGGCCCGCGGCATGTCATCGATGCCGGAGAGCGCACTGATCCGGCATGGTGCCGATATGCTGGCCATCAAGGGGGATTTCACCTCCGATGCCGGCACCGAGCAACGTGTGGCCGTGGGAATCGTAAAGGGTAAAGGGAAGTCGCTGAAACTCAACGGAAAGGAATATGAGCGGATTTCGGCCCATATCGGAGCCTTCCCGCTGGTGTGTGTCACTCCGGCCGATTCGATGCTGGTGAGCGGCAGCGCCGAGGAGCGGCGCCGACTCACCGATATGGTGATTTCGCAGGCCGACCCGGTGTATCTCACCCATCTCATACGCTACAGCCGCTCGCTGGAGAGCCGCAACCGGATGCTGCGCGCCGGTGTGCGCGATGACCTGCTCTATGAATCGGTGGAGAGCGCTATGACGATTGCAGCCAATGAGATCCATGCGGCTCGCCGCCGATGGGTGGCCGATATCGCACCGCGCCTCTCATCCTACTATTCGATGATTGCCGGCAATGAGGAACGTGCGAATCTGGAATACCGAAGTGTGCTCAACGATGCCACACTCCCGGAGGTATTCGCCGACCGCCGCGCCAAGGATATCGCCTTGGGATATACATCGCAGGGTATCCACCGCGATGACCTCGGCACCTCGCTGGGGGATTATTCGATGCGCCGACTTGGCAGCCAAGGACAGGTGAAATCCTTCACCCTCGCCCTCCGACTCGCTATCTTCGACTATCTGAAGACCACCGGGGGAAAGACTCCGATCCTCCTGCTGGATGATATATTCGACAAACTCGATGCCTCGCGCGTGGAGCATATCCTGCAGATGGTGAGCAGCGGCGACAACTTCGGCCAGATTTTCATCACCGATACCAACCGTGGCCATATCGACTATATACTCGGCCGGTTGGAGGGGAATCCGAAACTCTTCGAGGTGAGCCACGGCTCATTCACCGAAATCCCGCCCGGCAACATCCACACCGAGATGCAGACGGCGGCCGAACCGGAAATTTAATATTAGCCTATGCAAAGAAAAGATAGTTGCTCAGTGGGGGATGTGCTGCGTGAGGTACTCCAGGAGAATAACATGACCGGCCGGCTCGACGAACTGAAAGCCGCCGCAGCATGGCCTGCCATCGTAGGCGACCACATAGCCTCGCGTACACTGCGCCCCTACGTGAAGAATGGCGCGATGACAATCCGCGTATCCGATGCCGGGCTTCGCCACGAACTCAACATGAACCGCACCTCCCTGATCCGGGAATTCAACCGGATCGTAGGCCGCGAAGTAATCACCTCCCTCCGCTTCACCAACTGAGCCACCCCCAAAAGCCCTTAAAGACCCTAAAGACCCTAAAGCCCTTAAAGTCCTTAAAGTCCTTAAAGCCCCTAAAGCCCTTAAAGCCCTTAAAGTCCTTAAAGCCCTTAAAGCCCTTAAAGCCCCTAAAGCCCTTAAAGCCCTTAAAGTCCTTAAAGCCCTTAAAGCCCCTAAAGCCCCTAATCCCCCAAAAAGCAATAACTATGTCTCCAGAATTACCCGATCTCTCCCTCTTCCCGCATTCCCAGCCGGTCCAGCTCCGGTTTAACGACATCGATATCCTCGGCCACCTCAATAATATCGTATATTTCGCCCTCTATGATCTGGCCAAGGCCCAGTTTCTGCGCCGCCTGAAGAGGGAGAATATCGATTGGAAAAAAGTGGAGTGCGTGATTGGCAATATCAATTGCAGTTATCTCAAACCGATCTTCTTCGGTGAGGATATCGAGGTGCTCACACGCTGCATCCGCCTGGGCGACCGCAGTTTCACACTGCAGCAGTGCCTCGTGGAGCGCCCCACACGTGAGGTGCGCTCCATCTGCGAGACAGTGATGGTATGTTTCGACCCCGCCACCGGCAAGTCGGCTCCGATGAGCGCCGACCTCCGCGCCGCCCTGACCGACTACTGCCATCTGCCGGTGGATTGATTCCTCCGGCTCTCTCCTCACTCTCCTCACTATCGCGCTGCATCCGAACACTTTCACCCCGCACCGCGTTATACTCAAAGGGGGGCCGCTCTCACCCCCCGGTCTCAGTAAAAAAAATAACAATACCGATATGATAAATCTTCCCCTCAACCTCGACAGTCTCGACCGCAAGAGCAACGACTACCGCATCCTGCAGGAGGCCGACCATAGCCGCAGCACTATCGCCTCGCTCGTAGGCGAGGAGCGATATATGGATGCGCTGGAACGCACTGTCAATGTAATGCGCGAACTCCGCGATTTCTCCGATTTCAATCATCAGGAATTCCGTGCCGTATTCGCCGCTATACTCTTCGACCTGGCCGAAATCCATTTCCTCCTCAAGGACTATCGCCAGAGCGAGAAGGAACTCGACACACTCTTCAAGGTGCTCGGCCGCCTCACAAAGGAGGACCCGGAGCGCTACGGCGAATTCCATATCCTGGCCATGGAACTTGCAGCCCGCATCATCCGCTCGCGCAAGAAGACCATCGAGATGCTCGTGAAGCAGCAGATTCAGACCGAGGCTCTCTATGAAAAGGTCAACGCCGGTGTGGCATCGGCCACCGAACGCCTCTCGGAGTCACTCCGCAAGGTGGGTGAGCTTATGGCCGCTTCGGGCGCTTATAAGGAGGCACTGAAGTTCTATTCGGAGGCTATCCGCTTCTCGAAGAAGCGTTCGGGACGCGTCGGACGCAAGGAGATCCGCATGACAATTGAGATGGCCGAGGTGATGAGCCGCGTGAAGAATATGCGCCAGCGTGCCAAACGCCTGTTGGCAGCTGTGCTCCCCCACGCCATAGCCCTCGAGACGATCGAACTGGAGGAGGATATCGTGGCTCTGCTGGAGATGATCGATAAGTTTGAGGAGCAACCCTCCAAATGGAAGACCTTCATGCAGACCCTCTCGCAACTTGGCCGCAATGCCGACCGGGAGAATGAGAAGCAGGCCCGCCGCGCCGAGAAGGAGGCTGAGAAGGAAGCTCGCCGCGCTGAAAAGGAGCAGCGTAAGGCTGAAAAGGAAGCCCGTCGCGCCGAAAAGGAGCAGCGTAAGGCCGAAAAGGAGGCTCGCAAGGCTGAGAAGAAGCAGCTTAAGGCCGAAAAGAAGCAACACCACTCCGAGAAGGAGGCCGAAAAGGCCGACAAAGCTGAGGAGAAAGCTCTCAAAGAGGAGAAAAAAGTGGGAAAGGAGGGGAATAAGTAATGTCGACTATTCTCAACACCAATGGCGCCACTCTCTCCATCCCCGAACCCTTTGAGAAGGAGCGTTTCACAGTAGATATCGTGACTGCCTCCTGGAATCCGGAAATCACCCATGCCCTGCGCGATGGCGCGGTGGATACCCTCCGCGCCGCCGGCGTGAAGGAGGAGAATATCCATTGCTATGATGTGCCGGGCACCGTGGAACTCATAAATGCGGCCGGCGTACTGGTGCGTCGCCGCCCCGACGCAGTGATTATAATCGGATGCGTGATCCGTGGCGACACACCCCATTTCGACTACGTATGCCAGCAGGCGGCCACCGGAGCGGCCATCATAAATGCCCGTGGTGAAACCCCGCTGATCTTCGGTGTGCTCACCGTCGACACTCTCGAGCAAGCTCAGGAAAGAGCCGGCGGAGCCCTCGGCAATAAAGGATCCGAAGCCGCTGTGGCTGCCATCGAAATGGCCAATTTTCACGCATCAATCTGTTAAGATAAGTTAAAATAAGAACTTCTGACTCATTTTTTCAGTGTCTGAGGATGCATATTTCAAAAATAAACCGTAACTTCGCATCGTTTTTGATAGCAAAAGAAACTGTTTTATTATTTTAAATTTTACGGACATGAAAAAAGTAGTTCTCGCTCTCGCTGTAGTATGCAGCGTAGCTCTCGTGTCTTGCTCTTCCAAGGAGAACAAGGCTGCTGATTCTGACACTGTAGTTGCAACTGAGGCTGTATGCAACGATTCTGCAGCTTGCTGCGATTCAGCTGCTGCTGACTCTGCTGCTGCTGACACTGTAGTTGCTGACTCTGTAAAGAAGTAAATCAGCTCCTCACGAGAGGATAAAAACAATCGGTGCGGTTCCCTCAGGGAATCGCACCGATCTCTTTTTATATTATGTGGTTTATGTGGCGGAGGTGATATATGTGATGTATGTGATGTATGTGATGTATGTGGTGTATGTGTGTACCTGCCGGCTCGAACTTAAAGTGCAGTCGCTCCGCGACTGGCCTCAGCGTGAGGCTTTCCCCGTAGACTGCTCGTGCTATCGCCCGAGCAGTCTACGGTTACTATGCAGTGCAGTCGCTCCGCGACTGGCCGCGACCCAATGCTATTAACTTAAGGCAAAGTTATAAAAAACGGCCATGGCCGGTTATGTGTTATAAATTAGAA
>JAIDKG010000079.1 GCA_029051525.1 Muribaculaceae bacterium
TTTATGATACGAAATATTAAAGTGCCCGAAACTTCGGGCACTTAAGAGAGTTATGCGCTTTATGGGACGTTTACCAAGAAAATTTGCTATATTTGCACTAAAAATCATCCGACATCATGATACGACAATATGCCTCAAAATCAAACCAAACTACAGTCTCTCTAAAGCTTATCTACGCAACTTTTATACTGATTATCACATTAAATCTTTTTTGCGGATGCTCCCGTAGTAACCGACAGAATCAGCACTACCTTAATCGCGCTGAACAGCTTATCGACTCAATGCCGGAGCAATCATTACTTCTTCTCGATTCTATTCCCGAATCTGATCTTCTTAAAGCAGAAGACCACGCTCGATTTATACTTCTGCATGCAATCGCGGAGGACAAAATTTATCATCTCACAACTTCAGATTCTCTAATCGACACAGCTATAGAATATTTCCGTTGCCACAATGATATAAGCAATCTGCGTAAAGCTCTATCTGTAAAAGGACGCATTCTGGAACTCTCCGGACACGAAGGAGAGGCTTTTGTCAGCCTGCTTGAAGCAGAAAGTCTTATCGACTCTGAAACGCCGGAATTTGAGAAAGGCCTACTTTACCATCAACTTGGCGACTGTGCCAACTCATGCCTCAACGGTCAACAGGCCATGAATTACATTACTCTCGCCTGCGAAAACTATAACAAAACAGGGAAATATTTACATGCAGCCTATGCCCAAATAGATCAAGCCCAATATGCCTTGACACTCTCCCAGTATGAGAAAGCCCTAACACTCTGTCTTCAAGTAGAGGATTCTGCATCAAAATGGAATGACAACACCCTACATCGATGTGTACTTGAAACACTTTCAAGAAGCTATCTATATGTAAAAGATTATCCTAATGCCCTAAAGACTTTATCCGAACTATATAACTCCTACGATGATATTGATGCTCAAACTCTCGGACTTCTAACCCTCGCAGAGGCTAAAGCTGGAAACGTCGAACACGCTGATTCTCTTGGGAAAGCTCTTATTCAAGATGGTAATCCATGGGGGATATATGGACTACATCCTACAACAATTAAGGAAAAAGACTTCCTTAATGCCTTTTATAAAATAAACGAACAATGGGAGGATGTATTTGGGAAATCGTATAAAAACGACTTAACTCATGTGATTCAAGAAAATTTCGTAGAGCGCCAGAAACTTATCATCCAACAGGTTAATAGCCATCGCATAATCACTGTAGGATTAATTGTCTTCATAATATTAATCATCGCAGTTGCTATATACATTTTTGTGCAATCACGCAAAAAATTATCAATAGCCAAAGCGCAGGCCGAATGCATTTCTCACGATTTTATAAAATTTCTTAGAGCACATCAAGAAACCATGAAAGAAATGGAATCCACTACCCTTAATATGAAGGAAACTACATCTGAATTTATCAATAATCAGATAACAACACTAACCAGACTTGTTGATACCTGCTACGGTAAAAAAGCATTGAACTCTACTACTAACCGTCACATCATCTCAATCGTAGATGATATTATCAGCGACTTTAGAAACAATAAAATCTTTATAAAAGAAATGACAACAGTCATAGACTCTAAATATGATGGTATAATCACCACATTAAAAGAAGAAGCTCCTACGCTTGATTCAAAAGAAATCCTACTATTCTCCCTCCTTGTCGGCAAACTTAGCTCTATCCTCATATCAAAAATACTCGAATTAAATTCAGTTCAATATTTTGCGGTACTTAAACATCGCTTGAAAAATAAAATCATTCAGCTGAACCCACCCTCCTTAAAACAAATACTATCCTACTTTTGAAGCACCCAATCGACACATCCAATGGAATAGTCTGCACTTCTGTTAAGCATACTACATCATTATACTCTACCCCATCAATTTCAGAAGCGTAAAAAAGCGGATGCAATCCGACATCAATCTTAAAAACCATTCACTATATCAGCAATTTAGTACTTGATATGATTTTAACAGAAGTTAAAATCATATCAAGTTGATTTTTAACATATTACAAACCTGATGATATTCAAAATCTCTCAATAAAAAGTTGCATAGCTCACCTCATTTAATTAAATTTGCACCCGAACAAACAAAGTTTAGTCGAATGAAAATACAATTTATTTACAAATCAATCGCCATACTTATGTTGTGCTATACATCAACGGTATCGGCCCAATCCATAGGTGTACACAATCTTTATAGACTAAAAAAATCCACCAGTCAGACATCTCGTCCACGTATTCCGGCCAAGACTTCTGACTACATCAACTGCATAGTCGATGGTGAGACCATTACACTTCAAGTAGAGGATAATCTGCTTCCGGCAGTTATAAATATAATGTATGATGAATCAGGCTCCCGTGTATTCAACTATACACTTACTACCCCTGAAAGCATCAATACCGGACTGCCGGAAGGCTCATACACAATTTCCGTGACACTGGTCAACACCATAACATATAATGGTGAAATCATAATCAATCAGAAATAATGACTGTTCCTCTAAGGAACATCAGAGATAACTAACCCTATTAATCACCCAAAAAATCCATCCGATGAATAAGTTCTTTTTAGAAGTGCTTCATGAGGAAGCTATCCCCGAGATGAGTCTCTCAGAGCTCCTCGGTGGCGCAAGCAATGAATTCGATTGCTGTCTGATAACAACCTGCAACAGCAATTCCTGTTATGATAAGCTCAACTGCAAAGACAAGGGGACTGGATGTCCCAAAAAGAATTGATTCTGCTTCCAACTGAACATGAATAAAATTGGAACAATCAAACAACAGTTCCTTTGCAAAATCTTCAATCTTAACTAAACACCGGAGATGGCAACGTTCTCCTAACTTAGACACTTTAGCCATCTCCGGTTCAATCAATTTTGATATTACTATATAATGTACACCATAAGTATATATACCTATTGGTTTAAAGATAACGGATGCTGGTATCTTTACAATGCCCAGTCCAATTTCTTCAGCAGAGTATCTGCTGAGCTGATTAGCATATTGCAAGATCGCGAATGGCAAAAATGTGATGAGGAGACTATTAAATTTCTCCTTACACATCATGTTATCGAACATACAGGAGAAGAGCTTGATTATTATTACACCAAGCTTTTGAGATTCAATTCCGTAAACTATAATCCGACCTCACTCGGACTTGTCATCGCACCCACAACTGCTTGCAATTTCGACTGTCCTTATTGCTTCGAGCCAAAAAAGAACCCAAAGGTAATGTCCGATGATACCATAGATAAACTCATCGAGTTTATCCACCAACACGGGCAAACAAAAAAACTTAAAGTAACATGGTATGGAGGAGAACCTCTTCTGGCATTTACACAAATTAAAAAAATAATAATCCGACTTAAAGAAGAAGGGCTACCCGAGATTTCCAACCATCGGATTGTTACAAATGGATCGCTTATAACAGAAGAAATTTGCGACTTTTTCCGCATACACAAATTGCATACCATGCAGATAACGTTCGATGGTGTCAGAGAAACTCACGACCGTACACGATGCTTCAAGGCCAATAGAGCTCCTTCCTTCGACCTTATTTACAAAAATCTACATCTTGTAAGAAAATTTATTCCGGAGTGCAATATCAATCTGCGAATAAACGTAAATAAGGAAAATCTTGACGATTACGTGCTCCTACACAAAATAATCAGAAAAGATTTTCCACAAGACCCCAACATTTGGATTTATCCGGGCCTCATCAGAGAGGAAACTCAAGATGGATGCTCTTTTAAATCATCCTGCATCACCTCTACCGACCTCGTAGATTTTTACACATATCTCCGAAGCCGTGGATTGGACGAACCTCTCTTTCCGGAACACCGTCAGTTTGGTTGCATGATGCACGCCAAGAATTCCTATATCATCGGTCCTGAGGGGGAAATCTATAAATGCTGGAATGATGTCACCTGCCCAGAAAAGGTAGTGGGCAATATCAGTTCTCCTAACCGGAAGATCTCCTCTCTTCAGCTGAAGTATATGGTCGGGGCCTCCCCGTTCAGGGAGGAGTGCAAACACTGCGGTGTTTTCCCGGTGTGTGACGGTCCTTGTGGTTATTATCAATACAAAAATGTATTTGAGGGTGGAAGATACAATATGTGCTCCGCACTCAAGAACCCTGAGAATCTTCGGAAAGCTCTTCTGGAGGGTTATCTGACAAAGATAACCGGTGCCATAAATGACTGACCGAACTACACAGTACTAACCTTTCACACGTGACACACGCTCAGACACGTGATAATCAACTAATCCGCATCTATGAGAAGACTTTTACACCGATTTGGTATTCGCATTCTTACCGCATCCATAGCCATGGGAGCAGGATTGGCCTGCGCCGGGTTGGCAGCGGCACAGGAGCCACAGTCCGAACCGACTGCGGCACAGGCCGGTGAGGTTGCAGCAAGTGTGACGGATTCCGATACAGCATATGCCGACAGTATCGCCACCGAGCTTGACGAATTTGTGGTGGAGGGGCGCACACAGCGCGTGATTAAGAATGGTGTGGAGTATATGCCCGACGGCAAGACTAAAAAGATGGCCCACGATGCCACATCGCTTCTGGAATTCATGCAGATTCCTCAGCTGTCAGTATCTCCGGAGAACGGGCAAGTCACCACAGCAGCAGGCCAACAGATCACATCATTTATAAATTACGTCAGAGTAACGGAGAATGATTTGAACGGTCTGCGACCGGAAGAGGTATTGCGCGTTGAGGTGCTCGACCACCCCGACGACCCCAGATTCGGTGGCGCCGACCATGTAATCAACTATATCCTTGTAAAATATGACTGGGGTGGTTACACCAAACTTACCGCCAATGGCGAAACTTTGGCAAGGGATGCTGCATCCGGCACGATCTATTCCAAATTCGTATATAAAAACTGGCTTTTTGATGTAGTGGGCAAAGCATCGATAAGCAAGGAGGATGTGGAGAGCTATTCACGCGAGACTTTCAAAGATATCTTCTTTGACAATAATCATATCAATGAGGTGGAACGCATCTCATCGACCCCAACACCGAATTGCAAGAAGAATAATTTCCAAGAGGTGATTCTACACGCTCTTTGGAATAATGAGAATACCTCTATCTCACACTATATTGGCATAAATCGGCTGGCAAACCCATTCACACGGAACTTGACCCGCGAAGAGTTCTCAGATAATCTCCTGCCATCATCCGAGGCTGTGAATGAGGAATCTCAGCAATCGATGGGAGCCGCAGCTCAGGGAGATTATTTCTTTACATTAAGCAGAAAGCAGTCTCTTCATATTATGTGGAATATGTACTATGCCTCCACCCGGCGCAACTCCACATATCAGTTAGCAGATCTGACGCCCATTGTCGCCGACAATAGGGAAAAAACTTATGTTCCCTGGATTGAAATTGAATACACCCTGCCATTGGGCCACAACAACAAGTTGGGATTCCGGGCACTCTCCAGAGTAGCAATATACCATACCGGCTATTCCGGCACTTCTCAAAACAGCCGTGAGGATCTGAGCAGCACCGAGAATATCCTGTTTGCCACTTACTCTCACCAACTCTCACAGAAACTGCGTATCTTTACCCGACTGGGAGCATCCTATTCATATAGCGACCTTAACGGCAGCACTATTGTCAACACCTTGAATCCACGATTCAATTTCGTTACGGATTATCAAATCAACCAGAGCAACAGTCTGTCAAGTGAATTGTCATGGGGCAACTCTTACCCGTCGCCCTCAACAACCAATGATGCGATTGTGCAACAGAATGAACTTATGTGGGTAAAAGGCACCCGAAATCTCAAAAACATGCTTTTACCCAGTGTATATGTGGACTATAACTTTATCCCGAACAACACATTCTCATTCTCAAGCTACATATTTTATGAAGGGATGCTTAACGCTTGCACATTCGACTATCTCTCAGTTCCCGGTTATAATGGTGTGGTAAGAACTCCTACCGACAATTGCGATTTACATAGTATATACTTAAATCTTACAGGATCTGCCCGACTTCTGAACCGCAGTTTAGGAATAAAGGTTACCCTTGGCACATCTCATACAAGCAAAACCGGTGTGAATAGCGACCGTCTCACCAGCCTTTATGCCAAGACATGGATTACCTATTTCCTCGGCAATTTCAATTTCCGACTCTATTACCTATCCCCGCAATCTTTTCTTTCGGAGACAAAGAAGGAGTGGCGTAGAAGTATATATGGCCTCTCAGTGGGCTACTCGACCGGAAATTTCACGGCCGAAGCTAATTTTGCCGACTGGTTCAACAGCAATCGTATGTATACCGCGGTACATTCACCCCACTATGATCTCTACAATTGGGATACCGACCGCGACCTGTCGCAACGCATCTCTCTGACTCTGACCTACACCCTCCCCTACGGCAAGAAAGTGAGCCGCGACAATGAGCTCCCTACCGGCTCGCATATCAATTCCGCCATCATGAAATAAGAGCCTGAACCACAGCGAAAAGCCTTATTTCTGGGAGAGAAACCTTTTCACGACACTGTTTTGTTTTATTCTTGATTGGGCAGCGTGGGGTTCCACACTGTCCTACTTTTTATAAGAAGGGTTCTAATTGACCTCGCGACATAGAACGCGCTCTTAACCTTTTATGAAAAATCAAGGGGAATTTAACATTTTTGCCAAAATTATTTTGCAGTGGCATTATTTTATATTACCTTTACAACGTAAAGTGTAGTCTTAGGTATGAAAATCAACCGCTCCCATATCAACTCTCGGATTCTGAGAGGGTTGCGAGGCTTCGTAATGTTGCTGGCAACCTTCGGGCTCTCAGCCGCACCGCTGATGGCCGCTTCACCGAAATGGGAGCAGACCAAGACGGAGCACCCCGAGGCAAAAACCGTGGCTCGCGACAACGACCTGGAAATCCGCACCGCCAGAGGGCTGATCGTGGTGACCTCCTCGCGGCCGGTGCAGATTAAGGTGTACACTATCCTCGGCCAGCTCGTGAGTCAGGAGAACCTCCCCGCAGGGACATCCCGCCTCATCATGCAGGCTCACGGAGTATACATCATCAAGTCGGCCGACCTCACCTGCAAGGTGGCGTTGTAATCTCTCCCGCTGCCCCCTCCTCGGCCTCCGCTCATAACCCGAGATTCCACTTCATAACCATGATTTCACAATAAATCTAACCATAAATCTCTATTACCTATAACCGACATGAAAGAAACAAATCTTGACTGGGAGAAACTCTCTTTCTCCTACACAAAGACTGACTACAATGTGCGCTGCACATATAAGGATGGCAAATGGGGTCCCATCGAAGTATCCGACTCAGAAATCGTACCCCTCCACATCGCTGCTTCCTGCCTCCACTATGGCCAGGAATCTTTCGAAGGTCTCAAGGCCTTCCGTGGCAAAGACGGAAAGGTGAGAGTATTCCGCATGGAGGAGAACGCCAAGCGCTTCATCAGCTCTGCCGAGGGTATCGCCATGCAGCCCATGCCCGTAGAACTCTTCTGCGAGATGGTGCGCAAGGTGGTGAAACTCAATGAGCGCTTCATCCCCCCCTACGGCACCGGCGCTTCACTCTACATCCGTCCGCTGGAAATAGGCATCTCTCCGCTCATCGGTGTGAGCCCGGCCACTGAATATATGGTGATTATGCTTGTCACTCCCGTAGGCCCCTATTTCAAGAATGGCTTCAACCCGATCAAGGTGTGCATGTCGCGCGAGCATGACCGTGTGGCTCCCAAGGGTACCGGCGCCATCAAGATCGGCGGCAACTATGCAGCTTCGCTCAAGGCCGGTATGCAGGCTCACGATGCAGGCTATGCCGTGATGCTCTACCTCGACCCGAAGGAGAAGAAATACCTCGACGAGTGTGGCGCAGCCAACTTCTTCGCTGTAAAAGACAACTGCTATATCACCCCCAACTCGGAGACTGTGCTCCCATCGATCACCAATAAGTCGCTCACCGAGCTGGCTGCCGACCTCGGCATGAAGGTGGAGCGCCGCCCGATCGCACTTGAGGAACTGGAGACTTTCGAGGAGTGCTCTGCCTGCGGCACCGCTGCCGTCTGCTCCCCCATCGGTCAGATCGACGACCTGGAGACCGGCAAGACCTATACATTCGGCGATCCCACTGTGGCCGGCAAGATGACCAAGGCTCTCTACGACAAGCTGCGTGCCATCCAGTATGGCGAGGAGCCCGACACCCACAACTGGTGCGAGATCATCGAGACTGAGGAATAATTCACCCCGGGGGGGGGGATTCTCCCCGATCCACCATATGGGGGAGCCGGCCCGGCTCCCCCTTGATATTTTATATCAATTATGACGAATACCGACAATTTGATTGCACGCTTCTATCCCGAAGAACCAAGACTGCGCAATCTGCTCCTCACCCACTCCCGCTGTGTGGCCGAGCTGGCACTCCAGACAGCTCGCCGACATCCGGAACTCAACGCCGACCTCCGATTTATCGAGGAGGCCGCCATGCTTCATGACATAGGAATTGTAGCATGCGATGCCCCCGGCATCTACTGCCATGGCGAGCTCCCTTATATCTGCCACGGTATAGAGGGAGCGCGTATGCTGGCCGAGGAAGGGCTGCTGCGCCATGCCCGGGTATGCGAGCGCCACACCGGCTCCGGCCTCACGGCCGATGAAATTCTGGAGCAGGCACTCCCGCTTCCGCCGCGCGACATGCTCCCGGTGAGCATCGAGGAGAAAATCATATGCTATGCCGATAAGTTCTATTCCAAGAATCCGGAGAGTCTCACAATCAGCAAACCGATTGAGAAAGTGTTAAAAGATATGGAGCGCCACGGCGAGGATTCTCTCCACCGCTTTCTTGACCTACAGCGTCTGCTCGGGTAATACACTCTGTATATCAATTTTTTAACATCATATTTCTCTCAACTCAGCTGTCATCGTCGGCAACACCGGTTCTCCTCCGACACACCTCTCTACTGCAACGCGCCTCCTCCACCATTACTCACTTAAGGATTTTTTTGCTAACTTTGCATGAAATTCGCTCCTACGCCACCGAGCGCAGGAGCGGCGGCTTTTTACTGAGCGCCATAACGTGAAGCGAATTATCCCATATCTCATCATGACTGCGGTCGTGGCCTGCGCCATGGCCACTCCCGGCATGTCGCCACGAAAGGTATCCACCAATCGCGGCAATTGGGAGGGTATCTCGGGCACCGACCGGACTGACTCTACAGTCGCCACACGCACTCCGTTTATGTCCGACTCCCTCCTCTCTCGGCCCGGTCTGCTCGCTGAGAGCGACTCTCTCCCGATGCTCCAATCCGATGCGGATTCACTCGCCCGCTCCGGCAGCATGACCGAAGCTGACTCCACCGGTTTCATCGCCCACCGCGACTCGGGTGCCGGACTCCCCTCCGATCGTGTGAGAATGTCGCGCATCAACCTCGACCCCAACAATTCCGACCTCTCCGGTGCCGTGACCTTCTCTGCCAAGGACTCGATGCTCCTCATCGGTCAGGATAATGCCTACCTCTATGGCGACGGTCAGGTGGAATATGAGAAGTTCAAACTCAATTCGGCAAAAATCCAGATGTTTCTCGATTCGGCTACGGTGGCGGCCACCGGCATGCCCGACTCGACCGGCAACATAGCGGGCAATCCGATATTCTCCGAGGGTGGCACAACCTATGAGTCGGAAGCGATGCGATATAACTTCAAGTCGGAAAAAGGTTATATCACAAATGTGATAACAGAGCAGGGGGAAGGCTATCTGCAGAGCGGCATTACCAAGAAGAATGCCGACGGCTCCTTCTTCCTCCAGGATGGAAAATACACCACCTGCGACGACCACGAGCACCCTCACTTCTATTTCAACATCACGCGCGGAAAGATGCGCCCCAAGAAGGACGTGGTCACCGGACCGGGCTATCTGGTGCTGGCCGATATACCTACCCCCATCGCCCTCCCGTTCGGCTATTTCCCATTCTCGAAAGACTACAGCAGCGGCATCATATTCCCCTCATTCGGTGAGGATTACAACCGAGGCTTCTATATGCGCGACGGCGGCTACTATTTCGCCATCTCCGACTATGTGGATCTCGCACTGCGAGGCGAGATATACACCAAAGGTTCATGGGGAATTTCGGGCCATTCATCCTATCGGAAGCGATATAAGTTCAGCGGCTCGTTCGACATCTCATATATCACCACCATCTCGGGCGACAAGGGGATGCCCGACTATTCGAAGCAGAACAACTTCCAGGTGATCTGGAGCCACTCCATGGACACCAAGGCCAACCCCAACCTCAACTTCTCGGCCTCGGTCAATTTCACCACCTCCGGTTATAGCCGCAATGACCTCAACTCCTACTACAACAACTCCTTCACGGAGAATACCAAGTCATCTACCGTCAACCTCACCTATCGGTTCCCGGGCACGAAGTGGAGCATGTCGGCCAATATGGCTGTGTCGCAGCGCACTCAGGACTCCACGCTCTCGGTGAGTTTCCCGAATCTTACGGTGACCATGGCCCAGACCACCCCCTTCAAGCGCAAGAAGAGCGTGGGAGGAGAGCGCTGGTATGAAAAGATACGTATGTCCTACACCGGTCAGTTCCAGAATTCACTCACTGCTCAGCAGAATGAATTCTTCAAGAAGAACCTTATCAAGGACTGGCGCAACGGCTTCAAGCACTACATCCCGATCTCGGCCACATTCTCCCTCTTCAAGTATATCAACGTGTCGCCGCAGATCACCCTCAACGACCGTATGTACACCTCCAAAATACGCCGCCAGTGGGACCCCAACGCCAACATGGAGGTATGCGATACGCTCTATTCATTCTACAACGTATTCGACTTCAACGCCTCGCTGAGCTTCGACACCAAACTCTACGGATTCTACCAGCCCTTGAAGTTTCTCGGCGACAAGGTGCAGATGATACGCCACGTGCTCACCCCGACGGTATCGATCTCCGGTGCCCCCGACTTCTCGGCCCCGGGATGGGGAATCTACGGCAACTATCAGTACACCGACGCGCAGGGAGTAGTGCAGAACCGCCGATACAATTACTTCCAGCACACCCTCTTCGGCGCCCCCTCGGCCGGACGCTCGGGCATAGTATCGGTCAATCTGGCCAACAATGTGGAGATGAAGGTGAAATCGGATGCCGACAGCACCGGGGTGAAGAAGATATCGCTTATCGAGAATTTCACCATCGGCCAGAGCTATAACTTCGCCGCCGACTCGATGAACTGGAGCAACGTGACCACTTCCATCATGCTCCGCCTGGTGAAGAACTTCAACCTCAACCTCAATGCCAACTGGGACCCCTACACCTATCGGCTATCCCCGTCAGGATCGCCGGTGCGCGTAAATGTGCCGCGATGGAAAGCCGGTAAGGGTTGGGTGCGCCTCGCTTCAGCAGGCACATCATTCTCCTATACCTTCAACAACGCCACCTTCAAGCGCAAAAAAGATTCCGACAACAAGGAGGGCGACAACACTTCCGGAAATCAGGAGGATATGACCGAAGAGGAGGCTTTCGGAGGCAACCAGGAACCTGATGATTTCAAAAACCGAGTGGCGCAGCGCCGGGCCAACGCCCGAAAGGAGCAGCAGGAGAGCGATGCCGACGGATATACACCATGGGAATGCCCCTGGAGTCTGACGGTCAACTATTCAGTCAATTACGGCTACGGCGATTTCAACTACGACAAACTGGAATACAACGGTAAATTCACACAGAATCTATCCGTATCGGGCAACATCCGCCCCACCAAGAACTGGAGCTTCTCCATGTCGGCCTCCTACAACTTCGACCTCAAGAAGATAGCCTACATGAACTGCACCATCACCCGCGACCTGCACTGCTTCTCGATGTCGGCTTCGTTTGTGCCGTTGGGACCGTATAAGTCGTATAATTTCCATATCTCTGTCAATTCATCGATGCTTAAGGATCTCAAATACGACAAGCGCTCCTCAGCCACCAATGGCATCAAATGGTACTAACCCGTAAGCCCCCTGAGCAAAAAGCCGCCAAAACAAAGCAGCCAAATGCGGCAGCCGGTTTGTCGAAGGTGCCCAATCCCGAAAGCCACCAAGAGCCGCAAAAGCAAAAAAGCAGCAAGCCAAATAAGCCCGAATCAGCCAAAGCCAAAATCTAACATAATTTTCTCATCCCGATTTTCGATTCTCGAAAATTATTCTTAACTTTGTAAGCGTATGCCATCCTCTTCCGAGCCTTTGCTGGCTGAAATATTTAGCAAAATCGAGCAGTTGGCAGCCCGGCAAGCTGAAGCCGAGGCCACCATCAGGCATCTTGAAGAGGAACTGGCCGACACCCGGGCCGAGCTTGCCGAGACCAAGGCGCAGCTCACTCGATCCCGGCTCGATGCCGAATTTCTCACCCTCTCCCATCGGCTGGCCGACACCCCTGAGGGGCTCCTCACCGCCCGACGCATCATCGCCTCGCTCATTCGCAAGGTCGATGCCGCCATCACAATGGTGAAGAACGATCCGGCCGAGCAATAACCCTCCCATCTCCCCTCCCGCCTCATCCCCTCGACATAGGCGACGAGACCACCCCTCTTCGTCTCCATTCATCCCCAAAAATTCCGGGGCTCTCCCCGCCTCTCACCTCCACAAACGTTTCCACCACAATGGCAACACCCTCGGACAACGTAAAGATTGAAATCAATATAGCCGGCGAGCCCATCAAGCTCTCCGTGCCATACGACAAGCAGGAGAGTGTGCGCGACTGCGAAAAGGACGTCAACAGTCTCTATTCCGACTGGCGACACCGATTTCCAAGAAAATCGCACTCCGAACTCATGGCAATGATTGCCTATCAGTACGCCTCCTTCTTCCATGAACTCTCGGCGCGCCATGAAAGCCTCGTGGCCGCTCTGGGCAATGTCGACCGGGCTCTCGGAGATATTCTCTCTCCCCCAGCCGACTCCGATGAGCCTCTCTCTGAGGATAAGGATTTCTGAGGCTACCGATTGCGCTCCTCTACGGTGCGTTTCGTTCACCCCACGCCTCCACTCCCCTCTGCCCACTTCTCCCACCCCCGGCACCCGGACTCTGGCGGCTCACCCCGCCGCAAGCCCCGGAGCCGGTCTCGTTTACACCTCTGCCCCTGCCGACGAACTTACGCGTGTAGATCGAGGGGGGCGCCGGAT
>JAIDKG010000008.1 GCA_029051525.1 Muribaculaceae bacterium
CCCGCCCCCCCCCCCCCCCCCCCCCCCCCCCCCCCCCCCCCGCCCCCCCGCGCCCCCCGCCGGGAAGGGTATTTTTGAAATTTGAAATAAATGGTTGATTATGAAGATTAAGAGTCCGGTGGAGATGTTGGCGGCTTCGATTGAGGTGGCGCGGGTGAAGGTGGATAATACGGTGGCGCATCCGTGGCGGCTGTTTGTGGCGGCGGTGGCGGCGGGGGTGTTTATCGCGATGGGTGGGATTCTGTCGCTGACGGTGGGATTCGGTATGCCGGGCGTTGCTGCGGCCAATCCGGCGGTGGCCAAATTGCTTGCCGGGTGTATGTTTCCGATCGGACTGATTTTGGTGGTGGTGCTTGGTGCTGAGTTGTTTACGGGCAATAATGCCATGCTTGTGCCGGCGTATATGCAGCGGCACTATGGTGTGGGGGCGGTGTTGGCCAATTGGACACTGGTGTATCTGGGCAACTTCGTGGGTGCGTTGGGATTCACCTGGCTGCTTGTGTATCTGCCGGGTCTGACGGCGGCTGATCCGTGGCATGCGGCGATATGCAGCATTGGTGAGGCGAAGATTTCGATGCCTTGGTTTACGGTGCTTCTTAAGGGTATCGGGGCCAATTGGTTTGTGTGTCTGGGCGTGTGGCTGGCGTTGGCCGGCGGGTCGCTGCTGGAGAAGGCCTTCGGTTGCTGGTTGCCGGTAATGGCCTTTGTGGCACTGGGTTATGAGCACTGTATCGCCAATATGTTCTATCTGCCATTGGCTATGATGGAGGGTGCTGCGGTGCCTGTGGCCGATGCATTATGGTGCAATCTTCTGCCTGCCACGATCGGTAATATCATAGGTGGGGCGATCTTTGTGGGGATGCTGCATTGGTATCTGCATCGGCCCCGGGGTTAAGTGGCGGCTGCGAGTGTGAGAATCGAGATGGTGGCATGCGGTGCGTCGGCGAGTATCGATGTGGCGCAAGAGGTGAGGGTGGCACCGGTGGTGCATACGTCGTCGATAAGGAGAAGGTGTAGGCCATCGACCCGCTCCGGGTGTCGCAGACGGAAGATGCCATCCACGTTGTGGAGGCGTGTGAGGCGGTCAACGCGTGTCTGACTCTTGTGGGCGCGTATGGCCCGGAGTTCGTTGCATAGCGGCAGACCGGTGGATTGTGAGATGCCGCGTGCCAAGACTTCCGCCTGATTATATCCGCGCGACATGCGTTTGCGCCAATGCATGGGTACCGGGATGATTGCATCGACCCCTTGGAGCATCTGAGTGAGACGTAATTCATCGCCGATGATGCGGCCCAGGCGCAGGGCGATTGACTGCATGCCGTGATACTTCATATGATGGATCAGTGTGGCGATTGCGGCATCGGGGGAATATAGAAAATGGGCGGCCGCATGGCGGAACGGAAAACGTCCGGCAAAGCGGCCGACCATCATATTGTCGGGTTGCCGGTGATGGCCCGAGCGTTGCAGTCCGGCCGCGCAGAGCGGACAGATGCAGTCGGCGGCATGCGGCAGGGTGGTGCCGCAGAGCAGGCATTCCGGCGGAATCAGAAAATCGAGCAACATAGGAGGGGAGAGGGGAAGAGGGGGATTAGTTGTACTTCTGGAGATACTGAGCCAGACCGGCCTTCTGACCGGTGCCGATGGCCTCAAATTTCCACTGGCCATTTCGCTTATAGAGTCGGCCGAATTCCACGGCGGTCTCTACCGAGAAGTCCTCATCGAGGTCGTAGCGGAGGATCTCCTCGCCGGAATTGGTGTCGTAGATGCGGATGAAGGCATTGCGCACCTGACCGAAGTTCTGTTTGCGTTCGTCGGCCTTGTGGATAGTGCAGACGAAGCAGATTTCGGTGGCGCGGGGATCGATCTTGGAGAGGTCGATACGGATGCTTTCGTCGTCGCCTTCACCTTCGCCGGTGAGGTTGTCGCCGGTATGCACCACGGCACCATCGGGGGATTTCAGATTGTTATAGAACACGAAGTACTCATCGGCAAGGATTTTGCCATTCTCACCGATGATGAATGCCGATGCATCGAGGTCGAAGTCGGTGCCGGTGGAAGACTGGTTGACGTCCCAGCCAAGACCTATTGTGAAGCTGGGCAGGTCGACTGCTACTCGCTGGCCTTTTTCTAAGTTGATCATACTTAAGTTTTTTTGGTTATTAATTTCTTTGAGACGGAATGGTGTTGCGCCTTGTAGGGTTGAGGTCGCACGCAGAGGCGCAGAGGGCTTCTCGCGGATTCAGGCTTTGCGGCTTTGCGGCTCTGCGTGGGATAATCCCGTAGCCGCGTGTGGGTACCACGCAAAGGCGCGGAGGCGCAGAGGGCTTCTCGCGGGAGGGCTTGCTGTTCGGGTGCGAGATTGCCGTTGATTCGGTTGCGGCAGGCCGCGACCCTACGTACTCGCCGCGCCCCCTTTCCGATGCAATGCTTAGCGGCTCTGCGCGGGGAGGGAGGGTGACGCAAAGTTAGTGATATAGTTTGGGAATGCGAAATTTTTCGCAATATTTTAGTCGGGGATGGAGAGAAAGATGCGGGATGGCCCGCAATATTATAACCTTTGGGAGAGAAGAGGGGAGAGGAGAGCGGCGAGTGGGGAGAGGAGAGG
>JAIDKG010000080.1 GCA_029051525.1 Muribaculaceae bacterium
CTTCGACTCGCAAAATCCACTCAAAAATCGCCGCCCCTACGACCCCGAAATTTTAAGGAACGCGCTCTAAGAGCGCGGTCAGTCGGGTGTGGAGAGGAGGCGCAGGTAGGCGGCGGCGACTGAGGGGGCGTCGAAGCGGGCGCGTACGGAGTCGTACATGCGGGCGCGGAGCGCGGGGCCGTCGGCGGCAATCATTGAGGCTCCGCGGGCTATGGCATCGGCAATTGCCCGCGCATCTGCGATGCGGTCATTGGTACGGTCTACGATTAGGCCGGTATTTCCATGGTCGACGATGTCGCGCTGGCCGCCACTGCCGAATGTGACGGGGAGGCAACCGTAGGCCTGCCCCTCTACAAGAGTACCCGGCAGGGTCTCGAAGCGGGAGGTGGATACCACTATGTCGGCTCGACTGTAGAGGGCCGCCACTTCGGCAGGTTTGCGCAGAAGTCCGGTATATTCTACGGGCAGGGGGATCTCTCCTATCAACCCCTCATTGCGTATGCCGCCATATAGAATCAGACGTGTGCGCGCCGCCAATTCGGGATATTGGCGCTTCAGGGCATGCAGACTCTCTATGAGCATGGGGAAATCTTTCACTTCGTCGTCGAGACGTGCGGCTCCGAATATTATGCGCAGTTCATCAGGGTTCTCTACCCTCGCGATATTTTCGCGGCAGGGAAGATGGAATGCATTCGGTATCACACTCAACCGCTGGTCACCAAGCAGAGAGGATTCCCTCCCCTTTCCGGCCAACCATGAACTGACGGCCACAAAATCTATGCGGCAACGGCGATAGAGTTCCTTTTTCCCGACACTGACTCTGTGCGAGAGGTCATCGGGGGAGGCATGGTGCTGCAACAGCGGGCAGTCGCCGCACTCACCGGGAGCCACATAACGGCGGCATTCACCGGCATGATGGCAGAGTCCGGTCAGGTTCCACATATCGTGCATGGTCCATAGGATGCGTTTGCCGAGATGTCCGATTCGTTCTATGCCGCGCAATGAGAGCAGCCCTTGGTTGATCCAGTTAATCATCACGGCATCGGCCTCCCTTATCCAGGGATGCCGGCTGAGGTCTATGCCGGCGGCTGCGGCGTCGAGCCGGAAGAGTGTAGCGCGATTGAATCCGTTGGCCAGAGCGATACGGAGCCGGTCGGCAAGGAAGGCTCTTTTGAGTTTCCATGCCGGAGCGGCCAAGGCCACATAGGGGGAATCGGTCAGTTTTTCGGCCACAAGCATACGGGCATCGGCGCCCGCAGCCCGCAGGGCCATCATCAGTCGGTAAGACACTACTGCCGCCCCTCCTGTGGAATCCGACTTATTGACTATGACTATCTTCATGGCTGTCGCGAGATTTAGAGCGCGTTCCTTAAGACCTTTATATTAAAAGAGAAAAGCGCTTAGTTTATGCGCTCAAGACGCAGGAAGGCATATGGAGGTTCTGACTCAGGGTGTGATTCAGAGGAGACCTCGCGCCATTGCTCGGGGTCGATTTCGGGAAACCATGTGTCGCACTCATCGGCCACTGCCTCGATGCGTGTCAGTTCCAATGCTCCGGCAAGTGGCAGCGCGGCTGCATATATGGCACCTCCGCCAATCACAAATACCTCCTTTTCTCCATCGGGATGCATCCGGGCGGTGGTCTGCGCGCTCTCAAGAGCCTCCGGGAGGGAGGTGAATACATCGGCTCCCTCGGCAAGATAGCCCGGGGTGCGGCTCACCACGATATTGCGGCGTCCGGGGAGGGGACGGCGCGGAAGCGACTCCCATGTGTTGCGTCCCATCACTACGGGGGCGCCCATAGTAATACTCTTGAAGTGCTTCAGGTCCTGCGGGATATGCCAGAGCAGATTGCCACGGCATCCGATGCCGCCGTCGGCCGCAACGGCCGCTATAAGTGTAATCATACCGAAACTTCAGCTTTGATGGGTGGATAGGGATTATAATCCTCAAGGGTGAAATCTTCGTAACGGAAACTGAAGATATCCTTCACCTCGGGATTCAGGCGCATGCGGGGCAGTGGGCGGGGCTCGCGCGAAAGGAGCTCGTTGACCTGGTCAAGATGATTGAGGTAGATGTGCACATCGCCGAAGGTGTGGATAAACTCTCCGGGCTGCAGTCCGCACACCTGCGCCATCATCATGCAGAGAAGTGCATATGATGCGATATTGAACGGCACACCAAGGAAACTGTCGGCACTGCGCTGATATAGCTGGAGCGAGAGACGACCGTCGGCCACGTAGAACTGAAACATGGCATGGCACGGCGGGAGATTCATATTATCGAGATCGGCCACATTCCATGCGCTCACTATGATGCGCCGGGAGTCGGGGTTGTGGCGGATCTGCTCCACGACATCGCTTATCTGGTCGACCACTTTACCGTCGGCTCCGGGCCATGAGCGCCACTGATAGCCGTAGATATGGCCGAGGTCGCCGTCGGGGTCGGCCCATTCATTCCAGATGCGCACTCCGTTCTGCTGAAGATAGCGCACATTGGTGTCGCCGGCCAGGAACCATAACAATTCGTGGATGATGCTTTTGAGATGTACTTTCTTGGTGGTGAGCAATGGGAAGCCCTCCTGCAGGTCGAAGCGCATCTGATAGCCGAAGGTGGATATTGTGCCGGTGCCGGTGCGGTCGCTCTTGCGATGCCCGGTGGCGAGAATATGCTTGAGGAGAGCATGATATTGCTGCATCGTAAGTGTTAATTTAGTTGATTATCAATGGGTGCCGGATTCATCGAGACGTTTGCGGAGCAAGGGGGTAATCCGGCGGTTGCGCCCCCGCTGGAAGTTGATGGCATCATCGGGGCAGACTTTCAGACAGTCGAAGCAGCGCACACACCGCTCATTATCCACATATCGTCCGGCCACTTTGATTCCCTCGGTCTTGCAGACCTCTTCGCAGCGCATACAGTTGGTGCATCGGTCGGGGTCGATCTCTATGCGGTAGATTGCCACACGGCTCACTGCTCCGAGCAGGGTGCCTATCGGACAGATCTCGGTGCAGAATCGGCGCCCCCCTATCAAGGCTGCGATCCATACGGCCAGCAGCACCGCCCATGCGAATGCCGCCCCGAGCATCACATGGCCCGAGGCTATGAGCCAGGGGGCGCAGGCCCCGGCATTAGTGGCGCGGGCTGCGGAGCGAAGCATATTCCAGGGCTCGATGATGGTGGCGAATGCCGTGAGCCCCAGCAGCAGACAGAGAGTGTAGGCCAGCAGCACCACTCCGCGCCATTTGCCGGCATTCCGATATCGGAAGGGGGCGAAGATGGGGCGCGCGCCATGGTGCAACCGCAGTCGCCCTAAAGTCTTCGAAGCTCGGAGCCGGCGGCGCAGCCAGGTGGCGCTGTCCTGAAGTGCCCCTACCGGGCAGACAGTGGAACAGTAGATTCTTCCGAATACAAAGGTCGCCACAAGCCAGAAGCCTGTGGCGCCCATTGTCATCGTGAGCATTGATGGTATGATCTGCACTTTCTCGGCTCCCATAGCCACAGGAGTGATTCCGCTGCCTATGAAAAGATAGGCTGCAGCCGCCGCGAAGAATAGGCTCGCGAGGAATATGCGGATGGTCCTGAGGTCTCTCATATTTCAGAGTGAAGAGAGTGGAGAGTGAGAAAGCTGACCTGAGTCGAAGTCGGGGGGGGGGGAGTGAGAGAATCAGCGGCGACCTTTGCCGCGCTGCTTCTCCTGCTCCCTGAGCATCTGCTGCTGCTGGCGCTGCATCTCTTCGAGACGCGCCATGAAGCCGCTTTTCTTCTTCGGTTTGGCGGCATTCTTCTCCATCGTGCGGCGCACACTATCTTCGGTGATGAAGTAACGGAAAGCATAGGTCTGCGCGATGGTGATCAGGAGCGACAGGAAGTAGTAGTAGCTCAGACCGGCCGCATAGTTGTTGAAGAATACCAGGAAGAATACCGGCATCATATACATCATCCATTTCATGCCCGGCATACCGGAATTGGCCTGATTCTGCATGGTGAGATGGGTGTAGATGATGTTGGTGATGGTCATCAGCAAGCAGAAGAGGGAGATATGGTTGCCGAAGTATTGTGTCACCAGCGGGATATTGCCGCTCCAGGAGATGATCGCATCGGGGGCTGAGAGGTCATGCGCCCAGAGGAAGCTCTGCCCGCGCAGCTCGATGGCCGAGGGGAAGAAAGTGAACATCGCGAAGAGTATCGGCATCTGCAGCAGCATCGGCACGCAGCCCGACATCGGGTTGGCTCCGGCCTTGCTGTAGAGGGCCATGGTCTTCTGCTGGCGGGTCATGGCATTGTTGGTGCCGGGATATTTCTCGTTGATTTTCTGTATCTCGGGGGCGAGAATACGCATCTTGGCGCTGCTGACGAGGCTCTTGTATGTGAGCGGGAAGAGCACCAGCTTGATGAAGATGGTGAGCAGCAGGATGATTATGCCGTAGTTGGAGATGAATTTGCCCAGGAATGTGAATACGGGTATCACCACCCAGGTATTGATCCAGCGGAAGAGTGTCCAGCCCAGGGGCACAAGGCGTGTGAGGCTCAGATCCTCATCAGGCTGGAGGGTCTTGTCGAGATGGCGGAGCAGCGGATAGAGGTTGGGACCGATATAGAGCTGAAACGACACGGGGCGCTCCGCAGTCCAACTGTAGTCGTTGACTTCTGCGCGAGCCGACACATCTTTCAGATAGTCGGAGTTCTTTATGACACGGCTGTCGAAGTCGGCACTGTTGAAGTTGCGGTCGGCGATCATCACGCTCGAGAAGAACTGGTTTTTGAAACCGATCCATTTCACCTTTGCCTGTCGCTCTTCGGAGTCATTCTTATTCTCGGAGAGTGTCTCTACCGAGCCGCCGGCGAATTTGTAGTAGATGCCGGAGTTGCGCTCCTCAAACATGCGACCCTTCTCCTGACGCTTGATCTGCTGCTGCCAGTCGAAGCCGAGGATACGGTTGTTGGTCTCCACGAGTCGGTCCATGCCATGCTGCACCACGCTCACCCCGATCACATAGCTGTCGCCGCGCGGCAGTGTGTATTCAAGACCCCAGTAGGCGCCGTCGCCCATGTCGAGGGTCATGCGCACTGTAGAGTCGTTGACCTGCTTGGGGGTGAAGTAGAGGTCGCGGGTCTCCACGGCCTGCGCAAGCGGGAGAGTGAAGTTGAATGTATTTGACTCTCCTTCGAAGATTACTACCTTGTTTTTCACCTTCTTGCTCTCATCGGCCGAGTATTCGGTGTCGTAGTCTTTGAGCAGGGCGCGTGTCACGGAGCCCGACTTACTGCTGAGTTCGAGGGCGATCACATCATTTTCGAGTGTCACCTTGGAGTCAGAGCCGGTGAGGAAACGGGAGAATTTGCCGAATCTGCCCATCGAAGTGGATGTGCTGCGGATAGTCTCTATGGCCTTGCGCTGGTCGGCCACGGGGATTTCTGCCTTGGCGGCCATGAGGGCTTCAAGGGGATAGGTGCGACCCTCCACGGTGACGGTGCCGTAGATGCTGTCGCCGCATAGGGAGAGATCCATTGAGGAGTCGCGGTGGGTGTATACACGCTGACCCTCCTCGTTGACCGATGTGTCGCCGTTGGCGGCGATGTTGTTTTTGAGCCACTGCAGTTCGTTGGCGCTCAGGGCGTCGGGGCGCGTGGCGGCATTCTCCGCAGCGGCCTGCTCGGTGGCTGCGGGAGATGAGGATTCGGCGCTCTGCTCATTTTTGGGGCTGAGCCACATGAATCCCACAAAGATCAGGGCCATCAGTATGAGGCCGTAGATGGTGTTCTTGTCCATTAGGTCTTGAGTCCTGATAAGGGGTTACTTAGTCAAGGTGTTATTGTGATGAATGTCTCGTTGTCGTGATTTCTCTCATCGGGTACCGGTGGCTCACTCTCCGCGCTCTTCGCCATAGGCGATGGCCGCTTTTACAAACGACATGAAGAGAGGGTTCGGATTGAGCACCGTGCTCTGGTATTCGGGATGATACTGTGTGCCCACATACCATCTCTTGCCGGGCATCTCGACCACCTCTACGAGGTGAGTGTCGGGATTCTCGCCGACACAATGCATTCCGGCCTCTTCAAAGCGGCTCCTATAGTCGGAGTTGAACTCGAAGCGGTGGCGGTGACGCTCACGCACATCGGTCGAACCGTAGGCCTCGGCGGCACGGCTACCCTCGCGCAGGCGGCAGTCGTAGGCGCCCAATCGCATGGTGCCTCCCATATCGTGCACACTCTTCTGCTCCTCCATGAGGTCGATCACACGGTGAGGTGTAGAGGGGTTCATCTCGGTGCTGTTGGCCTCTTCGAGTCCGAGCACGTTGCGGGCGAATTCTATCACCATGCACTGCATTCCGAGGCATATGCCGAATGTGGGGAGGTCATTCTCGCGGCAATATTTAAGCGCCACGAATTTCCCCTCTATGCCGCGCTGGCCGAAGCCGGGGGCGATTATCACTCCGTCCATCCCGGCCAGACGTTCGGCCACGTTGGCCTCGGTCAGTTTCTCGGAGTGCACATATTCGAGCTGTAGCTTATGGTCGAGATAGGTGGCCGACTGGAAGAGGGCCTCGTTGATCGACTTGTAGGCATCCTGCAGCTCTACATATTTGCCCACCAGAGCTATGCGCACCGTCTTATCGGCATTTTCGATGTGATGCAGGAAGCGGCGCCAGCCTGTGAGGTCAGGTTCGCCATCGGAGGGAAGTCCCATTTTGGTGAGCACAATCCGGTCGAGCTGCTGCTCGTGCATGAGCAGGGGCACCTCGTAGATGGTCGAGGCATCCACGCTCTGCGTCACAGCCTCGGGGGTGATATTGCAGAACTGAGCCACTTTGCGCAGCATCGTGGCCGGTATATCCTTCTCGGTGCGGAGCACGAGCACATCGGGCTGCAGACCTACCTGCTGGAGAAGCTTCACACTGTGCTGTGTGGGTTTGGTCTTGAGCTCCTTGGCGGCGCGGATGTAGGGCACGTAGGTGAGATGGATCAGCAGCGCGTCGCGCCCCATCTCCCAGCGCAGCTGGCGCACAGCCTCCAGGAAGGGAGCCGATTCGATATCGCCTACGGTGCCTCCGATTTCGGTAATCACGAAGTCGTATTTACCGGTCTTGCCGAGGGCCTTGACGTTGCGCTTGATCTCATCGGTGATGTGGGGAATAATCTGCACCGTCTTACCCAGATAGTCGCCGCGCCGCTCTTTGTCGATCACACTCTGGTAGATGCGCCCGGTGGTCACATTGTTGGCGCGGGTGGTGTGGATATTGGTGAAGCGTTCGTAGTGACCGAGGTCAAGGTCGGCCTCATGGCCGTCGACGGTCACATAGCATTCGCCATGCTCATAAGGATTAAGTGTGCCCGGATCTATATTGATGTACGGGTCGAATTTCTGGATGGTCACACTGTACCCCCGTGAAAGGAGCAGACGGGCCAGAGAGGATGAAATGATACCTTTACCGAGCGATGAAACCACGCCTCCGGTAACGAAAATATACTTCGTATCCACGATTTGTCTGAGTATTATGTTGCAATATTCCGGGCAATGCCTGCCATCCCGGCTCTGCACCGGGCGGCCAACAATCACCCACATTCTGCAAAATTACTCAAAAAAATCCACACCTCACCTATTTCGCTTAAAAAAAAAGAGAAGTGTAGAGTTGTACAATTGTACGACATGCGCTAAAACCGGCTGCAGATGCGTCGGCAGTTTAGCAGCATCTGGAGCCGCCGCGCCGCAGTATGCTCACCGAGGCACCTGCCGCGCCGCTCCCGGGGCAAGCTCGGCAATTTTCCGCGCCAGTTCATTCATCTCCTGCGCCTCCGCGTAAGGGATCCGATCCGGTGCCCTTTCATACCTCTCATTCGTCACAATCAGCAGTCGTCCCTCTCCACAAAGCTCAAATAGCTCCTTGTAAGGCTTCTTCCGCTCCGAAAAACAATAGTTGACCACAAGAATCAACGGCGCCCCGGCAGCAATAGCCATATCCCTATATACCTTCTCCTCCGGATTTATGAACGGCGATACCAACACCCCTCCGCAGCGTATCACCTCCTCCCATTCCTTAATTCGGACAGGAAGCTCAGGCATCTTGCTTTTATCACGCTTAATCTTGACGCTTGCCTTTACAGGTTCGTCGAGAAGGCAAAGATTCCCGTATAAACCATACCGCTTTCCATCCACTTCAATCATCACCTTATGATAGAAGTAATCCGGATAAAACTTCTTTATCAAATATCGCCGAGGATTATCCGCCACATACGCATAGAACGCATCCTTCGCCCCGGCCCTGAAAGCAATCTTGTCGTTGAAGCCATCTTCAAACATCGGCACCTTTCGCCCTCTCAACTCCGGCAGCATAGCCCACAACCGCTGTGTGCAGTTTTTCTTAAATACCGCAATCAACGCTCCCAGCGGCACCTCTATCCTCTCTTCCACAAAAACCACGAAATGAACATGATCCGGCATAACCACACGCCGCAATATATTCAACGCCGGATATTGCCTCTCCCAGTCCGACAATTCCTCACCGATAATCATCCCGAGCGGCAACGGCTTCACCACAGGTGTAAGCTTTTCCTGCTCCGGCTCAGGTGTAATAGAAGAGAAAGCGGGGAGGCTACGGGTGCCCAGAATCGTAATTAAATAGATACATCTACCACGATAATCATGATTATGGCACCGCCGATTATAATTAGAAGGCAAAGGCATAGCGATAAAGATTTTTATGATAGCGCAAGCTAAAGATGACGCAAGCTAAAGCTTGCTCACACAACTAATTCACCCCAAATCAAAGCCCCGGCCCGCCCCAGAGCCGCCCGGCGCCCCGCCCCAT
>JAIDKG010000081.1 GCA_029051525.1 Muribaculaceae bacterium
CCCTCCCCCCACACACGACACCTCTCTCCCATCGATAATTCCCTCCCACCTCTCACCCTCCGATAACCCCAATGAGTGAAGAAAGATACATCGCTGCAATTGAGATCAGCAGCTCGAAGATAATAGGAGCTGTAGGCCGCGCTCATAGCAACGGCCAGGTCGACATCATAGCCGTAGAGCAGGAGAAATGCACCGAAAGTGTGCGCTACGGAATAATCCAGAACCTTGAGGAGACATCGCTCAGGCTGGCCCGTGTGATCGAGCGGCTCGAACGCAAGCCGGCCGTGAATCCACGCAAGATCCGCAGCGTGTTTGTAGGTCTCTCCGGACGCTCTCTGCGCAGCATACCCACCACGGTGAAGCTAAAGCTCCCCGAAGATACGGAGATTACCGACGATATCATAGAGCGAGTGCGCAGCGAGGCCCGCGCCACTCCGATCGACAATACGCTCGAGATTGTGGATGTGGTGCCACGCATCTACCGCGTGGGACGCACCGACACCACCAATCCGCGTGGCACCACCGGCAATGAAATCGTGGGGGAATTCGACCTTATCGTGTGCCGCCCCGAACTCACACGCAACATCACCCGCGTCGTGAAGGATAAACTCAATCTCGAGGCCGTAGGCTTCGTGGTCACTTCACTCGCCACGGGCCATCTCATCCTCACCGACCAGGAGAAAGCCCTCGGATGCATGCTCGTGGACCTCGGAGCCGAGACCACCACCGTATCCATCTATCGCGGCAAAGCGCTCCACTATATGGCCACCCTCCCCTTCGGAGGGCGCCACATCACCCGCGACCTCACATCGCTCTCATTGCTCGAAGACCGGGCCGAAGAGATTAAGGTCACGTCAGGATGCGCCATCGCCCCCGACAACCCCTCTACGCTCAATCTCAACGGCATCAAGGTGGCCGATGTAATCAATCTCACAGTGGCTCGCGCCGAGGAGATTGTGGCCAATATCACGGAGCAGATCTCTTATGCCGCCCTGAAGGAGAAGGATCTCCCCGGCGGTGTGATATGCATCGGCGGCGGAAGCCGGCTCAACAGCATGACCGAACTCATAGGCCGACAGCTCGGACTCCCCGTAAAGGCCGGAAGATTGCCTTCCTATGTCGTAATCGACGACCTCAGGGGGCAGAGCACCGAGATAGTGCAGGTGGGAAGCATACTCTATGCCGGAGCTACACATACCTCCGAGAATTGCCTCGAAATGCCAAAGCAGCTGGATATGCCCGTCACCGGTGAGGCCAACGACCCCGAGACCGATGAGATCCAGAGTCGGCGCGAGCAGAAGCGCGAGCCACGCAAGCCGAATCCTAATTCATTCGGATCGAGGTTCCGCCGATTCACCTCGCGCCTCTTTGCCGACCCCGAGGATGATGACTCCTCACTTCTTGAATAATCCACTCTCACACCCTATCACCATATGGAAGATAATCTCAACATCCAGGACTCTTCAATGTATGTCGAGGAGTCGAATCAAGATATAATCAAGGTAATCGGTGTGGGAGGTGGTGGCGGCAACGCCGTCAACTACATGTACCGCCAGGATATACCCAACGTCAACTTCGTGGTATGCAATACCGATATTCAAGCGCTCCGCAAGTCGCCTGTGCCGGTAAAGCTTATTCTCGGCCCGGAAATCACTAAGGGGCGAGGCGCAGGAAATAAGCCGGAAATCGGCGCCCAATGCGCCGAGGCCAGCGCCGATGAGATCCGCAAGCTATTCGACGACCACACGGAGATGGTGTTTGTCACCGCCGGTATGGGCGGTGGCACCGGCACAGGTGCAGGCCCCGTTGTGGCCCGCCTGGCCAAGGAGGCCGGAATGCTCACCATCGGTATCGTGACTGTGCCCTTCCTTTTCGAGGGAGAAAAGAAGATTCTCAAGGCTCTCGACGGAGCCGATGAGATGAAGAAACATGTAGATGCCCTGCTGGTAATCAACAATGAGAACCTCATCGACCTCTACAAGGATCTCAACTTCTTCAATGCCTTCGAGCGTGCCGATGATACTCTGGCAAATGCCGCCCGCTCGATATCCGACATCATCTCGGAGGAGTGCTACATCAATGTGGATTTCCAGGATGTAAAGACAATCCTTAAGGATTCAGGCACCGCAATCATATCTACGGCCGTGGGCACAGGCGATCACCGCATCTCCGATGCCATCCACAATGCCCTCCACTCCCCGCTGCTGAAGACTCATGATATCAACACCTCGAAGCGACTGCTCTTCAAATTCGTGTGCTCGCGCGAGGCCGAAAAACCCCTCACATCAAATGAGATTCATGAGATCCGGCAGTTTACCGCCAATCTCCCCTCGAGCATCGATGTGAAATGGGGTATCGCCGATGACCCCTCGATGGGCAATGATGTGAAGGTCACAATCCTCGCATCAGGGTTTGACGTCACTCTCCGCGAGGCAAGTCAGGCCGGTGCCAATGAGGAGAAGGGGCCGATCATCTTCGGCGGTGCGCCGCAGGCAGAGCCGAAATCGAGCACCGGCACCGAGGAGTCGAAGAATCGCCTCAAGGAGATCTATGGCGAGGAGAAACTCACAAAGCAGAGCCGCGATGCCGCCAAACTGAAATATGCCGTGCTGCACCCGTCGCAGTTTGACGACCATGAGATCATCACCCTTCTGGAGCGCACCCCAACCTACAACCGCGACCAGAAATTCAACGAAGATATCACCCGCATGGCCCAGACCAACCAGCACTCCGGCGGCACCTCTCCCCGACCCGCCGGCCCGCATCACTCCGGAGGCTCTCACAATCCGGAATCGCCCGACTCCGGCTCAACCATCCGCTTCTGAGCCATCCTCAGAGCCTTGGGAGCACCCCGATCTCTTCTTAACACAATATTCATCAGTAATTTAACGACCATTTACGACATAGCCCCTTGAGCGGGCAGATATTATTATTCAACCCTATACGAGATGGAAAATACATTTCAGATGGTGGCCAAGACCTTTCAGGGTCTCGAAGATGTGCTACGCGACGAACTCATCGCCCTTGGCGCTCTCAATGTCGAGACCGGCCTGAGAATGGTGGCCTTCGAGGGTGACCTCGAACTCCTCTACAAAGCCAACCTCTGCTGCCGCACTGCCCTGAGGGTGCTGAAGCCAATCGTGAAGTTCTCGGCAGTCGACCCCGACCAGCTCTACGACTTCGTGCGCGATATGAAGTGGGAAGACTATATGACGCCCGATTCCACATTCGCTGTCGATTCGACCGTCAACAGCTCCCTCTTCAACCATTCCAAATATGTGGCTTATCGAGTGAAAGACGCCATCGCCGACCATTTCAACGACCTCTATGGCCGCCGACCCTCCATACGCCTCTCCGGTGCCGATATCCAGCTCAATGTGCATATCCAGGAAGACCGTGTCACCATCTCGCTCGATTCAAGCGGCGAGCCGCTCAATCGCCGTGGCTACCGCGTGGAGCAGACCGAAGCCCCGATCAATGAGGTGCTCGCCGCCGGTATCATCATGAAGACCGGCTGGCACGGCGAGTGCGATTTCGCCGACCCGATGTGCGGCTCGGGCACTTTCCTGATCGAGGCTGCCCTTATAGCCGGAAATATCAATCCGGGCATATACCGCGAGAGCTTCGCATTCGAGAAATGGCCCGATTTCGATGCCGAACTCTTTGAATCAATCTACAACGACGACTCCTCCGAGCGCGACATAACCTGCGAAATCCTCGGTGGCGACATCGACCCCAATGCAGTGGCCGTGGCCCGCAAGAATATCAAGGCCGCACGCCTCGAATCAAATATCTCGCTCACCTGCCGCCCCATGCAGGAATGGGATGAGAATCAGCGCGATGGGGGTATCCTCATCACCAATCCCCCATATGGCGAGCGCCTCCGCCCGGCCGATATGGAGACCCTCTACCGTCAGCTCGGCGAGACCCTCAAATTCCATTTCGAGGGTTGGCACGCCTGGATTCTGGGATACCGCGACGAGCATTTCAGCGCCATCGGACTGCGACCGTCGGTGAAATTCCCGATCCTCAACGGCGCTCTGGAGTGCTCGCTGCGCGAATACGTGCTTTTCAGCGGCAAGTATAATGAATTCCGCGCCGAGGGGGGCTCTGTGCGCAACACTGAGTTCAACCGCGCCCCGCGCCCCAAGGCTATCCATAAATCGGATGCCGAATGGGAGGCAGAGACTCGTCCCTACGCCTCCAAAGGTGAGCGCCGCGCCCCCCGCAAGGAGCAGCGCGATGATCGCCGCCCCTCGGCTCCCCGCAAGGACTTCAAGCGCCACGATGACCGCCGCGACGACCGCGGAGGCTCATTCAAGCGCCGCGACGAGGGTAAATCGTTCAAATCCAAAGACTTCAAGCGCCATAACGATGACCGCTCCGAGTTCCGCCGACGCGACGACCGCAAATTCGACAAACCCACCCGTGGCGGAGCCCGCGAAATCTCCAACCGCGGTCCGAAACTGAGCGAAGAATACACCACATTCACCAGCCCGGTGAAGATGCGCACCCGCAAACCCTGGAAAAAACGCTCCAACCCCACCGAAGAGGAGGATTGATATAGCATGAACACACGCCTCATCACCCCATCGGCCATGATCACCGTGGCGCTTATGAGCGCCGCGATGTGTGCCGCCGGTTTCCTGGCTCTCCCCGCGCCGGCTCTGCCCCATCAGGGGTATGGCCTCCTCTTCCCTCTGCCGGAAGCCTGGCCGGTGGCGCCGCTTTGGGGTGAGGTGGCAAATGCCGCCGTAATCGGGCTCTCAGCCCCGGCGGTGTTCCTCATCAATAAGCACTTCTCGCTCCTCAAGTCGTCGCTCCCGTTCTGGGCGCTGTTCTATCTCCCCCTCACCTGCTCTGTGCTCACCGTGAGTGGCCATATCACTGGCAATATCCTCCTGCTTCCGGCGGTGCTGATGATACTCGTGGCTCTATTCGGCGGTTATAGAAGCCGCAATGCCACTCGGGCCACTTTCTTTATCGCCACCTGCATCTCGGTAGGAGCAATGGTCCAGCCGGCCTTCATCCCTTTCATCCTCCCCGTTTTAGGGGGGATGGCCATTATGAAGATTTGCCATTTCCGCGAAATCACAGCCTTCATACTCGGCCTGATAGCTCCATATTGGGTGCTGTTGGGATTGGGAATAGTGACAATCGATGATTTCCACCTCCCGCAGCTCAGCGATATATTCACATCCACCATCCCGGAGGGGTGCATGCCGGTGGTCATAGGCACTGCTGTGGCCTTCGCCATAAGCCTGCTCCTGTCGCTCTACAACGGCATAAAGCTCTACGCCGGCAACTCCCGGATCCGGGCCCTTAACAATGTGGTGAATCTGTTCGGTATCACAGCTGTGGTGGCAATGACAGTGGATATAGCCAATATGGCAAGCTATGTGGGGGTGGTGAATCTTTGGTTCGCTCTCCAGTTTGCCAACCTCTTCACTCTCTGGAATCTGCATAAACCGATATGGATATTCTGGCTAATACAGCTTTGCATCTTCTCCTACTCGGTGATTCTGATCCTCACAATGCACTGACCTCTCCCCGCCTCACATCTACTACCTACCGGGAGCCTGCTGCAGAAGCTGAAGATTTACCTTTACATAACCTCCGGTGATTCTCTCACAACTTCCGGTGACAGACACACACACACACAACAATCACATCATGAAACCTAAACTGATAATCGATGATGTAATCCCTTTCCTCGATGGCCGTCTGGAATCACACTTCGACTGCCGCTACCTCCCCGGCGAGGAGATCGCCCGGGCCGACCTGCGCGATGCAGAGGGGCTGCTGGTGCGCACCCGCACCCGATGCGACGCCGATCTGCTTGAAGGCACACCCGTCAGGATGGTGGCAACCGCCACCATCGGCCACGACCATATCGACACCGCATGGTGTGATGCCCATGGCATAAGCTGGAGCAATGCTCCGGGCTGCAATGCTCCGGCGGTGGCGCAGTATGTGTATCGCGCCCTGATTGAGTTGGGTCTCCCCTTCCCCACTCCGGAAACCGCTGAGGATCAACGCCCTGTAATCGGCGTGGTGGGCAAAGGGAATATCGGCTCGATTGTCGTGGACTGGGGGCGCCGACTCGGATTCCGCGTGATTGTAAGTGATCCTCCCCGCGCTGCGCGCGGACTGACCGACGAGGAGTATCTACCCCTCGACACCCTCATGGAGCGGGCCGATGTAGTGACTTTCCACACCCCTCTGATACGCCGTCCCACCGAGCAACTGGCCTCGACCGTGCACCTCTGCTCCACCCGCCAGCTTGAATTGCTGCGCCCGGGAGCTTATATTGTCAATGCAGCCCGAGGTGGTGTGGTCGATGAGGAGGCTCTGATTGAGGCCCGAGCCCGAAAGAAACTCCATATCGCCCTCGACACCTGGGAGAATGAACCCTCCATCTCCCCGGCCACTCTCGAAGTGGCCGATCTGGCCACTTTCCATATCGCCGGATACTCCCGCCAAGGCAAGGAGCGCGCCACAAGAGCCGTGCTCACAGCCCTCGAAGAGCAATTCGGGGTAATACTCCCCATCAATGACCTCGCAGCCCCTTACACACCGCCTGAGAGCCTCTCAGAGGCATCCATCCGCGCCAGCTACGATATCGTGGCCGACGACCACATGATGCGACACGAATACCCGCAGTTTGAGCATCTACGCAACTCCTATCCGCTGCGCGAGGAGGTGTCATGAGCAAATATTATGTGGTCTGGGCCGGTCATCATCCCGGAGTCTACGACACGTGGGAGGATTGCCTCGAACAGGTGAAGAATTTCCCCAACGCCCGATATAAGGCCTTTACATCGTCGGCCGCCGCCGCCAAGGCGTATCGCGACGGCTACAGTCACGACGACAGCTCCGATTTGGCCAATCTCATCAATGGCGCCAGCGAGCACCGTTCCACTGCCGGCGCCACAAAGAATTATTTCGACAACCCGGAGGTAGATCTCCGCGCATGGGCCGTGGATGCTGCCTGCTCGCGAAATCCCGGTCCGGTGGAATACCGAGGCGTAGAACTGATGTCGGGGCGCGAAATCTTCCGCATCGGCCCACTCCAGGGGGGGACCAACAATCTGGGGGAATTTCTCGCCATAGTCCATGCCCTCGCCTTGCAGGAGAAGATGGGGGAGACCCATCCAATCTATTCCGACTCTGTGTCGGGCATGGCGTGGGTGCGCAATAAGGTGATTAAGACCACTTTGACCGAAAACGAAACAAACCGGCCTCTCTTCGAGCTCCTGCGCCGCGCCATCCACTGGCTCAACACCCACGGCTATCGAGCCCCGATCCTGAAATGGGACACTCCGCGCTGGGGGGAGATACCGGCCGATTTCGGCCGTAAATAATTAAGTATCACGCATGCATATAGCTGATGAGATAGCCGAAATCCTGACGCAGGCCGGCGCCTGCGCCATGGGGTGCGCGCCGATTCATGACGTGCCTTCTTCACAGACCGACAGCCTCGAGTCATGGCTCGCCGCCGGCCATAATGCCGGTATGGCCTACATGGCCAATTACCCCGACCTGCGGCGCCGACCTGCTCTGCTACTCGAGGGGGCTGAATCAATCATCTCATTAGCTTTCAGTTATGTGCCCGCATCTCAGCGCGACCCGGCACTCCCGTATATCGCGGAATATGCCTACGGCGCCGACTATCACGAAACCCTCCGCCATCGGCTCACAGCCGCCATCGGGCAGCTCCGCACCATCTACGGCGGCGACTACCGCATCTGCATCGATTCTGCCCCGGTATTCGAGCGCTATTGGGCCGAAGAATGCGGCATCGGCTATCGTGCCGACAATGGCCTGATAGCAGTCTCCGGCATTGGCACCCGCATATTCCTGGCTGAAATTATCTCTACACTCCCCATTGCCACAATCAGCTGTCAATCAGCCGAATCACCACAGAGCAGGGGAGAGGTGCCGCTGGAGTGCCTGCATTGCGGCGCTTGCCGGCGCGCCTGCCCCGCAGGGGCATTGCAACCCGACGGACGCGTCGATGCCCGCCGCTGTCTGAGCTATCTCACCATCGAGCACCGTGGCCCCTGGGATAATACCGGACTCCAAGCAATGCAGACTCCCGCCGGGCGCCACACCCTCTATGGCTGCGACATCTGCCAACGTGTGTGCCCACTGAACCGCACCGCGCCCCCAACGGAAATCGAGGAGTTTGCTCCATCCCACCAGCTACTCTCCCTGACTGCCGAAGAGTCTAAGAGCATGACTCAGGAGAATTTCTCCCGGATATTCCGAGGCTCCCCCATCAAACGCGCCAAACTCGCCGGTCTGCTCCGCAACGCCGCCAACCTCCTCCAATCCTGACCATCCCCAAAGGGGATGTAATGGGGGGGGGAGATTATCGAGCTTAAGAGCGCGCTCCTTAAAAAATCGCCGCCCCTACGACCCCGAAATTTTAAGGAGCGCGCTCTAAGTAGATGCCCTCAAGGGTTCACCGCCGTGAGGCGGCTGAGCCAGTAGGCCTGAAGTGTGGCGAGGGGCACGATTAGTTGGGTCGGATCGGCCACAGGGGATATGTTGCGCCCGTTGAGACGCATACCGGCGTAGAGCCGGCCGGTCGAGGAGCGGAAGTAGATAATGGCCAGATTGGCGCCGAGAGGGGTGAGGCGCACATCGCTCCAGCGGTCGCTGAGGGAGGCGTAATCTGTTGACTCTGTGGCGTTGGCAAGGGGCATAGTGTTGCCGGCCGGAGGATTGGTGATACCCAACAGAGAGAAGAATGGTATCAGAGTCTCCGCATGACCGAACACTCCGGTCAGGCCCGGAGGCAGAGTGCCCGAGGCGAGTGCCACGGAATTGGAAAAGATATGCCGTAGCAGGTCGGAGGCTCCTCGGGCGGGGAGATCCGAAAGGGGTGAGATCCAGTATTGGAAGTATTTCTCAAGATTGGTGACCTCCCAGCAGGCTCGGTATTCATCCTCACTCATCCATTCGGTGGTGGGAGCGGGGAGGGAGGCGGCGCGCATCCCTTGGAGCACCTTGTACATATCATAGGTCAATTTTCGCAAGTCTTTGTCGCTCAATCCGCTATATTCTCCTACCAGACGCAGCGCGGGTGCCGTGGGGATATGAGTGGCTGCATATCGGTCGTAGATACCGGTCCACTCTCCCTCATGGCGCCAGGCGTTGTAGAGGCTGTCGGTCACGAAGAAGCGGGTGAGCCGGTCGTAGCGCCGGCCGGAGGCAGCCTGTGTGTCGATACCGGGATAGCGGTAGGCTATGGCAGTGGTGAAACAATCCATGGTCTGCACCACACGCGGCACATACGATGCCACCGACACCACCTGCGCATCAGGATGCCGGAAGGCGTCGGCATATGCCTCGGCCATCTCCGTGCCCAATCGCCATTCCTCATCTATACCGATGGGGGAGAGTAGTCCCCAGCGGCCATCTGTATGGCTTCTCACCGCCGAAAGGAGGCGGAGGAAGTCGTCACCCTTCCGGGTGAGTGCGGCGCGCTCACGGGCCTTCTTAAGCAACTTCTCGCAGCTTTCTACTTTCTCTTCAGATGTCAGAAAACGCGCACCGTGCCGGGCCACATAGTCGATATGCACCGGAGTGAGGCTATCGGGTATGAGAGGGGACTCCACGGCCCGGAAGTCGTAGGTGATCATGGTTCCGTCGAGTGTGGCGGGAAGTGCAGTATGGCGCCCGGCACCATAGGATGTGATGTAGAGGCCCGCGAGGGCTACAATAATCAGGAGGTGTCTTTTCATAGTATTTAAAATAAAAGTGAGTGGCCAATGAAATCTAAAAGAGGGGAGAAGAGAGAAGGAGTGAACGGTGAGGCGGTCACCCCCTCTCTATATTATAACGGTTTTGCATCGCGCATGGTCTGAAGGATAGCAAGAGCACGGCTCACACCATCCACCTTCTCGACCACCATGGAGCGTTTGCCATTCTGTTCGCGCAGACGTGTATTGGCGGTATCTATCTGCATATAGGCCAGCACCTTGCCGAATGCCGGACTCTGGTAATAGGCCTTGTTGTCGTCGCCCACGAAGAAGAGATACATCCGGCCACCCTTCAGTGTGAGGCGCTCTATGCCGAGGCGACGCGCCTCCATGCGGAGGGGCACAACCTTGATGAGTTCCTGCGTGGTGGCGGGGATTGCTCCGAAGCGGTCTTTCAGACGCTCGGCAAATCCTTTCACATCATCGGGGCGCTCCATATTGTCGAGCTGCTGGTAGAGGAGTATGCGCTCGCTCTCCTGCGGCACATATTCGGGCGGCAGACGCAATTCGAGGTCGGACTCTATCACACAATCGGATACGAATTCCTGCTCGCCGTCGCGTGTCATGTCATCAAACGCCTCTGCAAATTCCTCCGTGCGCAGTTCGGTGACGGCCTCTTTCAGAATCTTCTGATAGGCCTCATAACCTAAATCGGCTATGAATCCGCTCTGCTCGGCACCGAGCAGATTGCCGGCTCCCCGGATGTCGAGATCCTGCATGGCGATGTGTATGCCGGCTCCGAGGTCGGAGAATGATTCGATGGCCTGGAGGCGGCGGCGCGCCACCGGAGTGAGGGGCATACCGGGGGGAACGAGCAGATAGCAGAACGCCTTGCGGCTGCAGCGCCCCACACGCCCTCGGAGCTGATGCAACTCGCTGAGGCCGAAGTGATGGGCATTGTTGATGATGATGGTATTCACATTGGGCATGTCGATGCCATTCTCCACAATGGTGGTGGAGAGCAATACGTCGTAGTCGTGGGCGGCGAAGTCGAGTATGGCTTTCTCAAGTTGTTCGGGAGGCATCTGGCCGTGAGCCGTTACCACACGGATGCCGGGCACGAGCCGGCGCAGTCGCGACTCTATCTCATCCAGATCGCTGATGCGATGGGAGATAAAGAACACCTGCCCGTTGCGGCTCAATTCAAAATTTACAGCTTCGGCCACCACATCATCATCAAAACCGGAGACGGTGGTCAGAATCGGCTGGCGGTTGGCCGGCGGGGTATTGAGCGATGACAGGTCGCGCGCACCCATGAGTGAGAATTGCAGTGTGCGCGGTATTGGTGTGGCACTCATGGTGAGGGTATCCACATTGACCTTGAGCTGCTTGAGCTTCTCCTTTACCGCCACACCGAATTTCTGCTCCTCATCCACAATCAGCAATCCGAGGTCGTGAAACTTCACGGTCTTGCCGATCAGCTTATGGGTGCCTATGAGTATGTCGATTTTGCCGGCCTCGAGGTCGGCAAGTATCTGCTTTATATCCTTCGGTTTGCGGGCGCGTGAGATAAATTCCACCCTTACCGGGAGATCCTTGAGTCGCTCGGAGAATGTGCGGTAATGCTGCATGGCGAGCACGGTGGTGGGCACGAGCACAGCCGTCTGCTTCGAGTCGCAGGCGGCCTTGAAGGCGGCGCGCACGGCAATCTCGGTCTTTCCGAAACCCACATCGCCGCATACGAGGCGGTCCATCGGCCGGGGCGACTCCATATCGGCCTTGATATCGGCCGTGGCCTTGAGCTGGTCGGGGGTATCTTCGTAGATAAATGATGCCTCCAGCTCATGTTGCAGATAACTGTCGGGGGAATATGAGAACCCCTTCTCCTCGCGGCGCGCGGCATATAGTCGGATCAGATCGCGCGCCATATCCTTCATCTTCTGCTTGGTGCGCTCTTTGATGCGCTGCCAGGCTCCGGTGCCGAGGCGTGATATCTTTGGGGGCACACCCTCTTTGCCTCGATATTTCGAGAGCTTGTGGAGGGCGTGGATGCTTACCAGGATTATGTCGTCGTTCTGGTAGAGGAGTTTGATCATCTCCTGGGGGCGACCGTTGACGGAGGTTTTGATCAGTCCGCCGAAGCGCCCTATTCCATGGTCTACATGCACTATGTAGTCGCCGGCCTCTATCTGGTTGAGTTCTTTGAGACTGAGGGCGAGTTTGCCGCTGCGGGCCTTGTCGGAACGCAGGGAGTATTTGTGGAAGCGGTCGAAGATCTGATGGTCGGTGAAGAAGCAGAGTTTCTGTTCGTTATCGGCAAAACCTTCATGAATTGTACGGTTCACCGGTGTGAACTCTATCTTATCGCCACGCTCCTCGAAGATGTCGCGCAGGCGCTGATTCTGGAAGTCGGAGTCGGAGAGGATGAATATGCGGTAGCCATCCTCCAGGAGCCGGGTGAAGGATTCCGATATCAGATTGAAATTCTTGTGATAGAGCGACTGCAGCGAGCAGGAGAAGTCGATCTCTTTCACCTTGCCGGCATCGGGCAGGGCTGCACGCGGCACACCCGCATAGCCATAGTCCACGACCTTCATCGATCGCACCGCCTCCTCAAAGGCCGGATAGTCCACCACCTTCTGCATGGCATGGGCATCACCCTCATCGGCTATCAGGGCCGATTCCGAAAAACTTTCGGAGGTGATGGCCTTCACGCGGTCGAGCACCATCTCTTCCGACTGGCATATCACCACACCCTCCTCCTTGCCGGGGGCGCGGCTCCCTTTGGGATGTAGGGAGAGGAGAAATTCGGGGAGCGACACACCCTCGGTGGTCTCGGCAGCCCCTACCGGAATCACTGTCACACTCTCGAGGCGTTCCATCGAGAGCTGGGTCTCCACGTTGAACACGCGGATAGAGTCGATCTCATCGTCGAAAAAGTCCACACGGTAGGGATACTCATTCGAGTAGGAGAAAACGTCGAGAATCGAACCGCGACGGGCAAATTGGCCGGGTTCGTAGACATAATCTGTCTCGCGAAATCCCAATTCGCGCAGTTGCTGCAGCAATTCACCCATATTATAGCTTTTGCCGCCGGTCAGGGTGAGGGTGAGGCGCCCTAATTCATCGCTTACGGGCACCTTCTCGGCCAGGGCTTCGGGGGAGGTCACAATCCAGCGTAATTCCTTGGAATTGCGGATGGCGTCGAGGGTCTCGGTGCGCAGGATCTGCGCCGGGGGGTCGGGCTGACCATATTTGATGTGGCGCTTGTAGCCGCTGGGGAAGATCACGGCCTGCGACTCATCGCCGCATATCTGGCAGAGGTCATGGTAGAGGTAGCCGGCAGCATCGGGATCATCGGCCACGATGAGCCAGGGGAGCCGGCGGCGCGGCAACCGGGCGAAGAGCATGGCCGGCGCCGAACCGGGCAGCCCGCAAAGCAGCATGCGGCGCACCGACTTGTCGGCGGCGGCCGCCATTATCTCGCCGATACGCTGATCGGTGGCAAAAAGATGGTCGACTTCTTTTAGATCCATTATTTCTTTTGAGCTGAGGCGGCCTGCTCTTTGGGACGCTGACCGAGTATGCTCTGATAGAGGCCGGGGGTGGTGAATATCTCTTCTGCCTTGGAGAGGGCCGGGTCGTCAACGAGTTCGCGGCGCACTTCGCCGCTGCCGGGTTCGTAGCGGGAGGCGATCTCCTGAGTGATGTATTCTTCGATCACTCCGCGCTTGGTGTAGAGGTCGCTGCGCAGGTCATGGTCGAGCTGACGGTCGAGCGAATCGATGGCGGCTGTGATCTGCGGATTGAGATAACCTTCGGCCTCGGCGGCTTCGCGGAGGTCTTTGAGTATGTTGTTGCAGAGCTTGTCGAATGTCACGCTCTTGGGGTCGATGCCGTCGGCGAAGTCGGCGAAGTCCTCATCGGTGAGCGAGAATGTCTCCAACGAGTCGGGAGCGGGATGTGTGGCCACATATTTGGTGGCGTAGTCGAATATCTGCTGGCCGGCCAGAAGACTGTAGACCAGCGGTGAGAGCCTCCCGGGAGATACCACGCTGTCGGGACGCAGACCGCCGCCGTCGCGCACTTCGCGGCCTGCGAGGGTGTGGTATACATTGGTCAGACTGTCGGGCACACGCGCCACACTCCCGTCGGGATTACGGTGCGAGTAGTCGAGTGCCTGGATCAGTCGGCCCGAGGGGATGTAGTATTTAGCCTGAGTCACTTTGAGCAGGGCGTTGTAGGGGAGCGGACGGGTGCCCTGCACCAGTCCCTTGCCGAAGCTCTGAGTGCCGATCAGCACCGCGCGGTCGAGATCCTGGAGGGCTCCGGCGGTGATCTCGGAGGCCGAGGCGGAGCCACCATCGATGAGCACGGCCATCGGGATATCGGGCATCACAGGATTCTGCTGGGTCTTGTAGATCTTTTCGCTGGCCACATCTTTGCCACGGGTGCGGAGCACTTCGGTGCCTTTCGGCAGGAAGTAGCTGAGTATCTTCACGGCCTGGTCCACGAGTCCGCCGCCGTTGCCGCGCAGGTCGAGCACAAGGTATTTCACCTCCGGATTGGCCTGAAACTCCTCGATGGCCTTGAGCACATCGGCTGCCGATGATTCCACAAATTGTGTGAGGCGGATATAGCCGATGTTACCTTTCACCACTCCATACCAGGGCACACTCGGTTCGCCCACCTTCTCGCGGGTGATGGTGAAGGTGAGTATGCTGTCGGGGGCGGCATAGGGGCGCTCTACGGTGACCACCACATCGGTGCCCGGCTGACCGCGCAGTAAGCCGGATGTCTTGTCGGAACTGAGTCCCACCACATCGACCGTATCCACACGCAATATCCTGTCGCCGGGCTTCAGACCGGCCTTCATGGCCGGCGAGCCCACGATGGGCCGGTCGATATAGGTATTGCCGTTGCGCCCTAAGATGAATGAGCCGATACCGCCATAGGCACCGGTGGTGAGGCGCGAGATTGATTCCTTGTCGTCGTAGGAATAATATTCTGTATAGGGGTCGACGGTGGCGAGCATCCCCCGGATGGCGGCCTTGAATGCGTCGTCGACGCGCACGGAGTCTACATAGCTCTCCTCCAGTTCGCGGGTGAGGGCGTTGAAGATGGTGATATTACGCTGATAAGCCTCGTCATGGCTTTCGGCGGGAGCATCTTTGGCTGAAGCCGATGCCTTGGCACCGCCCACCACTGCGGCTATGGCCGCCACACAGAGAAGCGGCCATAGCCGCCGCAGTTGCTTTCTCATATTATTCCTTTCGTATTATCGGTTAATGGTCGCCCCCTTTGGATGCCGGGGGTAATCAGCGGTGAGGATAGTCCACGGTGTAGTGCAGTCCGCAGCTCTCCTTGCGCTCCATGGCCTGCCGCATGATGAGGTAGGCCACATTTATCATGTTGCGCAGCTCGCAGAGCTCGCGCGTGGGTTTCGAGGTCTTGAAGAGGCGCTCGGTCTCTTCATAGAGGATGTCAAGACGGTTCCAGGCGCGGTTCAGGCGCAGATCCGACCTCACTATTCCAACGTAATAGCCCATAATCTGGTTGACCTCCTTGGCCGACTGGGTGATGAGCACCATCTCTTCGTGATGGGCTGTCCCCTCGTCGTTCCATTCGGGCACATCGTCGCGCCAGTCGATTCCTTTGATGGCCTCGGCCGAATGGCAGGCGGCTGCATCTGCATATACCACAGCCTCTATCAGGGAGTTGGAGGCAAGGCGGTTGCCGCCGTGCAGTCCGGTGCAGGAGCATTCGCCGATGGCGTAGAGGCGACTGATCGATGACTCTCCGTTGGCATCTACCTTTATGCCGCCGCAGAGATAATGGGCCGCCGGGGCCACGGGTATCATGTCGCGGGTTATGTCGATTCCTATGCCGAGGCAATGCTCGTAGATGTTGGGGAAGTGGCGGCGGGTCTCTTCGGCATCTTTATGTGTCACATCGAGATATACATGGTCGGTGCCATGCAGTTTCATCTCGGAGTCGATGGCGCGCGCCACTATGTCGCGAGGAGCGAGCGACAGACGCGGGTCATATTTCTGCATGAATTCCGTGCCGTCGAGATTGCGGAGCACAGCTCCGTAGCCGCGCATCGCCTCGGTGATCAGGAAGGAGGGGCGGTCGCCGGGGTGATAGAGTGCGGTGGGGTGAAACTGTATGAATTCCATATCCTTCACCGTCCCCTTGGCGCGATAGGTCATAGCTATGCCGTCGCCGGTGGCGGTGAGGGGATTGGTGGTGGTGGTATACACGGCTCCCACGCCGCCGGTGGCCATCACTGTCACCTTGGCGAGGAATGTCTCTACGCGGCCGCTCTCCTCATCGAGCACATAGGCGCCGTAGCAGGTGATGTCGGAGGTGCGGCGGGTCACAATCTTACCTAAATGATGCTGGGTGATGATCTCCACGGCGAAATGATGCTCGAATACATCGATATTCGGATGGCGGCGCACCTCCTCGATCAGACTCGTCTGGATCTCGGCGCCGGTATTGTCGGCATGATGCAGGATGCGGAATTCGGAGTGACCTCCCTCGCGGTGCAGGTCGAAGTTGCCGTCGGGACGGCGGTCGAAGTCAACACCATGATTCACAAGAAAATCAATGCCGTCGGGGGCGTTTTCCACAACCTTGCGCACAGCCTCCGGATCGGAGAGCCAGTCGCCGGCCACCATCGTGTCGTGGATATGCTTATCGAAATTGTCGACCGCCTTGTCGGTCACACTTGCCACTCCCCCTTGAGCCAGAAATGTATTTGACTCCTCGAGGGTAGATTTACAAATCAGCGCCACGCGCCCGTAGCGTGCCACTTTCAGGGCGAAACTCATGCCGGCGATGCCGGATCCTATCACCAGATAGTCAAACCTGTAAGCCATCGTTCAAATGCAGTGAAATCGAAATTATTACGAGTATTTCAATTCAGCTCCCCCCGATGCTCATTTTCTGAATAGGGGAGGGGGCTGTTTCACCGTTGCGGCGGCACGCCCGGCGGGGGTCGCTTGCGCGGTGGTTATAGCGGATTTCCCGACGTCACCGCATTTTCTTTCCGCTCCGCATGGAGCGCAGAATTATGCGTGCCGCCGGGTATCAGCCTACAAATTTAGTAAAAAAATTCGGAATCAGCCAAGGATATGAGGGATATCGGCGGCTGCGGGGTTCACATTCGAGAAGGGGGCATCGGAATTGAGCTCCTTTGTGTCCTGCATATCGGTCACCTCGCGTGCCAGCACCTCCTTGATCGAGGCCATTGCCTTCTCATCGAGCGGGGGGAGGTTCTCATACTTCGCGGCATCCATCGGCGATACCTCATCCACTCGCGGATGAGTGTAGTACGCGAAGTTCTCATTTTGGAATTTCTTACGCAGGAATGCGTTGAGTTCCGCTTCGATACGGGTGAGATATGATTTCTCTCCGGCTTCGGTGTCGCGGAGCAGGTATAGATCGGAATTGCCGAATCTTACGAGATATATTTTTTCTGTCTTGTTTTCTGTACACATGGTCGTAGCTTTTTAATCGGATTATTTCTGCTGTCAGATTCTGTCGGATTCCCTGTTCTGCGGCAGGAGGGGGAGTGCATGGTTATCTGATTTTACACCTTTTTAACGCTCCGACACCTGTAAATGTTCATCACAATGGCCGCGCCCCTATCATAGGGACACGGCCATCTCCATTTTATATTTCAGATTTTGATTTAAGCGAATCTATCAGCGCACAGCCACCTTTACGGCCTTGCCGTCAAGGCTGACCACATAGATGCCGGCCGGCACCTCTACGCGCTCTCCGTCCACACCGGCGGCTACCACTCGGCCATCGGCCGAATATACCACCGCGCCTGCGGCTGCACCGCGCAGCAGAATCACACCCTTACCGCCGATGGCGAATGCTTCGGCTGCCGATGACTCAAGTTCGTTGACCGACATGTAGCCGGGCACCTCCAGCTCACAGGCATTCTCGATAGCACCGTTGTTGAGGTTGATTACCATTGCCACCACTTTCACCATCTTCGGGTTAATCTCTTTGTCGAGAGTAATCGATGTGGAATACTCATATTCTTTATTCATCTCAATCTCAGAGGGGAGACTGCCGGGGATACCGTCGGGCTGCGAACATGCACGTGCCACATCGTTATAAATCAGAGGCACTAACTCGCCCATGCTCTCGAAACCGTAATAGTCATACGGCTCGCCCGAGCAGTAGTTCTGCTGAACATAGGGGCCCACACCGTCCTCCACCACGGTATAACCTATTGCATAGGCGGCCTCTTTCTCGTTGTCGGCAAATTTGCTCTTTGTGTTGAGCTTCAGCTCAGAAGGATTATCGCCTACCTCAAGAGCAGCGGTAATCTCGGCATAGGCGGGAATTTTCATCTTCTCCTCAAACCAATACTCCAGCTCATAACGCTCGGGTGAAATCTCATTCGTCATGTCGCGGTTGAAGTAGGCCATCGGGAATCCGGATACATACTGGCCGAAGTTGGCGTAGGGGCCTGTGCTCATCACATCCATCTCATCGCCCTGATGCACGGCGATGCCGATGAAGCCCTTGCCGTAATAGTTTTTCGACATATATTCCATACCGTCATAGCCGATCACACACCATCCGCACCATGTGCCGGTGGCCTCTTCGACTACCACATTGCGCGGGAAGCCCTCGTTGATGCAGAGGAATACACCCTCTATCGCATCGGCCGAGAGATCTACCGGCTCGCCGTTGATGGCCGATATATATGCCTTGCAGGTGATGTTATTTCCCACTGTGGTGCAATTGAACGAGTAGTAGAGTGGCTCGCTGACGTCAAGATAGCCGAGTGGCTGGCTCAGCACTGCCTCTGATTTCTGGGGCTCCATTCCTTCCACCTCCATGGTGTATTCCACCGTGGAGATGCGGGTGGCGCTGTGGTTCTGCAACAGCACGCCGAAAGCGGTCTTCTCGCCGGGAACCACATATCCCGGAATCATCCATGAATAGGGGGTGGCGTTATTGACCGGAAGGTTGTCGCCGTGAATCATGGCACGCACACTGAGGTTGCCTGCCAGACCCCCCATTTCCTCCCATTTGTATTTGTTGCCGAAAGTCGGGAAACCATCTTTTAATCCGCTGAATGTGGAATATACATAGCAACCATCGGCATCCGGGATATAGGAGCCGTCGGTCATCATGCCATAGTATGTCAAGTTGGCATTTGATGTGGGATCGTTAGGATCGGCCGGGATATCAAGGGTGTAACCGATATAAATTGCCTTGTCCCCCTCGATGGTATAGGGTTTGTCAAGCTCAATCTGGCTCCATTCAAATCCTTTTTCGCCCAGCGCACCTTTGCCGGTGGCCACCGGCTCGCCGTCAAGACTCTCGGCAATCCATACGGATGCCTCTCTGATAGGATTCTTGTAGACGTAGATCTGCAGTTCGTAGTCGGGCTCGCGTGAATTGACATCCACTGGATTACCCACCGAAATCGAAGAGATTGTGCTGCCGGCCCATTCTTTGGCCTGCTCGGCCGACAGACGGATGGCGCCTTTCCATTCTCCCACATTGGTGGGGGCTGCTGTATAGACTCCCTCGGCATAACCCCAGTTCATCGAGAGTTGCTCTTCTCCGGGAGCCTTGAAAATCACCGGACTCTCGGAGCGCGGTGCGTCGTTGACTACTACTTGACGGAGACGTTCCTCTCCTGCTTTCATTCGCTGACCGCCACGCATTTCCCATGGGGCGCTGAGTGCGAAAGCGCCTGTGACTGTTGCGGCAGCTGCCGCCATAAGTAAAATTCTTCTCATATAGGCTGAGGTATTATGTGAATATTAGTCATCTTCCGGGGAAGAATCTGTATTTGTATGAGCAAGCAGGAAGAGAGTTTGATGACAAAGATAGGCAATTTTTATTTAATTTCAAAAAAAAATCTAAAAATCAGCCTCCACCCATATACTTATTGTCATATATTATATCATCTTTATGGCACTTATAATCATCCCCAACAGCCTCGCCGACTTGAATATAATTGAAAAAGGGGCCGCAGTCTGCACTGCGACCCCTTGTATCAGGGATATTATCTGGCAAATTGCCTATCTCATAACAACACGTATCAACGCACCACAACCTTGCTCACCTTGTTGCCCTGACGGCGCACATAGATGCCGGGCGCGGGCTCGCTGACGCGCACACCCTGCAGAGTGTAGTATTCCACCTCTGCCTCCTCGTCGAGGAGTGTGTCGACACCCACGGTGCCCATGTTGTTGTAGCTGCCGCCGGCTGTGAATACGAAGTCGTCGGTCTGTGCCTGACCCGCGCCTGCGTTGAAGATAATTCCATCCTCACCGCTTACGGCTTCGGGCACCTCGATCCAGTACCATGTCTGGCCATCGATTACGGTGGTCTTCATCAGTGTGCCGGGCCATGCGCCGAGATAGTTGGTCTCTGTACCCTTCTTCCAAGCATAGGCATATACCTGAGGCCAGTTCTGGTCGTTGCGGAAGTACACGGCGTTGGAGCCGATCACCTGCTTGGCCTGCTTGGTGAATGTCACGCTGCCATCCTTGGTGTCGGTGCCATTGGTGGCAGTCCAGGTCACTGTCACGCTCTCACCGTCGGCCATATCCTCGCCGAGAGTGAAGGAGGCTGTGGTAGTGAAGGTCTTCTTGGCGCCGTTGCCAATCTGATAAGTGGCGCTTGTGGCGTTCTTGGCAGTCAGGCTGACTTTCACAGTGCCCTCGAAGTTGCCGCCGTTGGGCGAGAAGCTTACTGTGGGCATTGCCACCGGAGGATTGCTTACCTCGATGACCTTGACGCCTGTGCCGCCGTCATATTCGTAATAAGTGTCGGCTGTGATGCCGGTGATATTGTCGGTCTGTGCACCGTTGTTGTTGAAGATCACATTCACGCTCTCCAGGTCGAATGTGTAGTACCAGAAGGTCTTGCCGTCGATCTCCACGCTCTCCTTCGGCTGTAAGCCGGGCCATGCACCGCAGGGATATACCTCTGTGCCGGCGGCATCATTGCCCCATGCGTAGATATTGGGTGCGGAGGGTGCTGTCACATATACTGTCACTGCTGCGTTGGGATCCAACTTGCGGTAAGTGGCACTGCCTGTGCGCACCTTACCCTCGGCGTCGGTAGCGCTCCAGGAGATTGTGAGTGACTCGCCGAAGGCCATGTCGCCACCGATGGTGATGGTCTTCTCCTGACCCTTGGTGAGGTTGACCTGAGCACCGTTGCCAAGCTTATACCAGCCTGATACGGCGGTGTCGCTCAGCGAGATGGTCACATCCATTGTCTCTGTGCGGAATGAGGTGCCGGCGGGTGAGAGCACCACTGAGCCGGGCATAACCGGAGCGGGAGCATCGGCTGCTGTATAATATTCAGTTGTGCCGGGGTCTTCAAATGTCACGCTGCCGCCATGAGCCACGGGCGAAGTGGTATAGATAAACTTGCCATCCTCACCTACCTTGCCGCCGGTCCAGCCCTTCACGAGCACGCGGAGCTGACCCTGAGTGGCGGGAGCATCTACTGTGATTGTGCCGCCACCCTGATAGGTCTTGCCTGTCACGATGTCGGTATATGTGCCGGCGGGAACATTGCTGAATGTAGCTCCACCATTGAGAGCCACCAGAGCATAGCTGTCTTTCCATGCGCGCTTGTAGGCCCAGCCACCTTTGGCGGTGCAGCCATCGAAGGTGTACTGACCCTTACGCAGGGCGGGAACAGCGGCGCGAATCTGATTCAAGCGACGGATGTGTTGTGCCAGATCAGCGTTGAGAGTCTTGGCCACATTGCCATTGGCAGTGTACTCGCCGAAGTCGGTTGTGGTCACGTCACCCTCCAGATATGCACCGAAATATGCACGACCGGAGTTTTTGAGAGCCAATTCAGGACCCTTGTCGATTGTCACACCCTTCTGGAACTCAACCTCCGAGCCGTAATACAGACAGGGGATACCGCGGAATGTGAACATCAGCGAGAGGTTCTCGGCCCACTGGGCAGTACCGCCGTTGAAACGAGTGCCATCATTCGGACCCGGGCAATAGTCATGGGAATCCACATATACCACATTCCATGATGCGTCATTATAGAAGTGGTCACCCTCCTCGGCTATTCTGACAGCCTGACCGGCATCATTGAAGTTATAGTGCATCGGGAAGTCGATCACATTGAAGCCGGAGGCATCAGAGTAATCAGGCTCATGCCATGCGCCATTCTTCATGAATACATTGTCGGAATTATGCACAGTGCCGGGGTCTTTGGCGCAGGTAAGCATATTGCCCAGAGGAGCAGCCCCCTCCGGCACAACCTGCTGTGCCCACCAGTCGGCTGTATATGACTGCCACTCAGTCACAAGAGCCGGGTCAGACTTCCATGTGTAATAATGGCTCGAAAGGACATGCTGGCCGCGGTAGATCACATCGCTCAAACGTGCGCAGCACTCGCCAAACATATAGAACGGCGCGTCGCCCACACGTTTGCTCTTGTACTTCTCGCCAAGCTCAACAAATTTCGGGATGAAATATGAGTTGAATGTCAGCGGAGCGATATGGCCGGTGGTGTCGATACGGAAACCGTCCACACCCATCTCGATGAATTTGCCATAGCAATCCACAATATACTCAGCCACTGCCGGATTCTCGGTGTTCAGGTCAACGCAGTCGCCTGCGATCTGACCCCACCAGCGGGTGGGATCGTCCCAGCCCCATGCGTTGGACACGTGGTGCCAATAGTTGTTGGAGTCATGGTTCTGGCCGTCGGTATTCTTCATGTATTTGAAGCGCTCGGAATACTGAGTGCGCTCTCCACTATTCGGAAGATTCCAGTAATCCGCACCACCGAGCTTCTCCTCATCAGGAATCAGACAGCTCGTAATCGAGGCCTGAGTAGCGATATTTTGGTCACGGTCAAAGAGATGGCAGAGTTTATCCTCACCGAAGTTACCGGTGTGCTGAAGCACGATGTCGAGCACAATCTTGATACCCTTAGCATGAGCCGCATCGATAAGGCTCTGGAAAGTCACATCCTCAGCCGAACCCCACTCAGTGCGGCTCTCATAACGCAGGTCCACCCGCGAGAAATCCATGGCATGATAGCCATGATAGTCAAAACCCGAAGCATTCTGCACCACCGGAGTAATCCAGATAGCGGTAAAGCCAAGAGCCTTGATGTAATCGAGTTTTTCGATAAGACCTTTAAAGTCTCCGCGCCAACAGGGGTCATTATTAGCCACCTGATTAGCCACGCCGTCCCAGCAGAGCACATTGTTCTTCGGGTCGCCGTCATAGAAGCGGGTCGTCATAGCGAAATAGATAGTCTCATCACGGAAATCCGTGCGGTCACCCACAAAGGTAGCCGCCGTGCCGCTGAGAGCTGTAGCCGCCAATAACGAACCTGCTACGAATTGCTTTAAGCGATTCATGGTGTGTAGGTTAAAAAGTTATGAATTATGTAAGAATTGAGTTCTTTTAGGTTATCTCCATCACGCAGCATGCCTAAAACACACCACACGAAATATGCACAAAATTACTAATAAATCCATTAAATAGCAAAACAAAATCCACCACCCGCCCCAAAAGCTAATAAATCTTAAGCACCCAAGGCTCCGCCTGCCCCCACCCCCGGGGCTCCGTGTGCTGTGGACACTGTGCTGCCGACGCGCCTGCCTCCAGAGCTGCGGTTCCGACCGCGGCGCCGGTGCCCTTCCGACCGTCGCCACTGCTGCCCAGCCGACAGTGACCCCGGAAGCCCAGCCGACCGGCACCACAGAAAACCAGACGACCGGCGACACCGATAACCAACTGTCGGTGTGGGACGTGGCGCCGCCCGGG
>JAIDKG010000082.1 GCA_029051525.1 Muribaculaceae bacterium
CACTAAAAATTAGCGAGTTGACCCAAATTTTGAGTCAACTCGCTAATGTATTACGTGGATGGGGTTCTGATTTATGGTTTAAATGAAAGAGCCGTGTATGTGATTCGAAAAAAATCATCCTTACCGTCAGAGGGTAAGGATGATATCTTTTTCGGCGGCAATGCGCCGCAGATTGATTATCGCGTAGCGCATACGCCCGAGGGCTGTATTGATGCTTACGCCGGTTTTTTCTGCTATTTCCTTGAACGACATATTCATGTAATAGCGCATTTTCAGTACCTCTCTCTGAAGCTCCGGGAGCTCTTGAATCAGGTATTTCACATCGTCCATAATCTGGCGGGATATGATGCAGTCTTCGATTGTGGCCTCGCAGAGGTCCTTGCGGTTGAGGATATTCACATCCTCAATATCCGATGACTGCACATTCTCGGATTTCTCCTGCCGATAGTAGTCGATAATCAGATTATGTGCTATTCGTGAAATCCAGGCGGGGAATTTGCCGTTTTCGGTGTATCTTCCCTGCTTGATGGTCAGGATAGCCTTGACGAATGTCTCCTGAAATATGTCGTTGGCGAGATCCTCGTTCTTGATGATACGGAGGATGTAGTTGAATACTCGATCCTGATGGCGCTTGAGCAGAGTGTCGAAAGCCTCGTTATTGCCTGCGGCATAGGCTTTCACCAATTGTTCATCGGTCATGGATTGTTTTTTTGCCATTCTATTCAGATGTTAAAGTTTGAGTAGAAGTAGGTCGATAGGCAATGTGATTTAAATTTCTAAGGTTTTACAATATTGGGTGTTATCAACCGTTATGGTTGGTAAGTGATTGCAAAGATAAGAAATTTCCGGCTGATTTGCAAATTTATTGTGTGCAATGCATTATAAATTATGTTAACGGCCTTAAGGTGCCCTCACTTTCAGAAGTGAGGGCACCTTAAGGCCGTGGATTCAAAAAGTTATTGGCCTTAGTCTTTGCGCAATCGGAGCGAAGCCCAGGGGCCGTGTGAGCCTGCCGGATCATCCTCGGTGAGCGACGGATCGGGCATTGTGACCTCTTCTGCCACTGTCAGACCATAGATCGATGCGGCTTTCGTAAGCATCGGGATATCGGCCTGATAGAAACCGCTGAGTATCATCTCGCCTCCCGGCAGCAGTGCGGCGGCATAGCGTGAGAGGTCGGCCAGAATCACATTGCGGTTTATATTGGCCATGAAGAAATCGGCCGGCTTTACCTCGGCCAGGCGGCTTGAATCGCCTTCGAGTAGAGTCAGGTCTACATTGTTGAGACTGAGATTTTCGCGAGTGTTGACACAGGCCGCAGGGTCGATTTCTATAGCAGTGGCCTGCGATGCACCGTGCATCATGGCGAGTATGGCGAGTATGCCGGTGCCGGTGCCCATGTCGATTACACTTTTTCCCTTCAGGGGTGTGCGCAGTATGTGGCGCAGCATCATTGATGTAGTGGCGTGATGGCCGGTGCCGAATGCCATTTTCGGGTCGATCAGTATGTCATATCGTGCGTGAGGCACATCCTTATGGAAAGTGCTGTGGATCACACACAGATCATCGATTACTATGGGCCGGAAGTAATTCTTTTCCCATTCGCTGTTCCAATCCTCACCCTCTACGAGTGTCGAGCTCACTTGGGGTGAGAAGGGAATCGGGAAATCGGCCAATACGCGGTCGATAGCATCCGGTTCATAATCTGAGGCGCGGATATATGCGGTAAGACCATCGGCATCAGGCTGGAATGATTCATAGCCCTCATCGGCGAGGAAGGCTGCGAGGAGATCGGTGATATCTGAGGAGCAGGGGGTTGCGTCGATACGCAGGGAGATATAGTCGTTCACTGGAATCGGGATGTGATATTTCCTTGATTAATCGGCTCTTAGTTGCAATGGCTATATTTAAGAACCGGAGTAAAGATTATAGCGATGTGGGAAGTGTTGAGGAGTGAGAGGTGAGGTATATGCACTTGTGAGTTCGCCTGTGGGGAGCCTACTTCTTGCGGAATATCCCCATCACCTTGCGCACATTGCTGAATATCGAGAAGCCGAGCACGGCATAATCAAGATAATTCATTCCGCCGATCAATTTCCCCACAATTCCTGCGGCGCGGCCGAAGGGTTTTGATTTCCCCTGATAGTTTTTGCTGAACGGGGAGGAATTCTTGAGTCGCAGAATCCCCACATTCATCTTTTCACGGCAGAAATCCTTCTGTAGCGCCACGAGCGCACGTTGATATCGAATCTCACGGATGGTAAGACCCTTCACCTCGGCGGGAGTAATCGACTCGAGGTCGGCCGGCACTGACGATTTGGTATTCTTATTTTTGCTCATTGTCGCGGGGTTTTATGTCGAGTATAAGTTTGCTGATAAGCCTGGAGATAGGGTTCTCGAGTAGCGGGCGGCGCAGGAGGATGATGAGCAGGATAAGCAGCACCAACAGGCCTCCCACACTAAGGTAAGCCCACACCGGCGATAGAAACATCTTGAAGACATTGACCAGCGAGAATGAGAAAAGAATCAGTATCACCATGCCGAGCAGCAGACACACGGCTCCCAGGATTAGAGTGGACAGGAGCACAGTGATTTTCTCGGCTGCGGTGAGTTTGGCATATTCGATCTCGAGCGAGATCCAACGCCGGGCGCTGTCGTAGACACCCTTTATCTGATCTGTATAATTTTCTTTCATAGGCACATTATGGGAATAGGGGCATGTAGCCTTTCCCCGTATAAGGGGAACGGCTGCATGCCCCGAATATTTTACGGAGTTTCCGTGTTAAGAGCGCTCTAAGTTCTTTTTCATCGGTCAGAGCGGCGGAATCGAGCGCTCATGGTGGCGAGAGGATTATCAAGCTTCTGCGCCTGCAAGTTCGGCCACGAGTGCGTCGACTTCGTCATCGCTGATCTTGATACCCTTCTTGCGGAGCACCTTGCAGATACGGTTGCGGAGATCCTCTCCTTTCTCGGGAGCGAGGAGCAGAGCGGCTCCGGCACCTACGATGGCACCGCCGAGGAATGCATATAAAAGAGTCAATGCTTTCATTGTGATTTTTTCTTCTGAGATTTGGTGGATAAATTTTCAGATTGCGGGAGAAGAGGTGTCAGCGGCAATCTCCGCCTTTGGAGAAGAGAGCGGCCGGGTGGGGCCGGGCAGTATCAGATGTGCTGCTCGATCTGGTCTTCGATTTCATCGACGAGCTCTTCCATCTGGCTCTTCTTCAGGGTGATACCCTTCTCTTTGAGGAGCTTGATGATGTTCTTGCGGGTGTCGGTACCTTTTTCGGGAGCGAGAAGCAGACCTACAGCTGCGCCGGCGATTGCACCGCCGATTACGGCGCAGATTACGTGAAGAGGTTTCATATGGCTAATACGTTTTTATTTGATTAAATATTCCGTTTTCTATTCAGGCCGCGGATTGAGCATACTCTGTACTCGCCGCGGCTTTGTAAGGATAACACTCGAGAGAGCGAATTAGTTCATGGCCTGGAGAGTTTTTTCACACTCTGTCCGGCAGCCCATCACCTCGGAGCCGTATGCCATCACGCCGCTCTGAGTGAGTTCGACGGTGCGGAAATCGCCGCCGGGGGTGATGGCGCGCACGTGGGTGTCGTCGACAAATGTGAGGAACGGATGCAGCTCTCCATCCACATTGAGAGCCCATGTCTGGCTCTGCTCTATGAAGTCGAGACGGAAGCTCTGGCCGGTGGCCTGGTCGGTCACGGTATATCCTTTGCCATCGCAGGCTATCATATATGTGGATTCGGGTGTAGTAACTATCTGGGTAGATGCCTCGAGGGGGTTACGACCGCTCCAGAATTCTATTGAATTGAGCACCAGCAGGTCGGCCAGCGAAGTGACTTCATACACAGGGAGCACCCAGAACGCGAAGAATACCACCTCGTTGAGGAATTTCGATCCCACCTGATTATTCCATTTCAGCACTGAGTTGGTGAGACGGAATGAGCCGATGCAACTCGACATCGTGATTGAGCAGAGGAGGGTGGCGGCGATGGCCACTGAGAAATATCGTTTCTTCATTTTAGGGATAAGTAAAAAGGGTAATATCTCAAGAATACTCTGAGATGGGTCTTAAGAGCGCGTTCCTTAAAATTTCGGGGCCGTAGGGGTCGCAGCCTTGGAGTGGATTTTGTCACTTGCTGCAAGGAGCATACCGAGGTATGCGACTGAAAGCAAGGGGCAAAATACGCCCAAGGATGCGAGACCATAGGTAACTTCTTCTTACAGCCGGGCCAATGTGTATGTTAAAAAGCCGTTTATGATTTATAGCTTTGATTTGGATTTATTTACACATTATACAGCTGCTTGATAAAGAAATATAATAATCCCTTTATTGGAGTCGGGGTGCCTTCGAGTGTAAAAGTTACCTTCCCCCGGCGCTTTTTGGCGTATTTTGCGAGATCTCATCAGTCACGATGCCCGCATCGTTCCTTCTTCGACTCGCAAAATCCACTCAAAAATCGCCGCCCCTACGACCCCGAAATTTTAAGGAACGCGCTCTAATTGTAAAGTTAGTGAATTTTTACGAATTTTCCTCAATCCTGCGGCATAAATCTTTGCATTAGGCTATTTCTTTTTGCGGGAAGATGGATTCGGATAATCGCGTGGTGCCTGAAAAGTAGAGGAATACCCGTCGTTGTGCCCCTTGCGGGCCGACACGAGTCGGGAGGCCAGACCTATTGCAGGCTGCCCTATGTGGCTATTAATACTGTCGATGGCATTCATAAAGCGGCGTATCGACTCGTCGCGCAGGTCGGGGTCGTCAAAGAGTGATGGGGTGACCGGCACATCGGGAGTGATGTCGGTGAGCCATACACCGGCTCGCTTGAAGGGGATGGAGGGTATATATATGGAGTCGAGTACTCGCAGGGCGGCTCCGGTGATGTCGGTAGTCACCGATGTGGGGGTATCGAGTCTGCATATTGCCTCGGGGCGGCAGGGGGGCAGCGTAGAGGAGCGGAATGGATTGGTGCGCAGGAATACTCCCACTCCACCACATCGGCCATGCATCGCCCGCAGTTTGCTGGCGCAGTCGGAGGCATAGATCACGATTCGGGCACGGATATAGTCATAGTCGTCGACATCTTCGGGGAATGTGCGGCTCTCGCTGATGGAATCCTGCAGTGGTCGCCCCACATGGTCGAGCGTGATGCAGGACACTCCCTGAAGTTCGAGCCATGAGCGCTCGCCGGTCACTCCGAGGGTCTGGCGCACCCATGCGCGATTGCGTGCCACGAATTGCGCCAACGTATAGACCCCCGCCTGATACAACCGCTTGGCCATCCGCCTGCCTATACCCCAGAGCTCGGCCACGGGGAGCTGCTCAAGGATGGGCATTGCTTCGGCTGCTGTGCGGAATATCCCTACGGGATGTCCCTGCTTTTTGGAAACTTCGGTGATGATCTTTGCCAGGGTCTTGGTGGGTGCGAACCCGACTGTGATCGGTATGCGGAGCTCTTCCCAGCAGGCCTGCCGGATACCATAACCGATTTCGGGGAGCACATCGATGGGGATCCCGGCCATATTAAGAAAAGCCTCATCGACCGAATAATCGATAGCCTCCGGCACAAAGCGGCGGAAGATTTCATGCACCTTCAGACTGATCTCGCGGTATAGCAGATGATTGCCCGAAAGGGGGAGCAGTCGTCCGCTCTCCACGAGCTGACGCAATTCGAAAGCCGGTTGTCCCATCTTGACGCCGAGGCGTTTCGACTCATTGCTTCGGGCCACGACGCAGCCATCGTTGTTGCTGAGCACCACGACCGCTTTGCCATCGAGCGAGGGATTCACACTGCGTTCGCACGACACGAAGAAATTATTGCAATCAGCTAATCCGAACATAGAGGGGGATCCTTATTATTATTAGTCAGTCAGTAGCGATAAGCTGTAGATATGGTCCATCCATCGAAGCCACCCCTTCCTGCAACATAGTGGCTACCAGTCGGCTCACTTGCGGAGTGACCGAACTCCCCATGGCGGCCAGCAGAACATCATAGCGCACACCCCGCGGGCGAGCACGCAGATAGTCGAGCACGCGCGAGGCCAGATCCACATCGGTGGGCCTATTGGCGCGGGCCTTGAGGGCGCGGCATATGTCGCATTGGCCACAGGGGGAGGGGGAGGGTTCGCCGAAGTATCGGAGCATCCGTTCCACCCGGCAACTGTCATCATCGGAGGCATAGCTGATCATCGACTCCACGCGCTGCTGCTGCACCTTGAAGCGCTCCTCATATACATTGCGGCCGATCTGCACATAGCGGGGCTCTTCGCGCGATGTGGGAAGATAGATGAAGGGGGTGCGTGAGCGCGGCACGTAGGATACGATCTTCATGCGCCCCAGCTCAAGCATAGCAGCATACACCCGCTCCCCGTCAAGCTGCAATTCGCGGGCCACTCTGGCTTCATTGATAAACTGATAGTCGGTGAAAAGTCCGGGATATATGCGTAGCAATGAGGCGAGCACCCGGTCGGCATCATCGGATATGCCCTGAATATTGTAGAGCTCCTCGCGGGTGATAAGGATCAGCACCCGCGAGGCATTCTCGCGCTCATCTACATATTGCATATATCCGGCCTGACCGAGTATCCGCAGCGCCGGCATCACCAGCTCCGGCTGCATGTCGAAGGTATGGGTGAATTTATCAATGTCGAATTCATTGATCTTCCCATATCCCTCGCTCACAGCGATGTTGAGAAAATTACACACCCGCTCGTAGACTTTCAGTATATCCTTCTTGTCGGGGAACTCCATGGTGAGTCGGCGGCGCATTGTGGCCTTATCGCGCGGAGTATAGAGTAGCACGGCAAAAGAGGGGAGCCCGTCGCGTCCGGCACGTCCGGCCTCTTGATAATACTCTTCGAGCGAAGGGGGCATGTCGTAGTGGATCACGAGTCGCACATCCGGTTTGTCGATACCCATACCGAATGCATTGGTGGCAACCATTACCCTTATGGCCCCGGATTTCCAGGCGTTCTGGCGCTCCTCTTTGATATCGAAAGTGAGACCGGCATGATAGTAGGTGGCCGGAATGCCAAGGCTGTCCAGATGGTCGGCGAGTTCGCGGGTGCGCTTGCGGTTGCGCACATATACAATGGCTGAGCCCTCGGTGAGCTGAAGTATTCGGGCCACTTCATCAAGTTTCACCGGTGCGCGGCGCACGAGATAGCTGATGTTATGGCGCGAAAAACTCATCTGGAATGTATTGTTGCCCGGTCGGAAGTCGAGCTGACGGCGTATGTCGGCCGCTACGGCAGGAGTGGCCGTGGCGGTAAGGGCGAGCACCGGGGCGGTGGGGAGAATGCGCCGCAGGTCGCGGATATTCATAAAGGAGGGGCGGAAGTCATATCCCCATTGGGATATGCAATGGGCTTCATCGACCACAATCAGCCCCGGCTTCAACTGCCGCAATTCGGCCTGGAATCGCTCGCTCTTCAGGCGCTCGGGAGCAATGTAGAGAAATCGCGCGCGGTCGTTGACGAGGCGCTCCCATGCCACACGCGATTCAGCTGCCGACATGCCGCTATGGAAGTAGACCGCCTTGATGCGGTGGCGCTTCAGATTATCCACCTGATCCTTCATAAGCGACACAAGCGGGGAGATCACCAGTGTAAGAGTGTCGAGCGCCAATCCGGCTACTTGGAACACGATAGATTTGCCGCCACCCGTGGGCATAAGTCCGAGAGTGTCGCAGCCCGATAGCACGGAGCGGATTATATCCTCCTGCAGAGGCCGGAAGGAGTCGTAGCCCCAATGGCGGCGTAATATGGCGTGAATGTCGTTCATGGCGCTGTGGTTGTGGTGAGGCGCTATAGTATTATGGTGGAGAGGTGGAGAGGTGGAGAGGTGGAGAGGTGGAGATGGTGTGGAATTTCGCTTGATGGAGCGAAAGCCGGAGTGGGAGGAGAGGTGATTACTGAGGCTTGGAGAGACGGATATCGCGGATCATGAGCTGGATCGATTCTCCGTTGCTGTTGTGCTTCGCCTGCTCGATGGTGTAGCAGATATCCACCGGTTTGTGGGCATGGATATGCTCGAAGTATGGAGCCATATTGAAGGCTATGGCATTCAGCACGCGGCTGGTGCTGTTGTCTTCCAATTCGAGTTTGATATGCTCGAGGTTTTTGCCTACGAGTTTGCTGGTGCCGAAATCAAACACATTCTGTGTGCAGAACACCGGCTTCTGGTTGCCGGGTCCATAGGGATTGAGCCGACGCAACGAACTCACGAGTTCCGGGGTGATGTCGGCAAATTCGATTGTGGCATCAATATCGAGTTGCGGCTGGAGCTGGTTGGGCTGAATGTGATTGGCCACATACTCCTCGAATCGGCGGCGGAACTCCGGGATATTCTCCTCCTTAAGCGAAAGGCCCACGGCATATGTATGGCCTCCGAAATTCTCCAGCAGGTCGCGGGTGCTGTTGATAGCTGAATAGATATCAAATCCCTGCACTGATCGTGAGCTGCCGGTGGCTATGCCATTGGAATAGGTGAGCACCACGGCCGGCTTGTAGTATAGCTCGGTGAGGCGCGAAGCCACGATGCCGATGATACCCTTGTGCCAGTTCTTGTTGTAGATCACGATTGAACGCCGGTCCTGCACGATACTCACATCATTGTCGAGCAGCGAGTTGGCCTCTTCGGTGATGCGTTTGTCGAGCTCTTTGCGGTCTTTGTTGTATTGGTCGATGTCCTTACCCTTCTCATAAGCATCGTGAAGGTCTCGGCTCACGAGGAGATCCACCGCCTCCATGCCGCTCTGCATACGCCCGGAGGCATTGATGCGCGGACCGATCTTGAAGATCACATCCGAGATAGTGATATCTTTATTGGTGAGTTTGCAGAGACGGATTATGCTTCGCAGTCCCAGATTGGGATTTGAATTGAGTCGGCGCAGGCCGTGATAAGCCATCACGCGGTTTTCATCCACAATCGGCACAATATCGGCTGCGATGCTCACTGCGCAGAGATCGAGGAGCGACTCGAGCTCATTGTGATTGGTCAGACCATTGCTCAGAGCGAAAGCCTGCATAAACTTGAATCCCACACCGCATCCCGAGAGATGCTGGCACGGATAGGTAGATCCCGGCATCTTCGGATTGAGAATCGCCACTGCATCCGGCAATACCTCATCAGGCACATGATGATCGCAGATGATGAAATCGATTCCCTTCTCCTTGGCATACGCAATCTCCTCAATGGCCTTGATACCGCAATCAAGCACAATTACGAGTTTTACATCATTTTCAGCGGCATATTCAATACTCTTTCGCGATATGCCGTAGCCCTCATCGTAGCGCGTGGGGATGTAGTATTCGATATTGCTGTAGTAATTCTGCAGATATTTATATACGAGCGCCACGGCCGTAGTGCCATCCACATCGTAATCACCATAGATCATGATCCTCTCCTTGGAGCCCATGGCCTTGTTGAGTCGATTCACTGCCTTGTGCATATCGGGCATCAGGAAGGGGTCGTGGAAATCACTTACAGAGGGGGAGAAAAAGGCAGTGGCCTCCTGCGGCGTCTTCACGCCTCGGCGCACGAGGATTTCCGCTACTGTGGCATTATGGCCACATTGCGGAAGAATCTCCCCTACGAGCTGACGCTGCTGCAAAGTGAGGGGCTGGTAATTCCAATTGGTTGTCATCGGTCTAAACTGGTATTGCGGTATAGGTAGGGGGGGAGGGGAGATGGCGTGGATCTGATCGCTCAGGGGCGCCGGAGTCATAAGAGCGAAACAAGCCTTACTTTCTCAAATTACAAATTTAGCAAAAAATCCGCACACTCACAATGCCTGTCAAATAATCTTAGGCCCCTGCGTTAACATTTTTTGTGGGAATGGGTCTTAGAGCGCGCTCCTTAAAATTTCGGGGTCGTAGGGGCGGCGATTTTTGAGTGGATTTTGCGAGTCGAAGTAGGAACGGACTATATAAAAAAGTCCGGTCCGGATGAGAGATTTCAATCCGGACCGGAGCAAAGAGGGAGTGTGCCATCATCGCCATGGAAATTCCTCAGGCAATTCCCGCCCCTTCACTTCGCGGCGGAAAGTGGCCAGGAAATCGCGCACTACTTTCTTTACCGGCCCCGGCTCCATGCCGAGCACCTTGAAGAGCAACCCCGCATCATTGGGCAGATGAGTTATGCCGCAGGCCAACTTCGCTTCGGGATCGATATAGGGGGTGGTGGCAGCGTAGATCCGGTCGGCCTCGCTGCGCGGGGCAAGCACAATCACATTGGCAAACACATCGTATTTACCCATTATGCCGAGACCCCGCGGATTCACCCGCGCCGGGTCGATGATGAATTTCTCGCGGAATAGAGGTGTGCCGTCGGGTCGGCGCGCATGACTGCACACCGATAGAATATCATACTCAAAGAGCTCTCCATCACCATAATATTTCCTTCCTCCCATGAATATCTCGGAATAGAAGAGAGCGGCCGTAGGATGCACCACGATATCGGTGTCGGATATGAATCGGGTGTGACGGCAGGGATACACCGGCTCGGGCATAAATTCGAGATATGAATTCTCTGCCAGAGTGATATGCTGTCGGAGCCCGGAGTAATTGTGGGTCATCTCAGCCAGTTTGGTTGCTGCTCCTGTGCTCACCCAGGCAAAAGCGCCCGGACCGAGCGTGATATCCTGCTGGTAGCGGTCGCCCTCTACGTTGGGGCCGCCCGAAGATAGGATATAGACGCAGGGCATATCCGGCATACCCTTGTCGAAATACAGAGCCTGCTGCACGATAAGAGGTGCACGCCGATCCAGATCGCGGAGAATCGATTTACCCCGCGGATCTATTTCAAAACCGAGTCGCAGATAGCCATGCTTGCCGGGAGCCCCCACATACATGGCTTTAGGCTCATCATGATAAGGGGCCATTTCGCGCGACTGTGAGAAATCTACAGAGGGCACGCCGCTATCGTGGGTAGTAAGATGTGTCTGATAGTCAAAAGCCATAGTCAGTCAGGATTTTAGAGTGTGTTATGATTGCAGGCGTATTGTCATTTCTTTTTGTCGAACAGAGCCATCTTGAAGATCAACTCCACGAGCTCGTCAATACCCTCGCCGGTCATGCAGTTGGTGAATACGAATGGCTTGCCGGGGCGCATAAGTTTGGAGTCGTGATCCATCACTCCGAGGTCGGCATGCACATATGGGGCCAGATCGGTCTTATTGATTACCAGAATATCGCTCTGAGAGATGCCGGGACCATCCTTGCGGGGTATTTTATCACCGGCGGCCACATCGATCACATAGATGAAGAAGTCTACCAGCGCCGGACTGAAGGTAAGTGTGAGGTTGTCGCCCCCCGACTCGATAAGCACGATATCCGTCTCAGGGAATTTCTCCTCCATCTCTTCTACGGCAGCGATATTCATCGAAGGGTCTTCGCGCACGGCGGTGTGAGGGCATGCACCGGTCTCCACACCGATGATTTTATCCTCTACCAGAACACCCTTGAGGGTTTTGCGCACATGTTTGGCATCCTCGGTGGTCACAATATCGTTGGTGATAATCAGCACATTCTGTCCCATTTCGAGCAGACGAGGTGTGATGGCTTCTATAAGTGCGGTTTTGCCGGAGCCCACGGGGCCTCCGATACCGATTCTACAAGTACTCATGATAAGATTGTGTTTTTTTGTGTGTAAGCAATTTAAATACTTCTACCGAACAATGCAGGCCTGCCGCAAAATTGCAATTTTCAGTAGAGAGTGTTTTAAGGAACGCGCTCTTAAGGAATGCGCTCTTAGTTCATAAACATTCGCATATTGCCCTTCTCATGTAGCGAGGCGATGATGTCGAGTTCAGGGAAGAAGGCATGCATCTCATCGATTCTCATATCCTTCACCTCATCATATAGAGCCTCGGCTCCGGAGCTCATTTCGTAGAGGATCTGCTGGGTGTCATAATGCGACACCCGCACACATCGCAGAGCGGCCGAGAGCACCATATTCACCACCCCATACTGATGGGAGCAGAAGAGATCCCTTTCCGAAATTCCGGCGGCTGCAAAGGTGAGTCCCTGAGCCACGGGGTATGTGCCCGGAGTGACATCAGCGCGTATATCGGCGAGCCAGCGACTGATCATGGGACTATCAAAGAGGTGCTGACCGAGTTCGGCAAGTTTCTTACCCATTCGTCGCAACATCTGGCGCGCCTCATCATTCATTTTGCAGAGTATCAGAGTGCTGTCGGCCAGAGTAGCGGCCTCATAATCATCGGCCAGCCAGGCACGATGGGCAGCGATTGCAGCCACTCCATCAGTAAAGGCCGCCTGTAGCGCCTGGGCTTTGGCGAAATCGTGGAGAGTCTGCCGGTCATAGACTATTTTTTCAAATCCGGCAGTCTCCAGGCCATTTGAGAAGGAGAAAGTGCCTACCGGGAAAGTGGAATCTGTGAATTGCAGCAGGCGCATGATCCGGGTGATATTCTCTGACATGGGGGTAATTGTTTTAGAGTGGATAGAAGAGGAGAGTATTATCTGAGACCAATTTGGCCTTCAGAGCCTTACGTCGGATTGATGCGAATGCCCATGTTCATGGTCATGATCGTGGTCATGGTCATGATCGTGGTCATGATCGTGGTAGTGCACAATATGTCCGTGGTCGTGCTCATGGCTATGGCTTTCATGGCCGGCACCGCCGAAGAGTCGGCGCGTCTCGTGAGGGGCGAGGTAGGGGATTACATCGCAGCCCTTCTCAAAGCCGAAAGTGATACCGGGTATATGGTGAGTCTCAAGCACACTCATCATCACCTTCTTATCGACCGTGAGCGGCACATACACCTTTGTGCCCTTCACCACGGCGGGCCAATGCTGATTGCCGATGGCATGACCAAGTTCCAGAGAGATTCGGATTATGGTGTCGTGGTCCTGATCTGCGATTCCGGCGAGGTCGATAACCATCACAGGATTGAGTTCGAGTCGCAGCACCACGGCCCGGCCGCTCTGCGGATCAAAGTCGATCACATCACCATCGGCAATCTGAGTGTGTCGTGCCAGAGCCACAGGATATTCCGCGCCGCTCAGGCCCTTCCCGAGGAAACGCGATTTCTGGGCAGTCCACTGATCAAGATATATCTCATCAATCTCAGCATCGGCAAGGCGGGCCTTCCATTCATCCGACTTGCGGATATTGCCGAGCACTTCAGTATAGATTTTCATAGCAGTAATTTAAATGATTAGGTACTATTTTAACAATTGAGAGGTTAATCGGTTCTCAGACAACTCATAAATACAAACAATCGTCAAAAATAATTGAAATAGGGGTCGGTCAGCGATTGGCTGGCCGACCCCACGAACGGAATATATCTATAATCTAAGTAAGCAGCTACTTAGAGCGCGTTGTCGTTAGCTAAACCAATAGAGCTGCGAGAGAGGCAGCGACTTTGCCGGTGGCACATAAGCCAGCACGCCATCCACCGTGACATAGAAAGTCTCAGGATTTACCTCGATGCGAGGTGTGGCTGTGTTGCGCACCATGTCGGCTTTGCCGATCTGGCGTGTGCCATGCACAGGATATACCATTGAGGTTAGCCCATACTTCTTCTTCACATCATTCTCAAAGGCGGCCTGTGATACGAAGGTATAGCGGGTCTTAGGCATTGCCTCACCGAATGCGCCAAACATCGGACGCATAATCTTAGGCTGCGGTGTGGGGAGCGAGGCATTGGGGTCGCCCATATTTGCCCAGTTGATCACACCGCCTTTGATCACCAGATAAGGCTTGGTGCCGAAGAAGGCAGGTTCCCACACCACGAGGTCGGCCATCTTGCCCTTTGCGATTGATCCGAGCACATCGCTGATACCATACGTGATGGCCGGATTGAGAGTGATCTGTGCCAGATATCGGAGCACACGGAAATTGTCGTTGGAATCGGAATCCTCAGGAAGTTTGCCGCGCACCGACTTCATATATGAAGCCATCTGGAATGTACGCATGAATGATTCACCCACACGGCCCATGGCCTGCGAATCGGACGATACCATCGAAAGAATACCCAAATCATGGAATATATTCTCGGCCGACTGAGTCTCCGGACGCACACGGCTCTCGGCAAAAGCCACATCCGACGGGATATTCGGATTAAGATTATGGCAGACCATAATCATATCAAACAGCTCCGCCTCCGAATTGATGCCATAGGGGAGAGTAGGATTGGTCGACGAAGGGAGCACATTGGCCATCGAAGCCACCTTCAGCAGGTCGGGGGCGTGACCGCCACCGGCACCCTCGGTGTGGTAAGTATGGATCGTGCGGCCATCCATGGCGGCGATAGAATCTTCCACATATCCCGACTCATTTAGAGTATCGGTATGGATACATACCTGCATATCCAGATTGTCGGCGGCCTCCAGACAAGCGCGAATCACAGCCGGAGTAGCGCCCCAGTCCTCATGGATCTTGAAGCCCATGGCGCCGGCAAGCGCCTGATCGTAGAATTCCTCCTGACGCGAGCAGTTGCCTTTGCCCAGCAGACCGATATTGATAGGGAGGCCATCGATCGACTGCATGATTTTCTCCAGATTCCACGGGCCGGAAGTGATTGTGGTGCCATTTGTGCCGTCGGTGGGGCCCACACCACCACCGATCAGAGTAGTGATGCCATTCGACAGACAGTTATAAGCCTGCTGCGGCGACACGAAATGCACATGGCCATCGATACCGGCCGCAGTCACAATCATATGTTCACCCGAGATAGCATCGGTCGACGGACCGGTCACCAGCCCCGGAGTGACCCCCTTCATTATATTCGGATTGCCCGCCTTGCCTATGCCGGCAATCTTGCCATCCTTAATACCGATGTCGGCCTTGATTACGCCCAGCAGCGGATCGAGGATAGTGGCATTGGTGATTACGATGTCGAGCGAACCCTCCTTGGAAGTGCATTCATTGGCCAGACCCATGCCGTCACGCAGAGTCTTTCCGCCTCCGTACACGACCTCATCACCATAAGTGCGGAGGTCCTTCTCAATCTCAACATACAGATCGGTATTGCCCAGACGAATCTTATCGCCCACAGTGGGGCCGAAGAGCATGTTATTGTCTTTACGAGATATTACAGCCATGGGAATCAGTCTTTTTTATTAATTTCATTTTCATCATATTCCCCCGCGGCCTCCGATTCGCTTACACTTTTGTAGCCATACTCCTTCATGCGGCGTATTGCCTCGGTGTATTTGGGATAGTAGGAGGGGGTATCCTGCAGTCCGGTGTAACCGTTGACGAGATCATCGAAACCGATCACACGCTGCTTGCCGGCGTAGCTCACAAGCTCCACTTCCTTCTCCTCGCCCGGTTCGAAGCGCACAGCGGTAGTGGCCGGGATATTTAGATGGCAGCCGAAAGCCTTGGGGCGGTCAAACTCCATATAACGGTTGCACTCGAAGAAATGGAAATGCGAACCCACCTGCACCGGGCGGTCGCCGGTATTGCGCACCTTCAGCTTCACGGTGCGGCGGTCGGTATTATATTCAATGGGTGTGTCGGCCAGCACGACTCCCCCTACGGGTACATATTCAGCCGGTTCATACGCGGGAGTCTTCTGGTAAGCGATGTCGGGAGCGCCGGAGTATACACCTGTGGGTGTAGTATAACCATCCTTAGCGAAATCGGGCATAGGGATATCGGGCACGGGAGGCATCGGTTTCGCCCCGCTCTGCGAGGCGTTGGGTTGATTTGTCTGAGCCATAATTGAGTGTTTTTGAGTGTTGCCGCTATGCCTTAGCGGATAGGATTGTGAATCGACACGAGGCGGCTGCCATCGGTAAATACCGCCTCGACCTGAAGCAGAGTGATCATATCGGCCACTCCCTCCATGACCTGCTCTTTGGTAAGCACCTGTGTGGCGTCGTGCATGACCTCCTCCACAGTCTTGCCCTCGCGTGCGCCCTCAAGTGCACAACTGGTGATGTAAGCCACCGATTCAGGATAGTTTAACTTCAATCCTTTCTTGAGGCGACGTTCGGCAATGAGCCCTACACACAGCAGAGTCAGTTTGTCTTGCTCTTTAGGGGTAAAATGCATAGCATTCAGATTTAGGGTGAAACATTCTTTTCACCATCTATAACATATCGCAATTTGCATAAGTTCACCAAAATTTTAAGGAACGCGCTCTAATGTCGACCACCTACACTCATGATGCATTCCCCTTCAAAAAAGCGCGACCTCACCAGCCGATTGCAAGGATCGGGCGGGCGAGGTCGCGGATAATACTATTCGACAGTGGGCACCAATACGCACACCACCGCCTCACCTTATACCACACGCCCTACAGTAGAAAAACTCTTCAAAAAAATCATACAACATTATCTCAATGATATTCAGCATCATACACTGAATTCTGCATGAGAGGGAATAAAAAAAAGAAAAAAAGTGGTCAAAAAATTTGGTCAAACCAAAAATAAGTCGTAACTTTGCATCGTCAATGAGAGCAAGAGAGCCTCGAAACAAGACAATAAACATTGTGGCGGGCAGCTTTCAAACGGCAGAATGGGGCATTAGCTCATCTGGCTAGAGCGTTTGACTGGCAGTCAAGAGGTGACCAGTTCGAGTCTGGTATGCTCCACCTCCAAAGGAATTTAGGCAATAACTGTACATCAGGTATTGCCTAAATTTCTTTTTTAATCTGATAATCTGAGATTTAGGCCGACTCAGTGTTAGTTAGAGCGCGTTCCTTAAGACCCTGTACATCATTAAAGGGTTTTTAACAGTTTGGCTTTGACTCGATTTCAACTTGTACATGAATTTGTGATTCAAATGTGCGATTTTGGAATTGATAAAAGCAACGTTCATGATTACCATTAATTATCAGGCATTCGGAACCGGAAACTTCAAACTGAGATTACGCTTCTATCAGGATGGAGATACAAAATATTGACGATGCAATGCACTGCTACCTCTATGGGTATCCAATCACGGAAGAGCAATATCGCCGTTATGATTCCAAATATGAGCTTATAGCGTGCGGACTGATAGAAAATCATACGTGTGACACACATTATAACGAAAAATACTATGCAGAAGAACGAGCCAAAGGAATCAAACTCGGTTATATCAAAGAGCCTTGATATTGCCACTCGTGCGCACCACGGCCAATGGGATATCAGTGGCGACCCGGTTATCCTACACCCGCTTGCAGTAGGACTGATGGGGAAGACTCCCGATGAGATATGTGCCGGATTCCTTCATGATGTGGCTGAAGATACTTCCGTCACTTTCGATGACATGATTGCCGAGGGAATCCCGGCTAATATTGTAGAGGCTCTCAAGCTACTCACCCATAGTAAAGACATCCCGTATCTTGACTACGTAAAAGGCATCATCGCATCGGGCAATTCTCTTGCCATAGCTACCAAACTCAACGACCTGACACATAATCTCGAACGCGGCAGACGTATGGGCTACAACCGACTTGTGGCCAAACATTCATCCGCCCTTGAAGAGTTCCGAAAAGCCGGGCTTGCCTAACACACCTCTCCCCATCAGTATAGACGCGACTAACCCAATAGTCGCGTTTTTTGTGTCTGTAAATACCATTATTTCCCATCTTTGCGGCGTTTATCAGATGAGGCGATTTAATTCAGGGAGTTTTATCGCCTCATCTCTCTCCACGGAGTTCATACAAACACGACTAAGAGCGCGTTCCTTAAAATTTCGCCGCCCCTACGGCCCCGAAATTTTAAGGAACGCGCTCTATAATTTTTTTGATGCAATTTAGGGCTGTGGGGCTTTGATTAGATTTATCGGGGGCGCAGTGAGCGGAGGCTGTCGGTGGAGGGGAAGCGCGGGTCAGGCAGTCTGAGTCCGGGGCGTGGTGTGGGAGCCGGGTGGTCGGCGATGCTGTGGTGGAGGTTTTTTATTACGGGAATGCCGAAGAAGCCGCGTTGGAGCTGAAGGGAGAGGTGACTACCTTTATGCAGGCGGCGGTATTCGGAGTAGGGGAGCTGCAGGTCTTTGGTGCGGCCGGAGGGGAAGGTGATTTGGATGAAGTATACTTTGTAGGGTGTGCCGCGGGAATAGGAGTGGCGACCAGTGCGGTTGGAGTGATGATGGATTTTGTAGTAGCGTGAGGTTATCTCCACATCACGAGTTATTTCGCTTGATGGGCGGGATCCATAGTAGTTGATTGAATAGAAAAGGAGAAGCAGCACCGATGTAGTCACAATGATATGCACTATGCAGTTAACCCACACTGCGCGCATATCTGTGAGCCATTTCCATAGTTGCCAACCCCAAAGGGATGTGATGATGGCTACTGCAGCTGAGATGCCGAGTGGCCACCAGCCGTTGATAAGAGTATCGTGATGCAGGGTAATGCTAAACCCATAACATCCGAGCGATACCAGACACACGATTGTGGCCAGTATCGCCCGGAGGAGTATGCGTCCGGAAAATTTTCCACTCATATATTATTGTTATATCTTGGTGTCGGAAAGTTTTTCTACGCGGCGCCCGTAGATGCCTGTCACGATGGCTCCGATGGCCATGATTACGGCAGAAAACGCCAATACCAGGACTCCACCCCCCGCTTTGAGCAGCAGGGGCACAAGGAATACTCCGGCCACTGCGCCTGCCTTTCCAATGGCGGCGGCTATGCCGGTGCCTTGTCCGCGCACCTCTACGGGGTAAATGCGCGGGGGAAGCAGATAGGTCACCAGATGGGGTCCTATATTAAGAAACAATTCAAACGCCATAAAGGATATGAGCGAAATCCATACCGGCCATTTCAAGTGGTAGGAGAAGAGGAGAATGAGGAGCGAAGCAGCACATGCCCAGAAACATACGCTCTGTAATCTCACCTCTCTCACTCGGTGGGAGGCGAGCCATACACCAATCAGAAACCCCGGGAGGATGATGCAGGATATCCACATCGTGGTCTTGACCGACGAGGCCACACCGGCTATTGCGGTGGCAGAGGCTGACTGATGTTCGATGCCGAGTGCCATGACCAGAATAGGGATAAAGACTCCGATGCCATACACTCCCAGTCCCTCACAACTCCATGGGATTCCACTCAGCACTACCTTATCCCAATAGCGGCGGCAGAAGCTGAAGAATCCGAGACGGGAGGGGGATTGTACTGACTGGCCCGCTGCGGATTGCTGTGGCTGTGGATTGAGTTCGGCCGCCGAAAAACCAACCGATGAACCCAAGAAGCGATGCAGTGCAATCACCGCTTTGGTCTTCTTGCCATGACAGAGCAACCACTTCGGACTCTCGAAGAAATATATTCGCGACAGGAGCATGATAGCAGCCACCACAGCAATGGTCCACATCAACTGCGGCCAGTTGGCTGGATTGCTCCATCCGGCCACCAGCAGGAATGATATGCCGGCACCGAGGATATTGCCGAATGCAGCCCCCGACTTCACAATTCCGAGCATAAGGAGCTGGTAGCGGGCCGGCATGAGTTCGGATGTATAGTCGGAGTCGAGACTGTATTCGCCGCCGATGCCGAAGCCCACCACAAAAAGTGAGATTATGAGCACCCAGACATTAGGCACAAACACGGCTACCAGCGAAGCCACGAGCACCAGAGCCGGACAGAAACGGAAAAAGGGGAGATAGCCATAGCGGTCGCTGAGGCGTCCGAACACCATCGAGCCCACCATGATGCCAATTAGGTCGGCCGCGCCGATAAGCCCCTGCACCAACGACGACATGTGGGCATAGGTCGAAGTGAGCGCCATAAGCGGAATAATCACACCCGCCACGGTTGCCACCATAGTGCCGATCATCTGTCCGAGCGATGCCACCACGGCAATCCACCAGTGGCGCCATGTGAGGGGTGCATCGGCTATGGTGTAGCGGGGTGCAGAAGAGGTAGAAGAGGATTTAACAGTCGACATCATATTCAGTGTATGATTAATTTAAAGCGCGTGACTTAGAGCGCGTGACTTAAAATTTCGGGGCAAACATCTTGTAGCCCGGAATCAAGAAGAGCCAAGTGCCGATACAGAAGGGTCCGGTCAATGTGGCAAGACCTATCGGGGCAAATGCCGCATTCATGCCGGCCTGTATGAATACGGTGGCCACGATGCCGAGCAGTGACCATATCCATGTGCGCCAATTGCCTGTGCGACAGAATGTGGCGCCCAACGCGATGCCGGTCAGCACGGCTGAGAAGCCGTAGAGACCCTCTGCGATATCAGCCGCCGGCCCGCGCCACAAGATAATTGTGAATAGCGACACTGCCGATGCAATAGCTGCCCAAAGGGCTGCGCGCCACGAGCAGACAGCAAGCCCTGCAAGGAAGAATATGCCTGTCACCCAGCTATTGATCAAGAATACCTGCGAGATTCCCTTAAGCCAATACACCACCAGATTACCGAAGCTCATATCGAGATGGCCTACTGTCTCTGATGCCATGACCGGCACCGATTCAAACTCCGGGGGCATGCCATGCATGTAGCGGGCTGCGAGAAGGAAAAACCATGTGCAGAGCACGAAGGGGAAAGTGAAGGAACTTGTGCCATATGGGGCAAACACACGATTGAGCGCTGTGCGCACCCAAGTGGTCATAGCCGCGCAAAGGATGAGTGCCAGCCACATCCATATCGTATTACCCATAAATGTAGGGAAGGCGCAACCCACAAGTACACCATTGAATCCCCAGAGGCCTTGCGCACCGTTGGTATCTGAAAGTTTCAGGCAATAACCGGCCAGAGTGGAAACCACCACACCGACCACAGCACCCCAGGCCACCACACCGAGCCCCTCGGCATAAGCGCCCCAGAAAATACCGATCAGAAATAAGAGACCGGTCCACATGCTGTCTTGAAACATCACCTGGCCCACTCCCCGCAACACCGTGCGCGGGAAATCGCGCCATACGGCGCTATTTGCATTAGCAGAGTCGTTCATATTTAATCTATTAAGTGTAATTGATCAAGAATTATGCCTCGAGCGGCTTCTTATAAGCCTTCTTATGACAGGCACTTACCAAGCGGTAATTTAAGAGGATATCGCGCATCCGGGTGCGGAGGCTCTTTCATATTATTAACATTCTGATGCTAATTAGGTTGAACGTGCAAATCGTTTTTTGTCTGTCGGGGCGAATCACAACAAGCGCTCTAAACAATAGGGGGCAAGTATACGTTAAAAAGCTTAAATAGAGAAAATATATACACAAAGTTTCACGACCAAATCTTATTGATACTATGCACATGGCCGATGCCTTGATAAGCACTCCGGTGGCCATTACGGCCGGTGTGGCGGCAGCCGCACTGCTGGGAGTAGCTGGCTATAAAGTAAATAGAGAGAAGGGGGTCAATTCACGGATTGTGCCACTGATGGGAGTGCTGGGAGCCTTCGTATTCGCAGCGCAGATGATTAATTTCAGCATTCCCGGCACCGGTTCGTCGGGCCATATAATCGGAGGCGTGCTCCTCGCGGCATTCCTCGGACCATGGGCGGCATTTCTCACCATTGCTTCGGTGCTGATAATCCAATGTCTGGTATTTGCCGATGGTGGATTGCTCGCATTGGGGTGCAACATAATCAATATGGGAGCCATGACCACACTTGTGGCCTACCCATTGATATTCCGACCGATGACGCGCCTCAGTCAGAGCTCCGGCCGACTCATAGCAGCCTCAATCATTGCCTGCCTCGTGGGTATCGAACTGGGGGCCTGCATGGTGACTCTTGAGACGGAAATCTCCGGAGTGACGGCGCTCCCCACCAATTCATTCCTTGCACTGATGACCGGCATCCATCTTGCCATCGGTCTGGGTGAGGGTCTGGCCACCGGCGCCATATTGGCATTTGTGGTGAAGAGCCGTCCCGACCTTCTGGCTACATCGGTCGAAGCAGCGGCAGCCACCGGCACCACCACCACTCATCGCAACATGAAGGGTGTGTTGATCGGGTTTGGAATCGCAGCTCTGGTATTGGGCGGAGTGCTGGCATTCTTCGCATCCGAGTATCCCGATGGATTGGAATGGAGCATCGAGCGACTCACCGGAAGCACCGAACTTGTCTCTACCCATGCCGACAATGTGGCCACCACACTTGAGCATGTGCAGAGAGCCACATCGGTAATGCCCGACTACGACAGCTCATTCTCCGGCATAATCGGAGCGGTGATGGTAGTGATCCTCGTGTGGAGTATCACTGCGCTCCTCACCTCAGGACGGCGGCATAAGCCGATAAAGGCCGACATAGGGCAGTAGGAGAATGGAGCAAACTCATACCTCGGTATTCTCCTTGCAGAATGTGACAAAATCCACTCCAAGGGTGTACGACCCCTACGGCCACGAAATTTTAAGGAACGACGCACTCTAACTAAATAAAACTCAACGTGACCAAACTTGAAAAGGCATATATCACTCTGCAGCGGATGGAGATGCGACACTCGGCGTCTCCATCCGCGGTATCGCCTTGTATGGCTGTCACGGTGAGTGTGGTGTATCTTGCGGTGATGCTGAGTGTGCCGATGGGCAGGCTCTCGATGTTATTATGGTTTGCACTATATCCCATCATAGCATCGGCCTGGTGCGGCATCGGATTTGGCCGGATATTCCTGCGGTCGCTCTATGTGGTGCCACTGGTGGCCCTTATCGCACTCTTCAACCCGATCTGTGACCGCACCGTGGCATTCACCATCAGCGATGTGGCTATCAGCACCGGTTGGCTGAGTTTCTGCTCCATCATAGTGCGTGGTCTGCTTGCCATGCAGTGCATCCTGATCCTTATCGAGACTTGCGGATTCGTGGGGATATGTAGGGCGCTGCGACACATGGGGGTGCCGGCATTCCTTACCGACCAACTACAGTTTGTGTATCGCTACCTCTCGGTGCTTCTACTCGAGGCTTTATCCATGCGTCGGGCCCGCGAGGCCAGAGGATATGGCCGGAAAAGTTACCCCATCAGGTTATGGGGAGTGATGATCGGCCAACTCTTCCTGCGAGCCATCGACCGCTCCGAGCGGATCAACCGAGCCATGCAGGCACGCGGATTCACCGGCACGCTTCCGGCCTATCGGAGCGATGGCCGACAGTTGCGACCTGCCGACTGGATATATGGAGTGGTGATGTGCACCGGCATCGTGCTGCTACGCATCTTCAATCTCTCTCAGCTCTTCACCGCGCTGCAATAACCATTTAATATTACGCACTATGAGTCATCATTACATACGCTTCACAGATGTGCATTTTTCCTACCCTGATGGCTTTGAGGCTCTACGGGGTGTATCATTTCTTCTCACTCATGGTGAGCGGGTGGCCCTACTCGGGCGCAACGGAGCCGGGAAATCCACACTGCTTCTTCTCACCAACGGATTGCTGCTTCCATCCCGGGGGGAGGTGAATATCGGAGATGTGCCGGTGGGAAAGAAAACCCTCCCCATCGTGCGCCAGTCGGTGGGTATGGTATTCCAGAATCCTGACGACCAATTGTTTATGCCCACCGTGGAGGAGGATGTAGCCTTCGGGCCCCTGAATATGAAATTGCCTCCCGAGGAAGTGGAGCGAAGAGTCGGCATGGCGCTCGATGCTGTGGGTGCGTCAGATCTACGCAAGCGGAGCGCGATGCAACTCTCCGGCGGCCAGCGCCGACGCGTGGCGATAGCCACAGTGCTGAGTATGGAACCCTCCATATTAGTGCTCGACGAACCCACCTCCAACCTTGACTTCAGTGCCCGCCGCGATCTGATAGAAGTGCTTAAAGACTTCACCCACACCCAACTTATCGCCACCCACGACCTCGACATGGTGCGCGAACTCTGTCCGAGATCGATAGTAATCGACAAGGGGCGCGTAGTGGCCGATGGAGAGACCACTGCAATACTGGAAGATCAGAAGATGCTCGAAATCTTAGGTATAAGTTGATGCTCCACTATCATATAAGAGCAATGGCTGCTGAAATGAACCGACCATGCCGTCAGAGGGTTAGAATATTATCAGATTCCCAATGGCATGAATAACTGATTCCCAAAATAAACCAAGATTCCAAACAAGCTATGGATAAAGTAAAGAATTACTCACCGGCAGAGACCCACCGCCGGAAACTGCTGTATCTATGGATACACATGTCGGTGCTATTACTCTCGCTGATTCTTATCGTGGTGATATCGATCGACACGTTCAAGAACATAGCCTTCTATCGCGAGCCGCAATTCGAGCAACTCGATTTCTGGGTGTGTGTGTTCTTCCTTGCCGACTTCGTGATAGAATGGATTCTCGCCGAGAAGAAATGGCGGTATCTGGGCACCCACTTCCTCTTCTTCCTTGTGGCTATCCCTTATACCTCAATAATCCACTATTACGGATGGATATTCCCTCCGAAAGTGGAATATCTGATACGCTACATCCCGCTGGTGCGTGGCGGCTATGCCCTGGCCATGGTAGTGACCTGGCTCACCTCCAACAAAGCCACAGGCCTGTTCCTCTCGTATCTGATCTCACTGATTGCTACACTCTACTTCTCGAGCGTGGTATTCTTCGTGTTTGAGCAGGATGTGAATCCGCTGGTCAATACCTATGGCAATGCACTGTGGTGGGCCGCTATGGATATGACCACAGTAGGTTCCAACATAATTGCCGTCACTCCCGTGGGGATGGTGCTATCGGTGCTACTGGCGGCCTTGGGCATGATGCTCTTCCCGATATTCACTGTATATGTGACCAATCTTATCCAGGGTCAGCAGCAGCGCGGATGGGTGATAGGAGAGGGGAACTTCCAATCTCAGCAAGCTGACGATGAGTCGGCCTCAGGTGGCAAACCTACCAATACCTCAGCGCAGTGAGCATATCCACTATCTCTTCACAATACATATCGGGCGCATCGGATTCGACTCCGATGCGCCCGATTGTAATGTATGAGTGCTGAGGTCAGCGTATGCTGTCGGGGAGATCGTTCTCGTAGAGCACGGTATCGCCCGAACGGAGCATTCCGTTGAGGAGACCCTGTGCTTCGGCAAAATCGGCCACTTTGTGGAGATTGGCCTCATTAAAACCGGCATCCTTCAGTCCCTTCACAAGCGACTCTCGGTTGACCTCATTGACGATTATCGCCACATCTGCATTGGCGGCTATGTGGCGGCCGAGTTCCTCATTGAGTTCAGCCGAACGGTCGCCAAGCTCGATCATGCCGGGAGTCACGCATATGCGGCGCCCGGAGCGGAAAGTGCCAAGCACTTCGAGTGCCATCTTGGATCCTACAGGATTACTATTGAAAGCATCATCAATAATTGTCACACCCCCCGGGGTGCGCTTCACACTGAGGCGGTGCTCCACCTGACTGATGCGACGCACACCAAGCTGAATGCGGTCGGTCGGCATACCAAGTCGCATCGCCACGATAATAGCCGCCAAAAGATTCGAGATATTGCATTCTCCCACCAGTGAAGACTCAAACGGTATGCGTTCTCCTTCGGGAGTGACTATATTGAATCTTGTGCCCTCCGGCCCGTACACGATATCCTCTGCACGGTAATCGCCCGCTGCGGGAGCCCCCACTGCATAACGGATACAGGTGGTATTATCCACCTTGCGTCCGGCCGACATCGGGAAATCATCATTCACCACCACAAAGCCCGAGGAGGGGATAGCATCGGCAAGCTCAAACTTCGTGTCGCGCACGGTCTCGATGCTGCCGAAGGTCTCCAGATGCATCGGTCCGACGGCTGTGATTATGCCGCATCCAGGGTCTACAAGATCGCAAATCTCCTTGATATCTCCCTTCTGCTTCGCGCCCATCTCGCAGATAAACACCTCAGTATAGGGCTTCATCATCTCGCGCACGGTGCGTATCACACCCATCGGTGTGTTGTAGCTGCCGGGGGTCATCAGGGTCTCGAATTGCTCTGAGAGGATGGTGTGGAGATAGTGCTTGGTGCTTGTCTTGCCATAGCTACCGGTGATAGCCACCACCTTAAGACCGGGTATCGACTTCAGGATGCGTCGAGCGTCGAGCCAATAACGACGGTTGATGCGCGCCTCGACCGGACGCAGCAGCCACACAGCAGCAATGACCCAAAGATAAGATACCACAGTGATGAGCATAAGCACCGATATTACAAACGACGGTCCGTCGTAGAATCCTACCTGTTGACCCGTGCGACCCACGGTGAATATCAGAGCCACATAAGGAATCAGTGCAATCACCCCGGCCACACTATAGATGCGGCGCACTCGCGGTGTGAAAACCAGCGGTTTCTTATGATGGGCAGTAAATATAGGCCAGCACTGCAGCACACAGACCAAGGCCGCTGCAAGCACCCGGAGCCCCGGAGTAAGGAGGGTAGACATCAGCAGGAAAATCATGGCCAGATTCACCAGCCGGCGAGCCGGGAGAAAATTACCATTCTCCAGCCAGCGCCAATAGCGGCTGATGCGGTAGCTGTTCTGCTGAAGCATATGGATATCGCTCTTGAAATTCAGGAGCATGTAGGCGCCGCATATCACGTAGACGGCGATAAGGAAGATACTCATTGTCGGTTTAGATCTTTTTGAAAGAATGACTGCATCACGGCGCGGAATCCCACCGGATTATCGAGGAAGCTGTAATGACCACAGCCCGGGAAACTCACCAAACCGGCTCCCGGGATAAGTTTCTCCATCAGGCGGGCATCAGAGATAGGAGTGGCCGTATCAAGCTCACCCCACACAAGGAGCACCGGCACCTTGATCAGAGGCATCACCTGCCTAAGATCCTTATTGACACATTTGCTCAGGATGGCCCGCATCATCGGAGTGGAATTGCGATAGTCGGATGATCCGGTCTTACCTCTGTAGCGATCCAGCAGCCGCTCTCCACGCTCGCGCCCGAAGAGGAGGGGGAGCAGATGCTTCATGGTCTTATAGCTATACACCTTGAAATAATAGCGCATGCTGCGGCGCGGTTTTATGCCGGCGGCATCCACCAGCACCACCCGCCCCACATAGTCGCGACGCGAGGAGAGAAGAATGCTGATTCTCCCGCCGAAGCTGTGACCTATCAGAGTGACATCCTTAAGGCCCATACGCTCTATGAATTTCTCCACCATACGGGTGTAATCCTCCACCCCCCACACCTTCGGAGGCTCGGGGGTCTTGCCATGACCCGGGAGGTCGAGACTCAGCACCCTCATCCCCGGCTCCAGGATATGAGCTATTGAAGCCACGGTGGTGAGATTGCATCCCCAGCCATGCATGAGCACTACGGGCGCGCCGTCGGGGCGTCCGGTATCGGTATAATTGAGGAGGATACCATCGATTTCAATCTGTTTCTCCATCAGTCCTGACCGGTATTTACCATGGGAGTCACGGGTTCGTCGCCACAGAGCACCACAAGCAGATTGCTGACCATAGCGGCCTTGGCGGCGGGAGTGAGCTCGACCACATTATGTTGCTCAAGGCGCTGCAGTGCCATCTCCACCATCGACACGGCACCCTCCACAATCTTCTCGCGGGCAGTTATGATAGCCGCGGCCTGCTGACGACGCAGCATCACGGCAGCGATTTCCGGTGCATAGGCCAGATAGTTGAGGCGAGCCTCGACCACTTCGATACCTGCCATAGCCAACCGATCATTGATCTTCTGCTCCAGCAGATCGTTGATTGCCTCGCCGCCATCGCGCAGGGTGAGTTCGTCGGGGGCATCGGGTTGAGGATCATATGCGAAATGGCTTGTCACCTCACGCAGAGCCGCATCACTCTGTATGCGCACGAAATTGCTCAGAGCTGCGTTATTGAGCGAGCCTCCCTGTGCTGTAGATAGGGAAGAGGCATCGAGGTCGAAAACCACCTTATAGGTATCCTTCACGCGCCACACGAGCACCATGCCGATCATCACAGGATTACCTACCTTATCATTTACCTTGATCGGATCGATATCCATATTGTGAATGCGCAGAGAGATTTTCTTGCGGCTTATGAAAGGGTTGACCCAGAAATAGCCCACCTTATGCGATGTGCCCACATATTTTCCGAAGAATATCATCACCCGGGCCTCATTAGGTTCTTGAATAAAGTATCCCACACAGCCCAAGATAAAGACGATTAAGAGGATGGCAGTGCCACCTACAGAGAGCCAAAGATTACTCTCGCCTCCTGTCAGCAGACAGCCCAGTATCAGGAGCGGCACCAGAATGAAGGTAAAGAAAATCATCATGAAGCCGTTGATACACAGCCCTTGATATTCATATTCGCGATTCATAACGTAGAGGGGGGGATTGCCGATGCAATCCATGTATAGTTATTATATTACACTTTATTTCAGTCGAGGAAGCGGCGGGTGATACCGTCGTAGTTCTCGATGCGGCGATCGCGGAGGAATGGCCACCAGCGCCTTACATTCTCTGAGCGATGCAGATCGACCTCCACCACACGTTCCTCAGCACCATTCTCGGCACATTCCAGCAGGAATTCACCCTGCGGGCCGGCCACAAAGCTCGACCCCCAGAAATCGATACCCGAAGTATTGCCCGAGGGGTCTTCCTCATATCCTACGCGGTTTACACTCACTACCGGCAGTCCATTTGCCACGGCATGACCACGCTGCACCGTGATCCAGGCATCGCGCTGACGGCGCTTCTCTTCTTCCGGGTCGTCGGGATTCCAGCCGATTGCAGTGGGATAGATCAGCATCTCCGCGCCACGGAGCGCCATAAGCCTGGCTGCTTCAGGATACCACTGATCCCAGCACACGAGCACACCCAGACGCCCTGCCGACGTATCGATCGGCTCAAAGCCCATATCACCAGGTGTGAAATAGAACTTCTCGTAGAACCCCGGATCATCAGGTATATGCATCTTGCGGTACTGACCGGCTATCGAGCCATCCTTCTCAAATACCACGGCAGTGTTGTGATAAAGTCCGGGCGCACGACGCTCGAAAGCGCTTGTGACAAGCACCACACCATTCTGACGGGCCGCCTCGGCATAAACATCGGTAAATTCACCCGGTAGCTCCACTGCCAGATCAAAGAGGTCGACATCCTCAGTCTGACAGAAATAGAGCGAATCATGAAGCTCTGAGAGCACGATAACCTCCGCTCCCTCATCGGCAAGATTCTGGATGGCAGCCAGATTGCGGCTGCGATTGGTATCTATATCGTCGGAAAAGAAGTGCTGCACGATACCGACTTTCAGCCTTCTCTCTTTAGATTGTTGCATGGATATTGATTTTATGTCGCGTAACTGTCGGGAAGTGCCGGCAGTGATGATATCGGGTTATCCTTTGAAAATAGCATCGTTGAAGAATCCGGTGTAAAGCTGCATCGTGGCGCAATGCAACGAACCGTGCTGACGTATCAACGCCCGGCAATCGACCGGGATCACCTCATGCCCCGGGAAAGCGATGCGGATAGTCTGGCAGGCCAGAGTATCATTGGCCTCCTGGCCATACACAGGCATAAAGATATTTCGCTCTGTCACAAGATAATTGGCATACGTGGCAGGCAGGCGTTGGCCATCCTCATCATAGATTGGATCGGGGAGAGGGAGTTCTACAAGATTGTAGGGTTCACCCTCCGGGGTGCGGAAGAGAGTGAGCTGCGCACGCATGTGGAGCAGATCCTCGAAATGGATATCGTCCATATTGCGGCATCCGGTGAAGATGATGGTGTTGGCGGGAGCGAGGCGGGCCAATGTGTCGATATGCGAATCGGTGTCATCGCCGGCCAATGCGCCGTAATCGAGCCATAGCACATGCGAGGCACCGAGCCGATCGGCAAGTATACGGTTGAGTTCCCCCTTTGACTTTCCGCCATTGCGATTGGGAGAGGTAAGGCAGCGCGTGGTGGTCATCACGGTGCCGGCACCATCGCTCTCCACCGAGCCACCCTCGAGGATGAAATCGCGCTCGTTGCGGTATTGCTCCGGAAGAATCACAAATTTATCGAGCAGACGCAGATTCACAAGATTATCGTGGTCGGAGGCGAATTTGAGTCCCCAGCCGTTGAATCCGAAGTCGAGCGCACGCGGTCGGTCACCGCGCATCACAGAGAGCGGACCATAATCGCGGGTCCAGGTGTCGTTGTAATCACACTCCACGAGCAGCAGATGTTCGGGATGCTCCAGCACACCAATAGTCTCCTCGGCCTCCTTGCGGTCGCGACATAGCAGAATCACCCGTTCGCCGGCCCGGGTCATGGCGGCAATAAGCCGGGCATAGCAATCATGCACCTCAGGCAGCATATATGCCCAGTCGGTGAGCTCATGCGGCAGAGCCATTAGGATGGCCGAGGGACTCTCCCATTCGGCTAAGAATCGTATGTTTTCTATAGTCATTTTATTGTGGCATAGCGTTTTAAGCCTCACTTGCACCACTCATAGCGGATAAGAAGGCTTCTTAAATCTTCAAAAATAGTAAAATTCGGCGAGTCTATGAAATTTTTTTTGTTTAATTTTGCAGCGTCTAACTGAATTTTCAACTGTAACCCCCGGGTGGTTATCCCGGTCCTCTTTGGTCAGTCTGGCCGAAAGGTAACCGCGGCCGACGCCCACAATGATTATGCAAGATACAAAAACAGAGTTTGCCGCGGCCACCTCAAAATGTCGCGACATATTCGAGAAAAAAATGCTCGATTACGGCACCTCATGGCGCATAATGCGCCCCATGTCGCTCACCGACCAGATCTACATCAAAGCCTGCCGCATCCGCTCGCTCGAAGAGAAGAAAGGCAACAGAGCCGTAGATGAAGGTATAGAGCCGGAATATGTGGGTATCGTGAATTATTGCGCCATGGCCCTCATCCAGCTCGCGCTCGGTCCGGGCGATCCACTTCCCCCTGCCGAAGCGATGGAGCGATACGATGATGCCATTAAAGCCGCCACATCGCTGATGCTCAACAAAAACCATGACTACGACGAGGCATGGCGCGGCATGCGCATCACATCATTTACCGACATCATCCTCCAGAAACTCCTCCGCACAAAAGAGATTGAATCCCACCATGGGCAGACCCTCATATCTGAAGGGGTGGATGCCAACTATATGGATATGATCAACTACGCCCTCTTCGCGCTCATCAAAATGGCCGAAGCGGCCGAAATGGGGGAGCACGAGGTATGACGGGAGCTAAGAAATGGCTCACATGGCTGCTGCGGCTCATCGTAGGAGGCACATTCATATTCTCAGGCTTTGTAAAAGCCATCGATCCCTGGGGCACCCTCTACAAACTGCAGGACTACATGGCAGCCATGCACCTGCCCGACTATCCCAACCTGCTGCTTGTGGCGGCTTTTCTACTGTTTGGATATGAATTTTGTGTGGGAGTATTCCTGCTTTTGGGTTGTTTCCGACGTTCGGCGCCGGTATGCGCAGCTCTGTTCATGGGGGTGATGCTCCCGCTCACCCTCTGGATAGCCGTGTGGGATCCTGTGGCCGACTGCGGTTGCTTCGGCGACTTCATCCATATATCCAACTGGGCCACTTTCTGGAAAAACGTGGTCCTCTCGGCAGCCGTGATATGGCTATTGGCCTATAATCATAAAGTGAAATGGCTCATCCGGCCTCACCTGCAATGGATAGCCTTTATATTGTCGGGGCTGTATGTGATATTCATAGGCCTATGCGGATATATCTATCAGCCGCTACTCGATTTCCGCCCATATCCACGTGGAAGTCTGCTCGTGGAGCATGATTCAGCCATCGATGAGGAGGGGGAAGATGCAGATGATGAAACCGAGAATATCAGCTTGATCTACAGTCGAAACGGTGTGGAGAAAGCTTTCAGCATCTACGACGAACTCCCCTCGGAGGAGGAGGGCTGGGTATTCGTGCGTCGCGAAATCGAAGAGCCTGACGACACCGGAAATGACCGACCGACCCCCGCAGCCGAGAATCCCGACGATGCTTCCGATTCAGAATCGCAGTCCACATTCAGAGTATGGAGCGATGATGGCGAAGAGGATATCACCGATGATGTGATACTGCGCCGCGGCTCACAACTCATACTCTTCATGCCGGAGCTTCGCCTCGTATCGGTGGCCACCACCTGGCAGATCAATTCACTCTACACATGGGCCTCGCGCCACGACATCGATATGATAGCCGTGGTGAGCGGCACCCCCGAAGAGATAGCCGAATGGCGCGACCTCTCGCTGGCTGCCTATCCGCTCTACACAGCCGAAGATACGGAGATCAAGATGGTGGTGCGCGGCAACCCCGCAGTAGTATATCTTCAGGATGGGCATGTGGTGTGGAAGACCACACTCCGCGCGCTCGGCACGGAAGATTTCCTATCGCCCACGGCATCGCCCGACCCGGCCGCCTACCGACGCAACAACCATGCGCTTCTCTATAACAGCACAATGCTTTATATCATACTGCTTGCCGTGCTGGCATTTGCATCACATATCACGATGCTGGGCCGATTCTTCCACATGCCGCAGATGCGCCGCTTCAGCATGGAGAGAGATGATGAAGCCGGCGAGCCCCGAATTACCGAAATCGGCGCCGAGAAAAAGGCCGAAATCAGTCGTGATGATAGGGGAGACCATTCAGAATCGACACCCCGCGATACACCTGCTCCGTAAAGAAGAGACGCACCATCTCATGGTTGAAAGTCATGCGCGACAGCGACATCATGGCATCGCCACGGTCATAGACCCTCTGTGAGAACCCGTAGGGACCGCCCACCACGAAGATGGCTCTCTTACGTCCGGACCCCATAATCTTTTCCAGTCGGGCCGCGAATTCACGTGACGTGTATTCGTGGCCCCTCTCGTCGAGTAGCACCACATAATCTGTATCGGTGATAGCCTTAAGCAGCAGATCGGCCTCGAGTTCCTTCTGCTCACCCTCGGAGAGGCGTCCGCGACGCGCGTCGGGGAGTTCCTGGATTGTGTAGGGTATATAGCGGCTGAGGCGTTTGCAGTATTCGGCAATCCCCTCGCGCACGTAGGAAATGCCGGTTTTACCTATTGTGAGAAGTACTATTTCCATAAAAATCATTAAATTTGCATTGCGGAGTGCAGAGTCGTGAAATCATCCGCTCCATGTGTCATCATCATCGAGATGATGCCGACGCTCCGCAATAATTCCAGAGCACAAAATTAACAATAACCCTACATATAGCAAAATGAAGACGAAAGATCAACTGATTGACGAACTCATCGACCTCGCATTTGCCGAAGATCTCGGCGATGGCGACCACACCACACTTTCCACCATTCCCGCCGATGCCATGGGAAGATCACGCCTCATCATCAAGGAGGAGGGTATTGTGTCGGGCGTAGAGATGGCCCGCAAGGTGCTTGCCAAGACCGACCCTTCAATCCGGATGAATGTGATGATCACCGATGGCTCGCATGTGAAGCCGGGCGATATCGTCTTTACAGCTGAGGGGCCGGTGCGCGGATTGCTCATCGCTGAGCGCACGCTGCTCAATATCATGCAGCGCATGAGCGGTGTGGCCACAATGACTGCACGCTATCAGAAGGAGCTCGAAGGATTGCACACCCGTGTGCTCGACACCCGTAAGACCACTCCCGGCATGCGTATGCTCGAGAAGGAGGCTGTGGCATGTGGTGGAGGCACAAATCACCGTATCGGCCTCTTCGACATGATACTCATCAAGGATAATCATATCGACTTCGCCGGCGGTATCGAGAAGGCGATACAACGCGCTGGCGACTATTGCCGCGAGAATGGCAAGAATCTGAAAATCGAGGTAGAGGTAAGAAGCCTCGACGACATACGCCGTGTGATGGAGCATGGAGGAGTGGACCGCATCATGTTCGACAACTTCACCCCCGAGCTCACCCGCGAAGCGGTGAAGATGGTAGCCGGTAAATATGAGACCGAATCTTCAGGCGGCATCACATTGGAGAATCTCCGCGCCTATGGCGAAGCCGGTGTGGATTTCATCTCAGTAGGTGCTCTTACCCATAGTGTGAAGGGACTCGACATGAGTTTCAAGGCATTCTGAATCCATCACCCCGATGCAGTGCCCCCTCGACCTGGACTGGATTGCACTATGTCCGCAGCAATTCAGGGAAAGATTCAAGGAGATAGTAGAGCATCCTCCGGGCACTCCGGAGGGTGCACGCTACTTCTGCTATGAAGATGGGGCACCTATGACCGATCCGCCGGTATTTCCCGATGCCACCCCCGAAGAGCGGCGCGCCGCCACTCAGGCCATGGAGGAGGCACGCGCGGCAAATCGCAGGAAATTCGCTTATGCCTGGGGAAAATATGCCGAGGCTATCACGGCGCGTCATATCCTGCTTCAGGGGCTTCCCCTTCGGGAATGGGGCTGGCGCCCCTACAAAGGTGTCGGAGAGATCGACCTCATCACCCAGCGAGGCTCACGCATCATATTTGTCGAAGTTAAAGCCCGCGACGGAAAGAACTCCGACCCCTGGGATGCCATCACCCCGGCCAAGATTCGCGAACTCTGTCGCGGTGCCAACATCTATCTGCTCAGCCAGCAAGAACGACTGGAGTATCAATTTGACGTAGCTCTTATCACCGGTAGCTACGATGATTTTGAACTCGAATATATCGAGGATGCATTCATGTGTCCGCTCACTACTACGAGGCGCAGATAAGAGCGCGTTCCTTAGAGCGCGTTCCTTAAAATTTCGGGACCATAGGTAATGAGAATAAACAATTTTGATATTGTGCAAAAAAAGTTTCTCTCCTCCGAACCAACCATTACATCGAGGTGTTATAATATCGAAAAGAAGATAAATCGTTTCATGATGTTAGGTTAGTTCGAAAAAAGTATTATGGAAAAGCAATACCGGCCACCTGTGAAGGCGGCCGGTATTTTTGTCGGTTATATCGTAGATTATTTTTTGTGGTCGGGTCACAG
>JAIDKG010000083.1 GCA_029051525.1 Muribaculaceae bacterium
CTCATTCGCCATCCCCCTCCCCGATTCCTTGCCATAGCAGTGCAAAACCCGGGCCGGGGAAAGCCGCAAGGGGCGCCGGTCTGCATGATGCAACCGGCGCCCCTTGTGATGGCATGGCCACGGCGGGCGAAGGATTCATTCCCCTGTATTTACATTTTTTTTGGGAAGGGGTCTGAGTTTACTCGAAGTCGATGTCGTCGTTGAGCTCGGCGAGCTCATCATCATTGAATTCTGCATCACCGAAGAAATCGGCATCCAGATCCTCCTCCTTCACTACCGGAGGCACAGGGTTGATATGAGCATCCATCTCGGGAAGCTCCGACTCCTGCTTGGGAGCCTTACCACGCTTGAGTGTGCAGATCGGGTCGAGTAGCGTGCGCCCGGGCACAATCTCCTTGAGCTCCATGAAGAAGCTGCGCTCCATCATATAGTCAAACATGAACATCAGCTTCTGTCCCTCATCCTCAAGAAACTCGCTGAGCGGAGTGTCGTCCATCAACCATACATCCTGATCGGATGATGAGCCCATGTCCTCGAGGGTGATCTCTTCATTGCGGCTCCAGTCATCGTCGCAGATGAAGAAGGAGTCGAGTTCATCTTTAGTGTAGTCCACTGAATCAAGGATCACATTCCGGAGCTGCAGAAAACTGGATTCTGAATCAATCTCTATTTCGCGAGCGAAATTGCTCACTTCGTCACTTACAAGTTTGAACTTATATACCATTGCTGTAGTATGTCGATATGTCTCTTTCTGGCTTTTTCAGGGGTGGGCACACATTAGCACACATTAGCAAGGGAGGCGGCTGAATACTGTATCGTCGCCTCCCATGCCTGTGGTGTTGCCCTTACTTGTCAAGATGCAGTGTCAGGACCGGGGAGGGTGGGCCTGACTCATTATCCTTTTTGGAATTTTATTTTATCAGACCGTTCTTGCGGAATACCTTCTCGATGGCCTCGAGCGAACGAGTCACCTGCTCTTTGGTATGGGTGGCCATAAGGGAGTAGCGTATCAGCGTGTCGTGGGGCGCCACGGCGGGCGATACCACCGGATTCACAAATACACCCTCTTCGAGAAGATCATGTGTCACCTGGAAGGTCTTATAGTCATCGCGTATGAAGAGCGGAATGATCGGTGTGGAAGTATTGCCGATTTCCAGACCCATGGCGCGGAAGTTGTCGAGTGCATAGTTGGTGATATCCCAAAGATGCTCGCGGCGCTCGGGCTCGGCAAGCATGATGTCGAGTGCCGCATTGGCCGCTGCTGTGGCCGCCGGTGTGATCGAGGCGGTGAAGATGTAGGAGCGGCTGTGATGGCGCAGATAATTGGTGATCTCCTTGTCGGTGGCGATGAAGCCGCCAAGTGAGGCAAACGATTTGGAGAATGTGCCCATGATCAGATCCACATCATCGGTGCAGCCCAGATGATGCACCACGCCGCGGCCACCCTCGCCGAATACGCCGATGCCATGAGCCTCGTCGATCATCAGAGTGGCATTATATTCCTTCTTGAGGCGCACCATCTCCTTGATGTCGGCCACATCACCCTCCATCGAGAATACGGAGTCGCTCACGATGAGCTTCACCTTGTCGGGGTCGCATTTGCGAAGCTGTGCCTCGAGCGATGCGATATCATTATGCTTATACTTCAGATAATTGGAGAACGACAGGCGCCGACCCTCAATAATCGAGGCATGATCCTGCTCATCAAGAATGATATAATCCTCGCGGCCGGTAAGAGTGCTCACCACACCGAGATTCACACCGAAGCCGGTGCTATACAGCATCGCATCCTCCTTACCGATATATTCGGCAATACGCTGCTCGAAGTTACGGTGAAGGTCGATTGTGCCGTTGAGGAAAGGGGATCCGGCCATGCCGGTGCCATATTTGCGTGTCGCCTCTACCGCAGCCTCAATCACCTTGGGGTGATTGGTAAGTCCCATATAGCTGTTGGAGCCGAACATAAGTACTTTCCTCCCATCCATCACCACCTCAGTGTTCTGCTCACTGGAGATGGGGCGGAAATATGGATAGATGCCGGCGGCTTTGGCTCGCTGGGGAGCGTCGTAACGCGCTAATTTCTGTTGTAAAAGTTTCATTGTCTGCTGGCTTATTTTGCTCTCCGTCCGAGGGTTAGGCCACATAAAGCGCCACCCCCCTCGCGGGAAGGCCAATATATTAGGCCACAAATTTAGTGCTTTTTCCGCAATCCACCATCCATTATGCGACTTTTTTTATTTACGAACCCTATTTTTTCACTCATTTTTCATCTTGCTGCGCCTTAGTAGCGCTGACCGGTTATTTGGTGGTAGCGGCCTGCCGCGACCGCGTACCGTCGGCCAGTCGCGGAGCACTGCACTGTTCCGCAGTGGCTGCCGGTGTGACACTTTTGGCGCGAATTTGTTATAATTGTCACAGCTGAGTAGCTGACACTACATTCCCCATTAGGATAACAATTCACTCACAAACACCTGAAATCTACCATTTTACCATTTTTAAGCTTTTTTCTTCCGTCATTTTTGAAACATTTAGCACGCTATTTGTTTATTTAGGTGAAAAGGAATCTCGCAGATTCCTCGGGCTTTTGATATGTCGGTGAGGATGACCTTGAGGCATTTCTCTTAAGCCTTACGTATAGATTCTTAACAATCAAGATAGAAATCAATCAACTTAAAACTTATAAAGATCATGGGAAAAATTATTGGTATCGACTTGGGAACCACCAACTCTTGCGTGTCTGTGCTTGAAGGCAAGGATCCTGTTGTGATCCCCAACAATGAAGGCCGCAACACAACTCCTTCCGTAGTGGCATTTGTCGACGGTGGCGAGCGCAAGGTCGGCGACCCCGCAAAACGTCAGGCCATCACCAATCCTACCCGCACCATCTACTCCATCAAGCGTTTCATGGGTGAGAAATGCGGAGAGGTGACCGATGAAATCAAACGTGTACCTTATAAAGTAGTCTGCCAGAACGACCTCCCGAAGGTCGACATCGACGGCCGCGACTATACTCCGCAGGAGATTTCGGCTATGATCCTCCAGAAGATGAAGAAGACTGCCGAGGATTTCCTTGGCCAGGAGGTGACTGAGGCCGTGATTACTGTGCCGGCCTACTTCAACGACTCGCAGCGTCAGGCCACTAAGGAGGCCGGTGAAATCGCCGGTCTGAAAGTGCGCCGTATCGTGAATGAGCCTACTGCCGCTGCTCTGGCCTATGGCCTCGACAAGTCGCAGAAGGAGGAGAAAATCGCTGTGTTCGACCTCGGTGGCGGTACTTTCGATATCTCTATCCTCGAACTGGGCGATGGCGTATTTGAAGTGAAATCCACCAATGGTGATACCCACCTCGGCGGCGATGACTTCGATAATGCGATCATCGACTATATGGCAGAGGAATTCTCCAAGAACGAGGGTGTAGACCTCCGCAAGGACCCGATGGCAATGCAGCGCCTGAAAGAGGCTGCCGAGAAGGCCAAAATCGAGCTTTCAAGCTCTACTTCTACCGAAATCAACCTCCCCTATATCACTGCTACCGCAAGCGGCCCGAAGCACCTCGTGATGAACCTCACCCGTGCCAAATTCGAGCAGCTCGCCGCTCATCTGATTGAAGCTGTGAAGGCTCCGTGTGTAAAGGCTCTCGCCGACGCAGGTCTTACCGCAGCTCAGATCGATGAGGTGATCCTCGTGGGTGGTTCTACACGTATCCCGGCTATCCAGGAGGAGGTGAAGAAAATCTTCGGCAAGGAACCCAACAAGGGTGTAAACCCCGACGAGGTTGTGGCAATCGGTGCAGCCATCCAGGGTGGCGTGCTGAGCGGCGACGTGAAGGATGTGCTTCTGCTCGACGTTGTGCCCCTTTCGATCGGTCTGGAGACTATGGGTGGCGTGATGACCCGACTCATCGAGGCCAACACCACTATCCCGACCCGCAAGAGCGAGGTATTCTCGACAGCTGCCGACAATCAGCCTGAGGTTACAATCCGCGTGCTGCAGGGTGAGCGCCCGATGGCAGCCGACAACAAACTCCTCGGCGAGTTCAACCTCTCCGGCATTGCTCCCGCTCCGCGTGGCATTCCGCAGATTGAGGTGACATTCGAGGTCGACGCCAACGGTATCCTCAACGTTTCGGCCAAGGATAAGAACACCGGCAAGGAGCAGTCTATCCGCATCGAGGCCTCCAGCGGTCTGACCGACGCTGAAATCAACCGTATGCGCGAAGAGGCCAAGGCCAATGAGGCCGCCGACAAGAAGGCCAAAGAGCGTGCCGACAAACTCAACCACGCCGACTCAATGATCTTCCAGACCGAGAAGCAGATCAAAGAACTCGGTGATAAGATCCCGGCCGACAAGATGGCTCCCGTACAGGCTGCCCTTGAGCGTCTCAAAGAGGTGCACAAGAATCAGCTCGTAGAGGATATCGACTCTGCCGAAAAGGCCCTCTCCGACGCTCTTCAGGCAGCAGCCCAGGACATCTACGCAGCCCAGCAGGGCGCAGCCGGCGCAGCCGGTGCAGGTGCCGCCGAGCAGCCCCGCCACAACGAAGAGAAAGACATCACCGATGTCGACTTCGAGGAAGTGAAGTAAGTCTCCAAATCAACGATACGAAAATGGAGTGTAGCCCAAGCGGTTACACTCCATTTCCTTTTTATGATTTTCCGTCAAGATTGATGGAATTTGATATATTTTTCGCTATATTTGCACCATATTTGAAACGTGTCTTAAGAGCGCGTTCCTTCTTCGACTCGCAAAATCCACTCAAAGATCGCCGCCCCTACGACCCCGAAATTTTAAGGAACGCGCTCTTAGATTCTGCAAAATTAACTGAATTTTTTGCTTTTACAAACTATTTAACACTAATATGCGACACTATGCGGATGCAGCCTCTATAGACTCTCCGCATGACGGTTCTGACATGGAACATGGGATTGACCCGAGCGGACATATTGCAATTTTTAGCATGGTATCGAGGGCAAGTAGACGCTATCTCGCTTTTTTTTGTTAATTTTGCAGTATGGATTTCAGACTTGAAGCTACCGCGCCCGGCTCTAATGCCCGCGCAGGAATGATATATACTGACCACGGTGAAGTGCCGACACCTATTTTTATGCCCGTCGGTACGGTGGGCAGTGTGAAGGGTGTGCACTTCCGTGAACTCCGCGACGACATCGACGCCAAGATCATTCTCGGCAATACATATCACCTCTATCTGCGTCCGGGACTCGACATCCTGCGTCAGGCCGGCGGACTGCATAAGTTTAACGGTTGGGATCGCCCTATCCTTACGGATTCGGGTGGTTTTCAGGTGTTTTCGCTTTCAGCCAATCGCAAGCTGAAGGAGGAGGGTGCTTATTTCCGCAGCCATATCGACGGCTCGAAACATCTCTTCACTCCGGAAGGGGTGGTGGATATAGAGCGTATCATCGGAGCCGATATCATGATGGCTCTTGATGAGTGTCCGCCGGGTACTTCCGACTATGATTATGCCAAGAAGTCGCTCGGACTCACCATGCGCTGGCTCAAACGCGGCTGGGACCGCTATAAGGCTACCGAGGGTCTCTACGGCTATCGGCAGGCCTATTTCCCCATCGTGCAGGGATGCGTCTACCCCGACCTGCGCCGCGAGGCGGCCAAGGCTGTGGCTGACTTCGGCGCCGACGGCAATGCCATAGGGGGTCTGGCTGTGGGCGAACCCACCGAGAAGATGTATGAGATGATCGAGGTGGTCAATGACATCCTCCCCACCGACAAACCGCGCTATCTAATGGGTGTCGGCACTCCGGCCAACATCCTTGAGGCCATCGACCGCGGTGTGGATATGATGGACTGCGTGATGCCCACACGCAATGGCCGCAACGGTATGCTATTCACCCGCCATGGCATAATGAACATGCGCAATAAGAAATGGGCCGATGATTTCTCACCCCTCGATGAGGGTGGTGCCTCTTATGTGGATGAGGTCTACTCGAAAGCCTATGTGCGCCATCTCTTCGTGAGCAACGAACTCTTAGCCATGCAGATAGCCTCGATCCACAATCTGGCTTTCTATCTATGGCTCGTAGGGGAGGCCCGCCGTCATATTATGGCCGGTGATTTCGCCACATGGAAACCCGCAATGGTCGAGGCTGTTACCCGCCGTCTCTGACCCCAGCCACTGCCATTATCACCCCTGCCACTCCTGATACATGAAATGAGGAAATTTTCGGTCAACATTCCACCCATCCTCCTCTCCCCCTTCCGCAAAATGAGGGGGGCGTGGCGGCGTGTCTGGAGGTTTACGATCCTCGACCGGTATATACTCCGGCAGTTTCTCGGCACATATCTGCTGGCCACTCTCCTGTTTCTGGCAGTCATCGCAATGTTTGACGTGACCGAGAAGCTCGACGCCTTCCTCACCGCCCCGCTCAAGGAGACTCTCTTCGATTACTTCGCCTCCTTCCTCCCCTACTTCGCCAACCAGCTGTCGCCCCTCTTCGTATTCATATCGGTGATATTCTTCACCTCCAAGCTGGCCGGCAATTCGGAGATTATCGCCATTCTGGCGAGCGGTGTGAGCTATCGCCGGCTGCTGCGGCCTTATATGGTGGGGGCGGCCGTTCTGGCTGCGCTCACATTCGCCTTGAGCAATTATATCATCCCCCCCACCAATACGGCCCGCATAGCCTACACCAATAAATATGTGCGCAACAAGAGCGTGGAATCGGGCACGAATATCCAGCTCATGGCCTCGCCGGGGAATGTGGTGTATATCGGGAGGTTTGAGAATTCCAACAAGACCGCCTACCGCTTCTCGATGGACCGTTTCGATGGGAAGACCATCCGGTCGCGCCTCACAGCCCGTGTGGCCCGCTATGACTCCACCCGCCAATACCATTGGCGCATGAGCGACTACATAATCCGCGACTTCCACGGCATGGAGGAGAAGGTCACTATCGGAGCTTCGATCGATACCATCATCCCCATCGAACCCAAAGACTTCCTCATCGCTGCCAACGATCAGGAGACCCTCACCACCCCGCAGCTCAGCGATTATATCGAGAAGCAGCGCATGCGAGGTGTGGCCAATATCAAGGCCTTCGAGATAGAGCGCGAAAAGCGTTATGCCTCCACGGCGGCCGCCTTTATTCTCACGCTGATCGGCATGTCGCTCAGTTCGCGAAAGGTGAAGGGGGGCATGGGTATAAATATCGGCATCGGTCTGGCGCTGAGTTTCAGTTATATTCTCTTCTCGACCGTGACCAGTTCGCTGGCCATCAACGGTCTCACCACCCCCTTTATCGCAATGGAGATACCCAATGTGGTGTATCTGGCGATAGGCATCTACCTCTTCCGCAGGGCCTCACGATAGGCCACTGCCCCAACAAGTATCCTTCTAAATCCCGCTTCATATGGACAATAAACCCAAGCCTATGATCAAAAGCAGTTTTACCGCCCGACACCCGGTGATCGTAAATCTGGCCATCATCATCGCGGTGGCCGCGCTGGGCATATGGATTGTATATTTCTCGATAGCCCTCTTCACCCGCCACGGCCAGACCGACAAGGTGCCAGGCGTGGAGAATATGACCTATACTCAGGCCATCGAGGTGCTACACGACCATGGATTCAAAGTGGATATCCGCGACTCCCTATATAAGGATGATGTGAAGCCGGGATTTGTGATCGAGCAATTTCCCAAGGCCAACTCCATCGTGAAGCCTGGACGCAAGATCTTCCTCTATATCAACGCCGTGCACCCCAAAGAGGTGGTGATCGACGACGACAACCACCCCATGGAGGATGCCCTGCGCAGCTTCTCCTACCGCTCGGCCATGGCCAAGCTCCAGGAGTTGGGTTTCAAGAATATCAAAATCGTGAAGGTGCTGGGCGACAATGAATGTGTGGCTAAAGTCACCGCCAACGGCGCTACCGTCAAGAAGATGCAGAAGGTGCCGGTAAATGCCAAAATCGTGATGCACGTCTATGATGGTCGTCTGGGCGCCATCACCGACTCCCTGATGGGGGAAGAGGCACTGGCCAACTATCGCGCCGGCCAATACAACGGCTACGATGCCGACTACGACAATGATGGAGGCTCCGACTATTCCACCGGGTCTTCATCGGCCGAAAGCACCCAAAGCTCGGAGAGCGAATCCTCTTCATCATCATCCGGCAGTGAGGAGGAGAGTATCGAGTTCTTCTGATTTTTCCATCACCCCCCGATTATTAACCATATGACCAGCAATATAGATTCCAGCGAGGAGCTGCTTCATTCCGGCATTGAGGATGCCGAGCTATCTGCACTCCACTGCGATACAGCCTGCTCCCCGGCCGAGGCCGATAGCGCCGAGCCGACACTCTCCGACGAGGAGGGTGAAGAGGGGGAGGAGGAGGAGATTGCCGAACCGATGTTTGTCACTGCCGACGGCAAGGAGATGTATGAGCATTTCCGTTTCGTGGCCGACAAGGGGCAGAAGATGCTCCGGGTCGACAAATTTCTCGTGGCCAGAATGGAGAAAACCTCGCGCAACCGTATCCAGCAGGCGGCCGATGCCGATTGCATCGTGGTCAACGGCCGCCCCGTGAAATCTTCCTATAAGGTGAAGGCAGGCGATGTGGTGAGTATCGTGATGGACCGTCCCCGCTACGAACTCGAAATCATCCCCGAGGATATCCCTCTCGACATAGTATATGAAGATGATGCACTGCTCGTGGTCAACAAACCGGCCGGCATGGTAGTGCACCCCGGCCACGGCAATTATACAGGCACTCTGGTCAATGCACTGGCATGGCACTTCAAGGATGACCCCGACTATGATGTATCGGACCCGAGGCTCGGGCTGGTGCACCGCATCGACAAGGATACCAGCGGACTGCTCGTGGTGGCAAAGACTCCCGAGGCAAAGACTCATCTCGGACTCCAGTTCTTCCATAAGACCACTAAAAGGGAATACCGCGCTCTGGTGTGGGGAAGCTTCCCAGAGAAGAGCGGCACCATCACCGGCAATATCGCCCGCAATCCGCGCAACAAGCTCCAGATGGCCGTATTTACCGACCCTTCAATCGGCAAACATGCCGTGACCCACTATGAGGTGCTTGAGGATTTCGGCTATGTATCGCTCGTGAAGTGTATCCTCGAGACAGGGCGCACCCATCAGATACGAGTGCACATGCAGCATAAGGGGCATCCCCTCTTCAACGATGCCCGCTACGGCGGCGACCAGATTCTGAAGGGCACCACATTTGCGAAATACCGTCAATTTATCGACAATTGCTTCGCCATCTGCCCCCGGCAGGCCCTGCACGCCAAGACCCTCGGTTTCATCCATCCGGTGACCGGCCTGCAGATGGATTTCGACTCCCCCATACCCGACGATATGACCGCCCTGCTCGAGAAATGGAGAAGCTATACACCCTCCAATTAACATTTATTTACGCTTTAACCATTCTTAGAGCATTTACGATAGTCCGTAGCCGCTTTAAAAGTGTTATATTTGCATCGAAATAAGCCCTGAAAGGTCTTCCACCCTTCTCGCCCCGGCGAGGATGCTCCTCTTGTGACCTCGAAATTGCATACAGTATCATGACTCAAAACACAGATTTCTCAGATATTGCCCCGCTCGACGACGCAGTGTTTCACGACACCATGGACCGACTCGTGAAGGAACCCGGCTTCCTCCACGCCATCAAGTATGCCATGCCCCCGGAAGACACCCCGGCGCTTATCGACGACCTTCTGAAAATCGACAATAAATATGATTTCCAGCATCAGGTGATGTTCCCTTTTCTCGAGATGCTCGCCAAGACCACTACATCGGGCATATCGCTGGGGGGTGTGAAGCATCTCAACCAATCGATGAATTACACCTTCATCACCAATCACCGTGATATCGTGCTGGATGCCTCGTTTCTGAATCTGGCATTCCTGCGCCGCGACCTCCCCACTTCGGAGGTGGCCATCGGCGACAATCTCCTCATTTTCCCCTGGATCAACGACCTGGTGCGACTCAACAAGAGTTTCATCGTGAAGCGCAACACCGGCCTGCGTGAAGGTCTGCTGGCGGCCCGAAAGCTCTCTGCTTATATCCACCACTGCCTGCTCGACAAGCATGAGTCGGTGTGGATCGCCCAGCGCGAAGGGCGTGCCAAAGATTCCTCCGACCATACTCAGGAATCACTCATCAAGATGCTCGCCATCGCCGGCGAGGGTTCATTCATGGACCGACTCAAAGAGATCAACCTCATGCCCGTGGCCATCAGCTATGAGTATGACCCCAACGACTATCTCAAAGCTCGCGAATTCCTCATGCGCCGACGCGATCCCGACTTCAAGAAGTCGCAGCGCGACGACCTCTTCTCGATGGAGACCGGACTGCTGCAGTTCAAGGGGAAGGTGCACTTCCAACTCACTCCCCGCATCAACTCCAAACTCGATCAGATCGGCAATTTCAAAGATGCCAATACCGCCGCGCGCTATGTGGTGAAGATTATCGACCAGGCCATACACCGCAGCTATATGATATTCCGTATCAACTACATAGCGTTTGACCTGCTTCACGATACCGACCGTTTCAGCGCTTACTACACCCCTGAGCGCCGGCGCGAGGTGATCGACTATTTCAATGCCCAGCTCGATAAGGTAGATCTCCCCGACATCACCGCTGAGGAGCGGCAGTATATGATGACGATGATGCTCACCATGTATGCCAATCCGCTGAAAAACAAGCTCCGCACCATACTCGGAGGTCTGGAATAATTCCTCCCCGTCTCCACCCCACTTACATGCTTGAAATATGAGAATCCCACTCGCGATGGCCATAATCATCTGTCTCCTCTCGATGGCCACCGACATATATATATGGTCTGACCTGCGACGTAATTTCCCGCGACACCGCGTGCTGAATGCCGGCTATGCCCTCTTCGCCGTGGCGTGTTGGATATTCCTCGCCATATGTCTCCTCATCCCCAGACGCGATTCCGACTCGGGAATACTTTTCCTGATGTGGGGATTCTACAGCTATCTGTCAATCTTGCTGCCGAAGGTGATTTTCACCATCTTCTCTCTCATCGGCCAATTACCGCGACTATGGAAGCGGAGAGGTGTGAAACTCGGCATGTGGGCCGGACTGCCGCTGGCAGTGCTCTCTTTCGCTTCAATGTGGTGGGGCGCAGCTGTGACTCGCAGTCAGATTGATGTGGTGCAGGTGGAGGTGAGCAGCCCGCGCCTCCCCGCAGGATTCGACGGCTATCGCATCGCACAGATCTCCGACCTGCATCTCGGCACATGGGGCGACGACACCTCTTTCATACAGGCTCTCGTGGATTCAATCAATGCCCGGCACCCCGATGTGATATTCTTCACCGGCGACCTGGTGAACCGTCAGACCGGCGAAGCCGCACCATTCCTGCGCACTCTGGCCGGCCTGAGAGCCCCCGATGGAGTATACTCAATCCTCGGCAATCATGACTATGGCGACTATGTGGACTGGCCTTCGGAATCTGACAAACGCGAAAACCTCCAGCTCCTAAAGAACTGGCAGCGACAGATAGGATGGAAGATGCTCAATAATGCCCGCACTCAGCTCATCCACAACAGCGACACCATACAGCTCATCGGTGTGGAAAACTGGGGAGAGCCCCCCTTCCATCAGTATGGACACCTCATCGACGCCTATCCGCTGAGCAAAGATAGCCTTTACAACCTCAACGACTCCCGATATAAGATTCTGCTCACCCACAATCCGGAGCACTGGCGCCGCGAAGTGACCGATATCAGCAATATCGACCTCTCTCTGGCCGGCCATACCCACGCCATGCAGACCATATTCAGCATCGGTCCGTGGAAATGGAGCCCCGCATCGCTCCGATATGAGCAGTGGGGAGGCCTCTACTCCAAGGAGAATAAGAATGGGGAGAAACTCGATATCTACGTCAACATCGGGGCCGGCGAGGTGGGAATGCCTTTCCGGATCGGTGCCACTCCCGAAATCACAATCATCACCCTTCGCAAGGCTCAAAAATGATCCACTGCATCCTCGGACTCGGCAGCAACGACGGCGACCGCGAGGCGCATCTGCGCCACGCACTCAGTTTTCTGGACGAAATCTCGGCGGCGGCCTACTATAGTTCACCCTATGAGTCGCCGGCTCTTTCGGGCCAGACTATCGTCAACAAGCCCCACTACCTCAACTCAGTGGCCGCAATCGACTTCGACGGCGACCTCGACACCCTCCGGGCCATGCTCAAGGCTTGCGAAGTGATGGAAGGACGCACCGCCCAAGCCCGCGCCGACGGCAAAGTGCCCCTCGATATCGATGTGGTGATTGCCGACGGTGAGATACTCCGCCCGGCCGATTTCAAGCGTTACTTCTTCCGCCAGGGCTACGAAGAACTCCTCTCCACCCTCGGCCACATCCCCGCACTCCGCGCCAAAGTGTGAAAAATAGTGTAAAAAAGAGGCTTAACCCCTGCAAAAAAGCCCCGACTTATAGCTAAAGTCTCGTTTTTTTTTGCTAACTTTGCCGACTCAAAGTGCTTTGTAACGAATGAAGAAATTATTCCCCATATTGTTCGGTATCCTCCTGCTTGCAGCAGGGGGATGCGGTGAGTACACTAAAGTGCTCAAAAGCCACGACGCCGACTATAAATTCGACTATGCCAAACGCGCCTACGAGCAGGGGAAATACATGCAGGCCGTCACCGTGCTCTCCGAAGTAATCCAGCCTCTGCGCGGAGGCTCGAAAGGTGAAGAGGCTCTCTATCTGCTCGCAAAGTCTTACTACGACTCCAAGGATTACCTCAACTCCGGAGTGTACTTCAAGACTTATTACACACGATATCCCAAAGGGGAATATGCCGAAGATGCCCGATTCTATTCCGGATATGGCTATTACCTCGACTCCCCCGACCCTCAGCTCGACCAGAGCAGCACCCGTAAGGCCATCGAGGAGCTCCAGAACTTCCTCGACTTCTATCCCCGCTCCGAAAAGGTGACTATCGCCCAGAATGCAATATTCGCTATGCAGGACAAGCTCACCCTCAAAGAGCTCCAGAACGCTCAGCTCTACTATAACCTCGGCAACTTCCTGGGCAACAACTACCGGGCCTCTATCATAGTATGCGAGAATGCTCTCAAAAACTATCCCTACTCAAAATACCGCGAGGACTTCGAGCTGCTCATCCTCAAGGCTAAATATCAGGAGGCAAAAAACTCTGTGCCCGAAAAGAGGGAGGATCGATTCAGGGATGTGATCGATGAATACTATTCATTCTCCAACAATTTCCCCGAATCCAAAAACCTTAAGGAGGCCGAAAACATTTACAGCGTGGCTCGACGCCATGTAAAGGAATAAATCAACCTGAAACTTCCTAATTATTGAATATAAGATATGGATTACAAGAAGACTAATGCTCCGCTCACTACAGTGACTCGCGACATGATCGCTATGGCTGAACAGACCGGAAACGTCTACGAAACCGTCTGCATTATCGGCAAACGCGCCAACCAGATAAGCGCAGACCTTAAAAAAGAACTCGAGAAGAAGCTCGCCGAGTTTGCTACCTCCAACACCGACAACTCTATGGAGGAGGTTTCCGAAAACCGCGAGCAGATCGAAATCTCCCGTTTCTACGAGAAGCTCCCCAAGCCTACGCTGATCGCAACTCAGGAGTATATCGAGCGCAAGCTCTATTTCTCCAACCCCCTCAAGGAGAAAGACCACCTCAACGACTGATCTCTACGCCCGCTCTGCGCGGAGCGTAACGATACACACCGACAAAATAAAAGCCCTGCGATCCGGCTCGCCATCTTTTGGCAGGCCGGGTCGCCGCTGTATAGCAATTTATTGAATTCTGATATTGAAATTCAGAATGAAGGGGTATAATTCCATTAGCGCGTATATTAAATTTTCTAATTCCATATTCCGAATCCTCCGGTGCCATGACTATCCACATCTTCAATCCCGAACATGACTATGCTCTGGCATCTTTCTCTCCATATTATACACCTCCGGCCGAGGTGATACGCCTCCGGAAGCATCATGCCCTCTCCCCGCTGCGATATGCCTCGCATGGCGATGCAATATTGCTTATCGACTCCCCGGCCGAGACTCTACCACACATCCCGCCGGGCATCACCCTCCTATCGCTGCCGGAGCTCCCGCTATACTTCCGACTCCACCCGGAGGCCGTAATATCACCATGGGGCTGGAATCCGATGCTGCGCCACATACTCCAAGAGAATGGCATCCCGCCGGAGCAGCTCCCCGACGACTCATGGCTCCATATGCTCCGCAATCTCTCCCACCGGCGCACCACAATCGATTTCAACCGATTGCTCAATGAGCAACTGAAAGCCGACCCGATTCTCTGCCGCCATCTCTCCCCGCTCCCGGTGGAATTCAACTCATCGGCCCAGGCTCTCAAATGGCTCGATGAGCATCCGGCCGCATTCTTCAAAGCCCCATGGAGCAGCTCCGGCCGCGGCATACTCTTCACTGAGGAGCTGGACCCTGACCGACACATCCTCCCCTGGCTCAACGGTATAATCCGCAGGCAGGGAAGCGTAATGGCCGAAACGGCCCATCCAAAGGCCATCGATTTCGCCACCGAATGGGAGATTTCCCAATCCCCTGCCGGTAGGCCGGAGGTGAAATATCTCGGTGTGTCGCTATTCGAAGCCTCCCGACGAGGTAAATATCACTCCAATACACTTGCCACCCGCGAGCGCCTGATGCAGAAAATAAAGTGTGTGGCCCCAGATTTCGGTGAGGCATGGATCGAAGCGCAACGCAAGGCGATCGTAGCCCTGCTCAGCCAATATGCCATCGCTTCTCACAGCGACCCACACATCTGCTACACCGGCTACCTCGGCATCGATATGATTGCCGCCCCCGACGGCACTATCCGCGGTGGCATCGAACTTAATTTCCGTCGCACCATGGGAATACCACCCTCCCCCCTATGTATCATCGGCACCGGAAATGTGGGCACTCACCTGCACCGCGCATTCACCCGGGCCGGTATGAGGCCTCTACTGATTTCGGGCCGCGCCGAGAGCTTCCCCCCGGCCGATGTATATCTGATATGTGTAAAGGATTCGTGTGTGGCCGAAGTGGCCGCCCGCATCAAGCCTATCGCCGGGGCTATCATCGCCCACACATCCGGATCTATACCTCTGGCCGATGTCATGACCCCATTAGCCGCCGAGGCGCAGGGTTGCGGAGTATTCTACCCGCTTCAGACCTTCTCGCGCGATGTCGAAATGCACTACGACACCATCCCCTTCCTCATCGAGGGGAGCAGTCCTGAAGTGACTTCCCGCCTCATGCGCCTCGCATCTGAAATCTCCAATACCGTGGTCGAAGCCGATTCCGGGCAGCGCGCCCTCTACCATGTGGCAGCAGTGATGACCTGCAATTTCTTCAATCATCTCTGCACTCTGGCCGATGACTTCCTCCGCCGGCATAACCTTGACCTAAAGATACTGCTGCCGCTGCTGCGACAGACAGTCGACAAACTCGCTCTCACCTCCCCCTCCCTGGCCCAGACCGGGCCTGCCGTAAGAGGCGACCGCACTGTGATTGAAGCCCATCTCGACCATCTGCGCGATTTCCCCGACACGGCCCGAATATACCGTATGCTCTCCGATTCAATCATCTCATGTCATAACCCGGGTGTGCCACAGGGCGCCCCTGATTCGCTCACCCCTCAAACCCTGAAATATGAGTAAATTAGCCATCGACGCAAGCCGGATAAAAGCCTTCATATTCGATGTGGATGGTGTGCTGTCGGCCACCACTCTCCGCATTGGCGATGACGGCCAACCCATGCGCACCACCAATCTGCGCGACGGCCTCGCCCTGCGCGCCGCCCTGCGTGCCGGCTACCGCATATGCATCATTACCGGCGGCAAGACCGAAGCCGTGGAGCTGCGCTACCATCTGCTCGGCATCACCGACGTATACTCAGGAATAACCCGCAAACTCCCCGTGATGCAACAATGGATGCTCGACCACGGCCTGCTCCCCGAAGAGGTGGCCTACATGGGCGACGACATCCCCGACCTCCAGCCCATGCGCCACTGCGGTCTGGCCGCCGCACCCCATGATGCCGCATCGGAAGTGCTCGCCACTGCCACATACATCTCCAAATTCACCGGCGGCTACGGCTGCGCCCGCGACCTGATAGAAAGTGTGATGCGCGCCCAGGGGCGCTGGGATGAGGTGTATGCCATTTTCGAAGCACCTAATCAATGATATAAACAAATTTCTAAGAGCTACTTATGACTGTGCTCCCGAATCTGAAAGACTATAAAATCCTGTTAGGCAGCAAATCACCTCGCCGCCGCGAATTGCTCCAATTGCTGCGAATACCATTTACCGTGGTCAATGTGCATAATGCAGAGGAGACCTTCCCCTCCACGATGCCCCCCATGGAGGTGCCTCAATACCTTTCAGGTATAAAGGCGGATGCCTACCTCAGCCTTCTGCAACACAACGAACTGATCATCACCGCCGACACCCTCGTCATACTTGGTGACCGCATACTCGGCAAACCCTCCTCCACGACCGAAGCCTGCGAGATGCTCCGCGCTCTGAGCGACCACACACATCAAGTAGTGACCGGTGTCACCATCGCCACTCATCGCAACCGCACCTCTTTCACCTCTGTGACCGATGTGAAATTCGGTCACCTCTCCGACGATGAGATCCGCTACTACGTAGACAGTTTCTCACCCCTCGACAAAGCCGGTGCCTACGGCATTCAGGAATGGATCGGCGGCGTAGCCGTAGAAGAAATCCGCGGCAGCTTCTACAACGTGATGGGCCTCCCCATCCACCGCCTCTTCCGCGAACTCAAAAACTTCTGACCCCCCACCTCTCCCCATCACAATAAAGAGCCGCGATGCTTAAGCATCGCGGCTCTTTTTTACAAAAAAAGGCTGTGAAGCGAAATCATGGCGGATTTTTCAGCTTCACAGCCTTTGGTTATTCTGTGGGTCTATGGCTTATTCTTCGGTAACGGCGGGAACTGTGGCCGGGGCCTGCGCTGCCGGATAGGCCTGCGGAGCCTCTACACGGAATTTGGCCTCCCAGCCAAGAGCGGAGGCACCAAGCACGGCTGCATCGCTCTCTTTCAGTTCGGAAAGGATAATCTTGGTCTTGCCGCGGAAGATCGGGAAAAGCGATTTCTCAAACGCCTCGCGGAGCGGACGCAGAAGAAGGTCGCCGCTCTTGGCAAGTCCGCCGAAGAGCACGATTGCCTGCGGGCTCGAGAATGCCACCATGTCGGCAAATGCCTCGCCGAGAATCTTGCCGGTGTACTCGAAAATCTCTTTAGCCAGCTTGTCGCCTGCTGCAGCTGCATCATATACATCCTTAGAGGTGATATCCTCGATATTGAGATTGCGAAGAGTGGAGGGATCGCTGCGGAGCTCAAGGAACTCGCGGGCTGTGCGGGCCACACCCGTAGCCGAGCAATATGCCTCGAGGCAGCCTGTGCGACCGCAGCCGCACACACGACCATTGTTGCGCTTCATAATCACGTGACCCAGCTCGCCTGCAAAACCATCGTGGCCATACACAAGCTGACCGTTGACCACGATACCGGAGCCCACACCTGTGCCCAATGTGATCATGATGAAATCCTTCATACCGCGGGCTGCGCCATAAGTCATTTCACCAAGCGCTGCGGCATTGGCATCATTGGTCACAGCCACAGGTATGCCGCCGAAGGCGATGCTCACTTTCTCAGCCAGCGGCAGTATGCCGTTGCCCCAGGGAAGGTTGGGAGCGTTCTGAATCTCGCCTGTATAGTAGTTGGCATTGGGTGCACCTATGCCTATGCCCTGAATCTCATTCTCCACGTCGTTGGCCTTCAGCAGGCGCACCACTTCCGAATGAAGCTCTTCAATATAATCATCAAAATTACTGTGCTTGCGGGTCTTGATGGAATCACTGGCCACTACATGACCACGGGCATCAACGATGCCAAACACGGTATTGGTGCCGCCTATGTCGATTCCGAGTACATAAGGTTTGCTCATGGTTATTATAAGCTTTTTGTCTGATAATTAATAATTTATCGGTTTTAAGGCTAACAGCGGCATACCACGCCGGATTCACCATGCCTGGAAGGAATGAAGTCAGAACCTTTGCATATGCCTGTAAGCGATTGCAAATTTAAAAAAATTTTCCCAAACTCCGGCATTATTCCCTATCTTTTTCACCTCTAAAATGTTATAAAAGATGAAAACTGCTATTTAGAACGCGTCATGAACATCTTTCCCCTCCCCATCCGGAGCCAAGGAAAGACAATACATGGCGAATAACCCAATTTATTACACTACCTGATCGATATGGATATCAAAATGCACTTCGACCACTTCAACATCAACGTCATGGACCTCGATGCCTCTCTGGCATTCTACAAGGAGAATCTGGGGCTATCTGAAGTCGGAGAGAAACGCGCCTCCGACGGCTCTTTCATCCTCAAATACCTCTCCTCGCCGGGCAATGACTTCCGTCTGGAGCTCACCTGGCTCCGCGACCACAAGGGTCCCTACGAGCTGGGTGAGAATGAATCGCACCTTGCCCTCCGCTTTGACGGCGACTATGATGCAATCCGCGAGTTCCACCGCAAGAACGGCGTGATATGCTTCGAGAATCCCACCATGGGAATCTATTTCATCCACGACCCGGATGATTACTGGATCGAAATCCTCCCCCCGCGCCAATAAAACCGCCTCTCCTCCCCTCCCCCCTCCTTTATTTATATTTAGACCACCTACATCATCTCTTGTACCATCCATCCAATCATCCAACCATCCATCCATCCATCCTTCCATCCTCCAATCCATCCATCCATCCATCCATCAACCCACCCATCCAAACA
>JAIDKG010000084.1 GCA_029051525.1 Muribaculaceae bacterium
TCCTTCTTCGACTCGCAAAATCCACTCAAAAATCGCCGCCCCTACGACCCCGAAATTTTAAGGAACGCGCTCTAATAGTTACGTGATTAGGATATTATAGTTAAAGACTGTTAAATAATTTAACAAACTTTGCGAGGTGTAAAAATATCCATATATTTGCAAAATATAACAATTACTATTAATATGAAACGAATAATCTTCATTTTACTGATGTTGATGGGTATGGTGCTACCGGCATACAGCGAGCACCAAACGGTGGTGGAGTTCAACTTCGACATCGAAAACTTTGGTGTCGTTGATGATGGAGATGGATATGCGCAGGCCTATAGCACCAACCTCGGCGATTTCTACAATTTAGGGGATAATGTGAGAATCCCCCGTAAGAGCATCTGTATAGCCATACCAGGCGGTATGCGTATTAAGGAGGCATACTGTGATGGTGACCGGGTTACAGTCGCTGAGAATGTCCGTTTAAAACCGACGTGGGATTTTCTCGGCCGCAGCGGCGTAGCAGATTCCACGGAATCAGTTGACTCACTCTATTACGTTAAATGCAAGGATGATCTTGTACCGTTGGACTATGCAGATATGATTGAGTTCGGGACTATCTCACTGGTATATTATCTGCTTTCCCCTTTTCAATACGATTGGGAAGAGAAGAATCTGTATTTCCTCCCGTCGCTTACAGTGACATTGGAATTAGAGGATAATCCGGATGCACAGGCAATCGACCCCGAACTTCCAATTCCGAGACTCTTCCTCGACTTGATTGACAATCCGGAGGATGCGCTTGCGATACTGTCGGCATATAGTGATATATCACCATTGGATCTGGATGGCAATTTTGATGTGAAAGAGAATACCAAAGCGACCCCGATAGATTACGTGATTATCTGTCAGGAAGCCCTTGTAGATACTTATCAGAAGTTGATTGACTGGAAACGTCAGAAAGGTTGGCGCTGTGCTTTGGTGACAGTGGAGAAGATAGAGGAAATGTATGCCGGCATGTCGTCAAGGATGCAGATTAAGAGCTGTATTCGGGATATGTATAAGCAGAACGGAGTATCCTTTGTATTGCTTGGAGGAGACGCATCGATTATTCCTGCTGTTCGCACTTATGGTAAAGTGACTTCTAAAGATTTATCTACGGGCAAAGAAGTGGTTGTGGCGGAAGATAAAACTATTCCTGCAGATTTATTTTATGGATGTTTTAGAGAACCGTTCGACTGGGATGCGAACGGTAATGGTATACTTGGAGAAGCTGATGATAACTGTGTATTATATCCGGAAGTACTTGTGACCAGAGTGCCGCTCCTTCTCCCGACTCATGTAAATAGCTTTATCAAAAAGCTGTTGGCCTATGAGAAGAAAGGAAATGTCGTACAGAAGATGTTATGTGCCGGAAGTAAGTTGAGTTCTTATGTGTCTGATGGTGGAGAAATCAAAAGTGATGCGCATAAATTTGGCGAGGCTCTTATTTCAAAGCATATTAAGGATTATTGGATTGGATCGGTGACAACAATGTTCGACACACAGGGTGGGGTAATCGATGAATCCAGCCTAATGGCAGAGCTGCAAAAGAATTACAGTTTTGTAGAGATAATTACTCATGGGAAAAAAGACGGTTGGTATTTTGGTACTGAGGACAAGACTTATCCAAAATCAAATGCTTTCAATATTATAAGTACTAGTGGAGGCCGAATTATCACTACAACGGCCTGCCATGTGAATGCATTTGATAAGGAATCATTCTATGTCAAGATGGACAAAAGCTTGTCGGGCTGTTTGAGTCAGGCATTCCTTGCAGGCGCGCGAAACGGAGTTGTGGCATTCGTTGGTTCATCGCGCGAAGGGTGGGGATTAGAAAAATTCACTCCGACAGATCCAAAAATGATTAATCCCTCTGTTGATTATGACGGCTGGTTCTATAGAACATTATTTGAGGGTATAGGAAATGGGAGTACTCATTTCGGTAAACTTGCAACGAGAGCTAAGAATGTATGGTTTGGACTAAGTAATCGATATCCGATATATCGTTGGCTTCAGTATAGTTGGAATCCGATGGGTGACCCGGAGATGCCGATATTTAAGACATATCCATCGGTTTTTCGCCACGTAATGGTGACACGCAAGAGCAATGGTAATATTGCAGTAGATACCGGTATAGAGGACTGCGTAATCTGCATGACCGGTGAAACGAAAGGTAAATATGTGCAGACAGTATTCAGAAATGTGCAAAATGCCGAATTTACCGTACCTGAAACGAATGCCACGATTTGCATCACTAAACAGGACTACATCCCTTATCTGATTGAGGGTAATGATGCCATATCATCGGCTGTAGCTGCTTCGACTCGGGCAATGTATGGAAACATCGAGACATTTGCTTTAGAGAGAAGCGGGAACCTGACGGTGGAATGTTCAGTCTACGATGACGCTTCATCTGCCTATCTTACATTGTCGGATGTGATAGGCAACCGTGTGGCGTTGGAGCGGTTTTCAACAGAAGAGGAGTATTCTGTCAATATGGATATATCCGGCATGAGTAAGGGAATCTATGTCCTTACACTGTATGTTGACGACATGCCGGTAGACAACCGCAGGGTGATGAAAGAGTAAAATATAACTGTATATGCAGAATCTTGATTTCTGTGTGATGTTGTTACAATACATTAGAAGTCAACTTATCGGGCAGATAATTGAGATTCTGCATATACTAAAATCATTATTTTAACACTATGAAACGAATAATTTTCATTCTGGTGATGCTGGTGAGCGAGGTGTCTTGTGGGTACAGCGAGCGGCTGGTGAAGACTTTTGAGTATCATTTTAAACTCGAAGATTTTCCAATTATTGATTCGGGGAATGGTGTGGTTCGTATAGTTTGTAATGTAAAGGATTTCGGATTGCTTACAATGGCCGCATATATTCCCGAGAAGAGGATGACTATTGCAATCCCCGGTAAATTGCGTCTTGATACGATGTATTGCGAGGGAGAACGGATATTGCTAATGGAGAACCCTAAAATTCAAGGAGTGCGCATTTTTTGTATGCATAAATGTGAAAATAAGGAAGAGAAACAAGAAATTTCTCCGGTTTCCAAAAAATGCCTTGTTGAAACGTATGGGAATGTTCTAAGAGACATTGATATTGATGATTTCGGAGTAATGGCATATGTATATATTACTTTTGCTCCATTCCAGTATGATGAGACGGATGATAAACTGTACTTCTATCCCGACTGTAAATTGGTTTTTGAATTTGAAGATGATCCAGATGCTCCGATAGAACCGGTGCTCCCATTCTATCAAGCTCCTCTTGAATTTATAGAAAATCCGGAAGATGCAATAGAAATCATGAGAAGTAATGGTATTATGGAGTAGTATTGCTGACGGAGGAAATTCAGAGTTTGTTTTCAGTCCACAGTCCGGAGGGTCTTTGATCCACGAGCAAACCGACTATTCTACAACCGTCGCAGTCGCGGAGCGACTGCACTATCCATTCCGTCACGGAGAGTCACTGAGCTCTGCGCTCCAACCACGATGGTATATATAGTGCAGTCGCTCCGCGACTGGCGGACCGTGAAGGGGCACTCTCCGTATACATCTCGCGCTATCGCCCGAGCTGTCTACGGTTTATATGCAGTGCAGTCGCTCCGCGACTGACCGACGGTATGCGGAAAGGCAGACCCATTCCTCGAGGTCTTAGACCCACGTGGACTGCGGTTTAGCTGATGTTTCTATTGGAGTATGAAAAATAGGGTTAAAAAGTAGGCGAATAGTTTTCTGATTTCCCGAAATTTCTGTAAATTTGCACTAAGTCTAAGTGCCGGAGGCACCGGGCACCGGCCTGTGGCCGACAAGCCCTCTTAGCTTAGTGCGAATTTTCATTTGCACTAAGTCTAAGTGCCGAGGGCACGGGGTGCCGCCCTGAGGCCGGGCTCTCCGATGCCGACCCACTGATTATCCGAATCAATCTAACACAGTATATATTTTAGATACACCATGAACGACAACCGCATTCTCCTCTCGGCCGAATGGCCTGAGATGCCGGAATTTAAAGAGGGTATCCGTCGCGCTCCCGACCGCGGATACACCCTTACACCTGAAAAAACCAAGACAGCTCTGCGCAATGCGTTGCGTTATCTGCCGCCGGAACTGCACGCCAAGGCAGCTCCCGAATTTATGGAGGAACTCCGCACACGTGGCCGAATCTATGCCTATCGATGGCGCCCGGAGGGTGACCTCGCAGCAAAGCCAATCGATGAGTATAAGGGTAAGTGTCTGGCCGGAAAGGCTTTCCAGGTGATGATCGACAATAACCTCTGCTTCGATATCGCCCTTTATCCCTATGAACTCGTGACCTATGGCGAGACCGGTCAGGTATGTCAGAACTGGCTGCAATATCGCCTTATCAAGAAATATCTTGAGCAACTGACTGAAGATCAGACTCTCGTAGTGGAGTCGGGTCATCCGCTCGGTCTCTTCCCCTCACGCCCGGAGGCTCCGAGGGTGATTATCACCAATGCCATGATGGTGGGAATGTTTGACAATCTCCACGATTGGCACGAGGCGATGCAGCTCGGTGTGGCCAACTATGGTCAGATGACCGCCGGCGGATGGATGTATATCGGTCCGCAGGGTATCGTGCACGGCACCTTCAATACTATCCTCAATGCAGGTCGCATGAAACTCGGTGTGGCTCAGGATGGCGACCTCACCGGTCATCTCTTCGTGAGCTCCGGTCTCGGCGGCATGAGCGGTGCTCAGCCCAAGGCGGCCCTCATAGCCGGTGCGGCTTCGATTATCGCCGAGGTCGACCTCTCACGTATCATGACCCGTAAGAATCAGGGTTGGGTAGAGGTTGTGACCGACTCTATTCCCGAGGCATTCCGTCTGGCCGAGGAGGCTATGGCTGAGAAGCGTCCGGTGTCGATTGCCTATCACGGCAATGTGGTCGACCTGCTGGAATATGCTGTGGCTCATGATAAGAAAATCGAACTGCTCAGCGACCAGACCTCCTGTCATGCCGTATATGAGGGTGGCTATTGCCCTGCCGGCATGAGCTTTGAGGAGCGCACCCGCCTGCTGCATGAGAATCCCGAGAAATTCCGCGAGGAGATCGACAAGACTCTCCGCCGTCATTATGAGGCAATCAAGGCTCTCACAGAGCGTGGCACATACTTCTTCGACTATGGCAACTCATTCATGAAGGCCATCTACGATGCCGGTGTGAAGGAGATTTCCAAGAATGGAATCGATGAGAAGGATGGCTTCATCTGGCCCTCATATGTAGAGGATATCATGGGTCCGATGCTCTTTGACTATGGTTACGGTCCCTTCCGCTGGGTATGTCTCAGCGGCAAGCATGAGGATTTGGTGAAGACCGACCGTGCCGCAATGGAATGTATCGACCCCGACCGCCGCGGTCAGGACCGCGACAACTACAACTGGATTCGCGATGCCGAGAAGAATGCTCTCGTGGTGGGCACTCAGGCCCGTATCCTTTATCAGGATGCGATGGGACGCCTGAAAATCGCCCTGCGCTTCAACGAGATGGTGCGCAATGGCGAGGTGGGTCCGATCATGCTCGGTCGCGACCACCACGATGTGAGCGGCACCGATTCCCCATTCCGTGAGACATCCAACATCAAGGATGGCTCTAACGTGATGGCCGACATGGCTGTGCAGTGCTTCGCCGGCAACTGTGCGCGCGGCATGAGTCTGGTGGCTCTCCACAACGGTGGCGGCGTGGGCATAGGCAAGGCTATCAACGGTGGCTTCGGAATGCTCTGCGACGGCTCCAAGCGTGTGGATGAAATCCTGACCAAGGCAATGCTTTGGGATGTGATGGGTGGTGTGGCACGCCGCTCATGGGCACGCAATGAGAATGCCATGAGCACCGTGCGCGAATGGAACGACACCCAGGCCGCAGCCGGGTTCATGATTACAGAGCCCTTCCTTGCCGACGACCAACTCATCGACAGCATAGTGAAATGAGAGAGAACCGAATCATAAAGAATGTGCGCATCGCCACTCCGCTGGGCTCGGAAGCCCTGCGGGGTGAGGCGATGGCCCGACTGCATATCGTGGAGCAGGGGATGATCGTGATTGCCGACGGCATTATAGAATATGCCGGCACGGAGAGTGATTGTCCCGGTGAACTCCTTGCGCTCCACACGTATGAATATACCGATGGCGAGGGTCGTGTGGCTTTGCCCGGTTTTGTCGACAGCCACACTCATCTCGTGTTTGGCGGCTATCGCCCGGATGAGTTCTCATGGCGACTGAAGGGTGACACCTACATGTCGATAATGGAGCGCGGCGGCGGCATACAGAGCACCGTCAACGCCACTCGCGAGTGTACAGCCGACGAGATGGCCGACAAGGCCCGCTGGTTTCTGCGCCGCATGTCGGAGATGGGTGTCACTACCGTAGAGGCCAAGAGCGGCTACGGACTTGATCTCGCTACAGAGCGCCGTCAGCTGGAGGCAATCCGTCGGTTGGCCGACGACCCTGCGACAGGACTCAATGTGGTGAGCACATTCCTCGGCGCACATGCCGTGCCTACGGAGTATAAAGGGCGCACCTCGGAATATGTGGATTATCTGATTGCCGAGATGTTGCCGGCATTCCGCGATATGGCGAAATGCTGCGATGTATTCTGCGAAAAGAACGTATTCGAAATCGAGGATTCCCGCCGTCTGCTGAAAGCGGCCCGCGATATGGGATACGCGCTGAAACTTCATGCCGACGAGATTGTTACCCTCGGCGGTGCCGAACTGGCAGCCGAACTCGGAGCCCTCTCGGCCGACCACCTGCTCCATGTGAGCGACGAGGGTGTGGAGCGCATGGCTAAGGCCGGCGTAGTGGCCACACTGCTGCCGCTCACAGCCTTCGCCCTCAAGGAGCCGTATGCTCCGGCCCGCAAGTTTATCGAGGCCGGAGGTGCCGTGGCGCTCGCCACCGACCTCAACCCCGGCAGCTGCTTCTCCGGATCGATACCACTCACCATCGCCCTGGCCTGCATCTACATGAAGATGAGCATCGAGGAGACAATCACCGCGCTCACCCTCAACGGCGCCGCAGCCCTCGGCATGGCCGGCGAGGCCGGGTCGCTTGAGAAAGGGAAGAGGGGCGACGTGGTGATACTTGAATTCGACAACATCAACTATCTTCCCTACTATGTCGGGATGAACTGTGTGCGCACCACAATCCATGGCGGAAAGGTGGTCTACCAGGCTCCCGAATCCAAATGATTAACCAGAAAAATTATAGAATACCATGACCGACAGAATGGAAACCTATGCCATAGGCAGCAGTCCGCTGACCTACGACCTGATAGAGCGCATCCTGCGCGACGGCACACAGCTCGTGCTCTCTGACGAGGCTGTGGCACAGATTCGCCATTGCCGCGAGTTTCTCGACCGCAAGACCGACACCAACACAGTGCCCATCTATGGTGTGACAACCGGTTTCGGCTCACTCTGCAACAAGCATATCTCGCCCGAAGACCTCACCACACTTCAGGAGAATCTGGTGAAGAGCCACTCCTGCAGCGTAGGCACACCGGTGGCTCCCGAGGTGGTGAAACTGATGCTTCTCCTCAAGGCCCATGCCCTTTCGATGGGCTTCAGCGGCGTGCAGGTGGAGACAGTGCAGCGCATTCTGGATTTCTATAACAACGACATCCTCCCGGTGGTCTACGACCGTGGCTCGCTCGGCGCCAGCGGCGACCTCGCACCCCTCGCCAACCTCTTCCTCCCGCTCATCGGCGAGGGTGAAGTGATGTTCCAAGGGAAGCGCCGCAAAGGTCAGGAAGTGCTCAACATTTTCGGCTGGAATCCGATCCGCCTCAAATCGAAAGAGGGTCTGGCACTGCTCAACGGCACTCAGTTCATGAGCGCCAACGGCATCAAGGCTCTTATCGACGGCTGGCACCTTGTGAACTGCTTCGACCTCTTCGGCGCAATGTCGCTCGAAGCATTCGACGGCCGCATCGAACCCTTCTGGGACTGCATCCAGCAGGTGCGTCCTCACCCCGGCCAGATCGAGACAGGCCGTGTGTTCCGCGAGCTCCTCAAAGGCTCCGAAATCATCAAGCGCGAGAAGGCTCATGTGCAGGATCCCTATTCATTCCGCTGCATCCCGCAGGTGCACGGCGCGGTTAAGGATGCCATGAACCATGTGACCGACGTGCTCCACATCGAAATCAACTCCGTGACCGACAATCCCACCGTATTCCCCGACGAGGATATGGTAGTGTCGGGCGGCAACTTCCACGGCGAACCTCTTGCACTTGCATTCGACTACATGGGTGTGGCTCTTCACGAACTCGGCAACATCTCCGAGCGTCGTGTGGCACAGCTCATCCTCGGTCTGCGCGGTCTGCCGGAATTCCTTGTGGCCAAACCCGGTCTGAACTCCGGCTTCATGATCCCGCAGTATTCGGCTGCCTCGATGGTGAGCCAGAACAAGATGTATGCCTGGCCCGCAAGCTGCGATTCAATCGTAAGCTCCAACGGTCAGGAGGATCTTGTGTCGATGGGTGCCAATGCCGCAACAAAGCTCCACAAGATTATTGACAACCTGAAGTATATCGCAGCCGTTGAGCTGATGAATGCCGCTCAGGGTATCGACTTCCGTCGTCCGCTGAAATCATCCCCCTACATCGAGACAGTGATGGAGAACTACCGCAAAGAGGTGCCCTTCGTAGAGGATGATGTAGTCATGACCGACTATATCCAGAAGACAATGGACTTCCTCAACCGTTTCGACATCGTGATCGAGAAGCCCGAGGACTAATCCACCTCCCCACATACTTCACCGCATGTCAGCCCTCCGGAATCGGAGGAGATGGCATGCGGTGATTTTTTTTATCGAGTGGTGAGGGTAGGGGGAAGGAACGCACTCTAAAATTTTTTTGTAGAAAAATTATCGGCTTAAACGGTTGATAAACAGGGTGTAGGCATTGAATGGAAAATTTATTTGTGAATTTGCGTGAAAAATACACAACAATAATTTGGTGGAATCAAATAGAATTTGTAATTTTGCGTCAGAAATACGCAACCCCCTAATACCTCATCAGTGACATGGGAACCGACAATCTTCAAAACCGTAACGGCGGTTATACATATGAGTATCCCCGGCCGGCTATGACAGCCGACTGTGTGATATTCGGCTTTGACGGCCGGGGACTGAAGATCCTCCTCATAGAGCGCGGTGTGGAGCCCTATAAAGGCTATTGGGCACTTCCCGGAGGCTTCATGAAGATGGAGGAGACAATCGAAGAGTGTGCCATCCGCGAACTCAGAGAGGAAACCGGCGTGACCAATATCTATCTTGAGCAGTTCTGCTGTTTCAGCAGTGTGGGGCGCGACCCCCGAGGCCGTGTGGTGACGGTGGCGTTTATCGCACTGGTGCGGCCGGCCGACTATCAGGTAGTGGGTGGCGATGATGCCCGGGCTGCCGAATGGTTTGACGCCGACATGCTCCCCCCGCTGGCCTTCGACCACACTGAGATCATCGAGGCTGCCCGCGTAAGGCTCCGTGAGATACTCACCCTTCGTCCGGCCGCCTTCTATCTGCTCGATGAGATATTCACGGTCGATGAGTTGCGAAGAGTCTATGAAGTAATCAACGGCATCACCTACGACCGGCGCAACTTCCACCGCAAACTGATGCAATCCCATCTCGTGGAGGATGTAGACTCTCGGACGCTCATGGCTTCGACTACCACAGCCCCATGTAAAAGCAGTATCGCTGCCCCGCGCGGACGCAAACCGAAGTTCTTCCGACTCTCAAAGCGTCGCAATCGCGACACCGACTCAGATATCGAAGAGGGCTCGATAAAGGATTTGTTTACTTTCTAAGCCGCCAAAACATACATTACTGAAAAACATTCAAACTGCTACTCCCGCCAAGAGAAGGGAGAGATGCCGCCAAAACCGGAAACATTCAACGCAAAACCCACAACCTAAAACCAAAATTATGGAAAAGACTACATGCTTCAACCTGATCATCCTCGATGAGTCAGGCTCAATGAGCCACTGCGTGCGCTCCACAATCTCGGGATGCAACGAGACACTCGCCATAGTGCGCAATCTCCAGAAGGAGCACGCCGAGCGCACGAATCACTTCGTGAGTATCTACCCATTCCAGGGTTCGGGGAGCCGCCCGTCGCGCTATCTGATGAAAAACGAACCCATCGCCAATGTGCAGGATATCACAGGTGAAGACTACGAACCCTGCGGTATGACTCCGCTGCTCGATGCAGTGGGCTCAACACTGGTCGATCTCGAGGCCGTGGCCAAGACTCATGCTGATTCCACCGCCATTGTGACCATCATCACCGATGGCTATGAAAATGCATCGACCCGGTATACGGGCGCTATGGTGTCGGAGATCATCGGCCGCCTGAAAGAGAAGGGGTGGACCTTCAACCTGATCGGCGCCAACATCGACCTCGACATGCTGGGCACCCAACTCAACATCGACAACCGCATGGCATTCTGCAACACTGATGATGGTGCAAAGGAGATGTTCTGCGACTTCAACAAATCGATGCAGCGCCATGAGCGCCGTCGCTGCATAGGGGAGGATGCTATCCTCAAAGAATGCGCCTCAATGTCGGAGGCAGAGAGAAAAGAGAAGATAAGCCACTATCGCAAGAGTAGCGCCAGCCGTTTCTTCGACGATTACGATATCTAAGAGCGCCTTCCTTCCCCTCCCAACCACTGTATTTTCTCCCCCCCCCACACATAGCAAGCGCCCCGCGTAAGAGCTTCGGTCTCTTACGCGGGGCGTATCTTTGCAGGGAGTTAATTGCGGCGGCGCAGGCGCACCACGTTCTCTACGTGGTGGGTGTGGGGGAACATGTCGACCGGCTGCACGTGGGTCACTTCGTAGAGGTGGTCCATCAGGGCGAGGTCGCGGGCCTGGGTGGCGGGGTTGCAGCTTACGTAGACGATGGTCTCCGGGGCAGCATTGAGGATTACTTTGACCACATCCTCATGCATTCCGGCGCGTGGCGGGTCGATAATCATCACATCGGGTGCGCCATGGCGCCTGATGAATTCGGTGGTGAGTACATCCTTCATGTCGCCGGCATAGAAGAGGGTGTTGTGGATACCATTCACCTCCGAATTGAGGCGGGCATCCTCGATTGCCACCTCTACATATTCTATGCCGACCACCTTCTCGGCCTGACGCGCCACGAAGTTGGCGATGGTGCCGGTGCCGGTGTAGAGGTCATAGACCAGCGGGCGCCGTCCTTCCGACATCCAGGAGGGGAGCGGTGAGCCAGGAGCGGTGAGCACACCGGCCTCCGGATCGAGTCCGGCAAACCGTCGGGTCACCTTATACAGTTCGTATGCCTGAAGGGAATTGGTCTGATAGAAAGACTTGGCGTTCACACGGAAGCGGAGCCCCTCCATCTCCTCCTCAATATATGAGGGGCCGCGGAAGGATTGGATATCCACATCGGCCAGAGAGTCGTTGAGTTTGAGATTGATGGCATATTCAAGCGAGGTGATTTCAGGAAATTCCGCTGCAATCTCCTCCATCAGGGTGTGAATCTCCTTCGGATTATCCTCGCCGAAAGCCACCACGACCATCTTCTGTCCGGTGGAGGCGGTGCGTATCATGAGGGTGCGGAGCAGACCGATGTTGTTGCGGATGTCATAGAATGAGAGTCCGCGCTCCAAGGCACGCTGATAGATGAAATTGCGCAGACGGTTGCCGAAATCCTCCTGCAGGTGGCATCGCTCGATGTGGAGCACCTTGTCGAAAGCTCCCGGGATGTGGAATCCGAGCGCATTGGGAGAGTCGGTAAACTCCCGTCCGGAACGCAGCTCCTCGAATGTGCGCCATTTCTTATTGGAGAAAGTGTACTCCATCTTATTGCGATAGCCCTCGGTCCGGGCCGAGCCGAGAGTGGGGAGAATCTCAGGCAGTGCGATTTTCCCGATGCGGGTCAGTGCATCGGTCACCTGAGTGTGTTTCTGCTTCAGCTGCTCCTCGTAGGGGATGTGTTGCCATTTGCAACCGCCACACAGAGTGAAATGGCTGCAGAAAGGTTCGCAGCGCAATGCCGACGGTTTCACCATCTTCACGATATGAGCCTCGGCATATGAATGTTTTTTCTTGTCGAGCTGGATATCGACAATATCTCCCGGCGCACCATAGGGGATGAAAATCACAATCGGTGATTCATCTTCCGGGCGCAGGCGCACCTTGGCGAGGGCTTTCCCCTCGGCTGCAAGTCCTGTTATCTCAATCCCTTCGAGTAGGGGAAGGGGGCGTTTCTTACGTGCCATCTGTTAACTATAATTTGAACCAAAGAGGATTCACGAGGGTTATATTTGCATTAATTCACCCTCTGTCGGGAATAATAACACTCCCGGTTCGGAATCCGTTGGGTTTATGGTTTCTACTTCAGCTTGTCGTGGCGTCATGGAGCGAAACCGGTCAAATTCCAGTATGCCGCGACTATGTGAAATCTAAATTTTACTACTATGATCAAATCAATGCTTATTGCCGGTGCCGGTGGATTTGTGGGCACTTGCGGACGTTTTCTGGTCGGGAAATGGAGCGATGCCATGTTCCACGGTCACTTCCCGATGGGCACTTTTCTGGTCAACATCATCGGGTGCTTCCTTATAGGTCTGTTCTTCGGACTGCTTGAGAAAGCGCATGTGATGACACCGGGAGAGAATGTGCTTCTGATCACCGGTTTCTGCGGTGGTTTCACTACCTTCTCATCGTTTGCCGATGATATGTGGGTGCTCGGGAGCAAGGGCGACTGGGGCACATTCGTGGCCTATTTTGCCGCTACCGTAGTGATCGGCATACTGCTCGTATGGGCAGGTCGCGCCATCATCCGCTGAGAATAGATCTCCGGTGGGTCGGAGGTGGCAGAGCCGGTCAGAGAATCTGCGACCCGTCGAGCTGCATATGCTCCATATCGACACCCGCAAAAGGTCGGGTGCCGACACTCTTGAAACCTGAAGCCACATAGAGGCGCCTTGCGCCCGGATTGTCATGATCCACAAGAAGTCCGAGGGGTTTCCCGGCCTCCCGGGCTTTTTTTGCGGCCTCGCGTATCAGTATTCCGGCCAGTCCGCGCCGACGGTATTCAGGGCTTACCATGAGGGAATCGAGGTAGAACTCATCATCAGAGGTCTCGGGTGTGAAATCCTCCTGACGTATATTCCACCCCAGCAGACGGTTGGCTCCATCGATAAATGCCTGACGCAACTGATAGAGCATGGCGCCGTCGTAGCTCACCACGGCACCGGCCGGCCGGTTGTCGGGGGTCTCGGCGATCAGCGTGTTGCGGTAGCTGTATTGCGAAGTCTCGGCGGCGGCGAGCTCGGTGAAGAGTTGCACTATCAGAGGCAACTTTTCCGGCTTGCCTGCCATCTTGCTGCATATGGCATCGCCCATCGCCCTCATCACAGTCTCGGCAATAAAAGGAGCATCCTCGCGGGATGCCTGACGTAGCTTGAATTCCATACTGCAAAATTAGCTATAAATTTGAAATTCCGCAAGTCAGACCTCGACGGAGGTCAGGACTTATGGAATTTCAAATGATAATCAAGAGTATGAACAGCAGCGGCTGATGATGCGTTATATTATCAGCCCTTTTCTGTGGGAAGGGGGCTTATTAAAAGAGTTTGATTATGCTATATACTATTGATCAGCTGCGGGAGCGGCATTCTGTGAGAAGTTATTTGGATCAACCGCTGAAGGGACCGGCTCTGAAGGCGATACGTCAGGAGGTGGAGGATATCAATGCGGCATATGCCGCTGAGGGGGTGAGGTTTGCGCTTTGTATGGATGAGCCGCAGGCTTTCGGGTCGTTTAAGAGGAGTTATGGCTTCTTCAAGAATGTGCGCAATTATGTGGTGGCGATAGTGGACCGCCAATCGCCGCATGGAGAAGAGGTGGCCGGATATGCCGGTGAGCGCTTCTGCATGAAGGCGCTTATGGAGGGACTTGGCACATGCTTCGTGGGAGCCACCTACGATACCTCTAAGGTGCAGGTGAATCTTTCGGCTTCGGAGAAAATTGCATTTCTTATCACAGTGGGAGAGGCGGCTCCGAGCGAGGGATTCATTGCCTCGATTGTGAAGAAGATGGCTCATCGCAAATCGCTTGCCCCGGAGGGTTTCTATGCATCGGACATTGCATTTTTCAATCTGCAGGAGGCGCGGGCTCGATTGCCTTATCTGCAGAGCGGCCTTGAGGCGATGGCTTGTGCGCCGTCGGCACTCAATAAGCAGTTGGTGCGAGTGTGGCAGGGTGAGGATTCATATCTTCATGCCGGATTGGCGCATACCAATGAGTATGCTGATGTGGATCTCGGCATAGCCAAATTCAATTTCCAGACCGTGATCAACGGTAAGTGGGAATGGGGCGACGGAGGGCGCTTCCTCACTTATTAGAGTGGCCGGCCGGGATGGCGGATTTGGAGCACATTCCGGCCGGGGCGGCAATAAAAACGGTGTGCCGGGGCGTTATAAGAGGGTGCTCTTAATTGAATAGAAATATAGAAGAACTTATATATGCCCGACATCAACCCATTATCATACCATCCCGCCGACCCCTTGGCAATCCGACTGTCAGAGGAGTGGGGCGGGGTGGAATTTATTGTGGCCGGAATCGACCGGGATACTACGCTCACCGATCGGGTGACGATGCCCTGTCAGACACATACGGCTCATGTGGAGTGCCTCACTTCCGAGAGGCTGAGGCAGATCCGCGAAGATGGAATCCCTGCCGCTACGATATTTCCCGACACCGATGCGCTTATCACCGACCTCAGCGGCGAATGGATCGGAGTGCGCACGGCCGACTGTGTGCCGATACTTCTCTATGCCCCTGATATTCGGGCTGTGGCAGCTATCCATGCCGGATGGAAGGGTACGCTTCATGGGATTGCGGCCGAGACAGTGGATCGTCTCTGTGCCTCAGGTGCCGAGACGCGTAATATGCGTGCTTATATCGGCCCGTGTATATGTGGCGATTGCTATGAAGTGAGTCCTGAACTGGCCGAGGCCTTCGCGGAGGGTGGAATGGCTCATGGTGTGTTATGGCCGGAGGAGGGAGGGCGCCCTCACCTTGATCTTGCCGCATGTAATCGCCGGCTGCTTCTGCAGAAGGGGTTGCTGCAAGATGCCGTGACGATCGGCGGAGTATGCACCCGCCATGCAGAAGCAGGAGAGTCGGCCGGGCCGACGGCCCAACATCCACTCTACAGTTATCGCCGCAATCCCGGAGAGACCGGACGCAACATCACCGCCATCCGTCTGCTTCCCTAATGCTTCCTAACGCAAGAGCTCTTGCAAGAGAGGGAATTTTATACTAAATTTGCAAATGGGGGAGAGAAGAGGTAACAATTGATTGATTCAAACCGCTTGATTGTAATCAAGTTGTAGGGATGCTCCGGGTAACGACCTCGTTTTTCGGATGCACCGAGGTGCATCCCTACCCGGATAATGACTCTCTTGAATGGATGTGGGGGCGGATTGATAAAACACAGAAATGGAAAAGAGAATCGAAATAGAGGAGGTGGTGGCCAAGGGTTGCCCCGACTATTGCATTATATATATGGAGGCCGATGTGGAGAATGGGCCGGTAAGCGACCAACTGCGCACAGAGATGGAGCGTCTCACAGAGAGTATCGCCGCTCTGTATGCCGTGGAAGATGTGAATAAACGTGCGCCTATTGCCGCCACCCGTAAGGCTTATAAGAGATTTGGGAAAGATCCTAACCGTTACCGCCCTTCGCAGGAGCAACTGATGCGGCGTGTGGTGCGCGGATTGGGACTTTATAATGTGAATCTGCTGGTGGATACGGGCAATCTTCTGTCGCTCTCGAGCGGATGGTCGGTAGGTGTATTCGACCGCGACCGGATTGAGGGTGAGGTGATACGAGTGGGAGTGGGGGCCGACGGCGAACCCTATGAGGGCATAGGTCGCGGACCGCTCAATATTGCCGGACTCCCCGTGATCCGCGATGCCGCCGGAGCATTCGGCACACCTACCTCCGACCATGAGCGCACCCGTACAGAACTCACCACCACCCGTGTGAGCGTAACGATGCATATCTTCGACAGCAGCGTGGCCGATATCCCGGCCACTGTGGCGATGCTTGAGGATCTCTTCCGCCGTCATTGCAATGCCACGGAGGTGCAGACGATTGTGGTGCGACCGTAGGAACACGCTCTAAGCAGAAATCAAAATACTTACATTTATGCGACGCTTAATGTTACTTCTTCCGCTTCTCGGCGCCATCTTCGGCCATGCGGAAGCACAGAAAATCTATTCGGTCGATTCGGCCTATAAGGCTGATGTGAAGGTCTATGTGGTAGACCATGAGTATCAGGCCGATCTGGTGGTGTATCGCACCGACCGGGAGTATAAGGCCAAGAAGAGTGAGAACAAGGGGATATGGTATATCACCGATAAATCTTACGATTGCGACCGGAAGGTGTATTTCACCGACAAGCAGTATGATGCCGACCTGAAAGTATATTTCACCGACCGCGAATACAAGGCCGGCTGGAAGGATGCGGCCAAGAAGCCGCTGATGTACTAAGAGTGCGTTCCTTAAGAGCGCGTTCCCACAAAAAGCAGTTTCTGAAATTTTTTTGGTAGTTGTGTCACATTCTGAATGGTAGATGTGTCATTATAATGAGAGCTCTCAAAGAGAGAAGAGAGAATCTCCGGCCATGGCGGCGATTCTCAAGTAGCGATTATATAACATCAAAAAAAACTCAGAAAAGATGCAACACATTTTAGTACCGATTTTCATATGTGTAGTGCTCCCCGTGGCAATTGTGCTGATTGCGGCGGCAGTGAAAATGAACGGCCAGAACAAGCGCTCGGAGGTGCTCCTCAAGGCACTCGACTCAGCCAATGGCGTGGATGTAGATAAGCTGATGCGTATGATGGAGAACCGTGATGACCATAAAGGGCACCACAGCAAAAATCGCACACCGCAGGAGCATCAGTCTCGCCGCCTGCTTCACGGGTGCCTTTGGACTCTGATAGGTCTGGTGCTGGTGATCTACAATGGCACAGCGATCAGCATAGGTGGAGATATGCTGAATTTTGATTCCGACATGATATGGTGGGGCGGTATCTCAATCGCGGTAGGTGTGAGTTTCCTGATAGTCTATACGGTAAATGCCTGCCAGATGCGCAAGCAGGCGCAACAAGAGCTGTCGATGACCGAGAGCCGCGAGGATGAGGCAGTGAAGGAATAATCGGTGTGAGACACGAGAGAAGAGTGAAGCACCGGGTTGTTAGAATTATATGCAGCAGGAATGACACGTGAGTTGTTTGTCGCTCATGTGGAGGGCACACAAAAGGCGCTGAGGCGATTTCTTGTGGCCCTTTGCTGCGGCGACACCCAGCGGGCCGATGATCTGGCGCAGGAGACCTTTGTGAAGGCTTATCTCTCCTGCGATGGGTTTAATAGTCCGGAGAAATTTAATGCCTGGATTTTCCGTATCGCCTATAATACTTTCCTGAATAGTCAGAGGTCGCGGCGCTGCCATGTGGCGGTCGATGAGGCCTACTCGCTTGAAGCAGCCGAGTGTGCCGACGGCGCATTCCGATATCAGGAATTGTATGCCGCGCTCGGCCAACTCTCAGAGAGCGAAAGGATGTCGGTATTGCTCTACTACATGGAGGAATATTCGGTAAAGGAGATTTCGGAAGTCACAGGTGCCGGCACCGATGCGGTGCGTCAGCATCTGAGCCGTGCGCGGCGGCGGCTGCGCGGCATCTTGGCCGGTTAAACAATATAATGAATATGGAAGATACTCGAAAGGATGACGAGGCTTTGCGCCGGCTCTTCGGGGAGTTTGATCCGGAATTAGGAAGCTCCTCGCGCTCATTCATGGCCGGATTGCAGCGGCGCATGGAGGGGGTGGAGATAGTGCGAGAGCATACGGTGTCGATTAGGCGGCGCAGCCGATGGGCATGTGTGGTGTCGGCATTGGCCGGATTCCTTACCGGTGTGGTGCTCACACTGCTTTATCCATTGGTGAGCGGTTGGATCGACCATCTTGCCACGAGCGCCGATGGTTCCACAGTATGGATTGCTACCGGAGTGGGACTGAATGATTGGCAATTGCCCGATATCAATATGACCATGATGGCTCAGGTGCTCACTCTGCTGCTGATGGTGGCCGTGGTGGTGCTGGTGTCGATGAGCACATATAATGCCATGGCGGGACGCGCGCTGCTATGGCAGCGCCGATAGATGGCACCAATATATCATTCCGGGAAATCATAATATTCCGGCGCACAGGTTGCCAAGTGCGCCGGAGATTTTTTTAATGGCGCCCGCTGAAACTATTGGCCGACATCGACGACTAATATGGTGAAGAATTAAAAATAATGAAAACTACCGCCCTACCAGATGATATAATCACCGAGAAGGATTTCCTTGCCCTGGTGCACCGGAGCAAAGGGATAATCACAAAGATATGCTGGTATTACGCCCATGATGCGGCTGAATATGAGGATCTGCGTCAGGATGTGCTGGCAGCCATGTGGTATGCCCGGAGTTCGTTTCGCGGCGAGGCTGCGCCCTCGTCGTGGGTGTATCGCGTGGCGCTCAACACCTGTATCTCGGCATTGCGCCGCGAGAAACGCCGGGGAGAACGCGTGGCGCTCGAGAATATGCCCGAGATGGCAGCCGAGGAGTCGGCCGCACTCGAGCGATACCGCGAAATGCATGCGCTGATAGATCGCCTGCGTTCCGACGACAAAGCCATCATACTCCTCTGGCTCGACGACCTCCCCTATGAGGAGATAGCGGCCATCACCGGTATGCCGCGCAACACGCTCGCCACCCGCCTGCGGCGCATCAAGCAGCGCCTCGTGGAGAGCTCGCGTAAGAGCGCGTTCCTTAAAATTTCGGGGCCGTAGGGGTCGCAGCCTTGGAGTGGATTTTGTCACTTGCTGCAAGGAG